>NZ_CP058334.1:642336-963504 GCF_013391085.1 Natronomonas halophila | reverse complement strand
CTGGCCGGCGCCGGGTCGGCGTTCTTCCTCTACCGCGGTGCCGAACCGACCCGTCACACCGAGAAACTCGGCGGGATTCAGACGCTGCTCATGCACAACTACTACCAAGACGAGTATCAGGTATGGCTCGCCGAGGGCCTCACGCTCCGCGTTTCGCGTCTCGCCGACACCTTCGACCAGGGTGTCATCGACGGCGCGGTCAACGCGGTCTCCAGCGTGAGTCTCTTCTCCGGCGACCGCCTGCGTCGGCTTCAGACAGGTATCGTAACCAACTACGCAGCGCTGCTCGTGCTCAGCCTGCTCGTACTGCTGGGCGTCTTCGCGGCGCTCGGGGGGTGGTTCTGAATGTACATCGAAGCCCTCATCGCGCTGTGTCTGCTCGGCGCCGTGGGCGTCTTCGTCGCCCCGAACCGCTACGCGAAGAAACTCGCCTTCGGCGTCAGCCTCGTTCCGCTCGTCATCTCGCTGTACATGTACGCCGCCTTCGACGGCAGCGGTAACGCCCTGCTGGGCGGCGACATCGCCTACGAGACGTTCTTCGAGTGGCTCGAACTCGGTCCCTACGCGGTCAACTACCACATGGGGCTGGACGGCATCTCGCTGCCGCTTGTCGTCCTCTCGACGGTCCTGACGACGCTGGCCATCCTGAGTGCGTGGACGCCCATCGACGAACGGCAGAGCCAGTTCTACGGCCTCATGCTGTTCATGGAGGCGAGCCTCATCGGTGTCTTCGGCGCGCTGGATTTCATCCTCTGGTTCGTCTTCTGGGAGGCCGTCCTCGTTCCGATGTACTTCCTCATCGGCGTCTGGGGCGGCCCGCGCCGGAAGTACGCGGCGATCAAGTTCTTCGTCTACACGAACATCGCCTCGCTGGTGATGTTCGTCGGCTACTTCGCGCTCCTGTTCGGCCTCGGTGGCGCCGTCTCCACGACGGGCTTGCCGGCGGTCGCACAGGCGCTCCGGGCCGGCCAACTCGGGGCACTCGGCCCGCTCGGCCCTGAGACGTTGGCCCTGCTGGCCTTCATCGCCATGTTCATCGGCTTCGCGGTGAAGGTCCCCGTCGTCCCGGTCCATACGTGGCTGCCGGACGCCCACGTCGAGGCGCCGACGCCCGCATCCGTCATGCTGGCCGGCGTCCTCCTGAAGATGGGTACCTACGCCCTGCTCCGGTTCAACTTCACGATGCTGCCCGAGCAGGCCGCCACGCTCGCAGTCCCCATCGCGGCTATCGCCGTGATCTCGATCATCTACGGCGCGCTGCTCGCGCTGGCGCAGTCGGACCTCAAGCGCATCGTTGCGTACTCCTCGGTGTCGTCGATGGGTTACGTCATCCTCGGACTCGTCGCCTACACCGTCTACGGCGTCGGCGGCGCGACCTTCCAGATGATCGCCCACGGCCTCATCTCCGGGCTGTTGTTCATGACGGTCGGCGTCATCTACAACACGACCCACACCCGGATGGTCGGTGACATGTCGGGTATCGCCGACAAGATGCCCGTCACGTCGGGTGTCTTCGTCGCCGGCGCGTTCGGCTACATGGGCCTGCCGCTGATGGCCGGCTTCGCCGCGGAACTGTTCATCTTCCTCGGCGCCTTCGAGTCGACGGTCCTGCCGAGCGCGCCGCTGTTTACCGCAGTGGCGATGTTCGGTATCGTCATCGTCGCCGGCTACCTGCTGTGGGCGATGCAGCGGTCGCTGTTCGGGCCCTTCCGGCTCGAAACTGATTACGAAATCACCCGCGCGCCCGTCCACGACGTGGTGCCGCTGGTGACGCTCGTCCTCCTCATCATCGCGCTGGGGACGGCTCCCGACATCTTCTTCGAGATGATTCGGGACGCCACAATCGACGTTATCGAATTCGGAGGTGACCTCTAATGGAGCATCTGAGTAACTGGCTGCTGTTATCGCCGGTCGGCGCGTTCGTCCTCGCGGCGCTGGCGCTGTTCGTCGTCGACGCTATTGACCCGGATAGTACCCACCAAGGAGTGCTCGCAGCTATCGCGACTGGCGGTTCGGTCGTCGCGATGGCCATCTCCGGCATCCTGCTGCTGTCCGGCGCCGCCGAGGGTGGCGTCGAACTCTTCCAGGGCCAACTGGTCGTCGACGGGATGAGCCTCCTGTTCACGTTCATCTTCGGAAGCGTGACCGCGCTCGTCACGCTCGGCTCCATCGACTACATCCGGGACCTCGCACATCAGGCCGAGTATTATCTGCTCGTCCTGCTGGCGGCGACCGGCATGTCCATCATGGCCTCTGCCAACAGCCTCGCCGTCGTCTTCGTCTCGCTGGAGCTGGCCTCCCTGCCTTCCTACGCGCTGGTGGCCTATCTCAAACACAACCGCGGTTCCGTCGAGGCGGGCCTGAAGTACTTCCTCATCGGCGCGCTGTCGTCGTCCATCCTGGTCTACGGCATCTCGCTGGTCTACGCCTCGACCGGAAGCCTCCTGCTGCCCGACGTGGCGGCGGCCGCCGGCACGGCCGCGGCCGACTATCCCGGCGTCTTCGGCATCGGCGTCCTGATGATTCTGGCCGGGTTCGCGTACAAGACGGCCTCCGTGCCGTTCCACTTCTGGGCGCCCGACGCCTACGAGGGCGCGCCCGCACCCATCGCGGCGTTCCTCTCGTCGGCCTCGAAGGCCGCCGGCTTCGTGGTCGCGTTCCGCGTCTTCGTGGTCGCGTTCCCCATCGACGCTATCGCCGGTGAGGTCTACGCCATCGACTGGGTGCTCGCCTTCCAGATTCTCGCCGTCCTCACGATGACGGTGGGTAACTTCGCGGCGGCCACCCAGGAGAACGTCAAGCGGATGCTCGCGTATTCGAGCATCGGCCACGCCGGCTACGTCCTCATCGCGCTTGCCGCGCTGACGGGCATCGGCGGCCCGGGCACGGAAGCGACAGTCCTCGGTGCCGGGATGATTCACCTGCTCGTCTACGGCTTCATGAACACGGGCGCGTTCCTGTTCATCGCCCTCGTCGAGTACTGGGACGTCGGTCGGACCTTCCGCGACTACAACGGCCTCGCCAAGGAGGCGCCGCTGGCCTGTGTCGCGATGACCGTCTTCCTGTTCTCGCTGGCCGGCCTGCCGGTCGGCGGCGGCTTCATCTCGAAGTACTACCTCTTCGCGGGCGCGGTCGGCGCCGGCGTCTGGTGGCTCGCCCTCGTGGGCGCGGTCAACAGCGCGCTGAGCCTCTTCTACTACAGCCGCGTCATCAAGGCGATGTGGCTCGAGGAAGCCGACGAACCGCGCGAAATCGAGAGCTATCCGACGGCCCTGTACGCGGCGATTCTCATCGCCGCGGTCATGACCGTCGCCCTGCTGCCCGGTCTCGCCGTCTTCGATACGGCCGCTTTCGACGCGGCCGCGGCGGTCCTGCAGGGATAACGTTCCGCACGTCTTTTTCCGCACGTTTTAGACGCTCCCGCTCCCAGCGCTACGCATGGACCGGTTGGTGCTGGGGTGTGGGTCGGTCGGCTTGCCGCTCGTCGAGCGACTGGCACGCCGGCCGGAGTCGCTGGTCGTCGTCGTCGATGACGAGCGACGCGCCGACTCGCTCCGCGAGGAGGGCATCGACGCGCGGTCGCTCGAAACGACCGACGCGGACGGCCTCCGGACTGTCGCAGGGTCGGTCGATTCGGTCATCGTCGCCCCCGACGAGGACGCCCGGCGCCTCTCGCTGACCCGAACCGCCAACGAGGCCTATCCGGACGCGTTCCTGCTGACGTGTCTCGGCACGGGGATGACCGACGCCGACCGGAACACCGTCGAGGACATCGCCGATAGAACGATAGAGCCGGCCGCAGAAACCACCGAATACCTGCTGGAGCGGGCGGGCGACGAGGGGATTCGGACGCGAAAGCTCAAACGCATCCTGCGGGATATCGACGGGACGCTCGCAGTCGTCGCCCACGACAACCCCGACCCGGACGCCATCGCCTCGGCAGTCGGCCTGACGCGAATCGCGGAGGCGACCGGCACCGACGCGACGCCCTGCTATTACGGCAACATCAACCATCAGGAGAACCGGGCACTGGTCAACCTTCTGGAGTACGACCTCCGCAATCTGACCGACGAGGTCGACCTCGAGGAGGAGTTCGCGGGCTTCGCGCTCGTCGACCACTCCAGACCCGGCATCAACGACGGCTTGCCGGAATCGACGCCCATCGATATCGTCATCGACCACCACCCGCCGCGGGCGCCCGTCGAGGCCCGATTCGTCGACCTCCGGAGTAGCGTCGGGTCGACGAGCACGCTCGTCGCGGGGTATTTCGACCAGTTGGGTATCGACCCGCCCGAGGATATCGCGACGGGGCTACTCTACGGCCTTCAGACCGACACGAACGATTTCAGCCGAGAGGTCTCGGTTGCGGACTTCGAGGCGGCCGCCCGCTTGGTCGACCGGGCCGACAGCGGCGCGCTCCAGCGCATCGAATCCCCGAGCGTGACCGCCGAGACGCTGGAGATAATCGCCGGCGCCATCACGAACCGGCGCGTCGAGGAGGGCGTGCTGACGACCGGCGTCGGGCAGATTCACGACCGCGACGCCCTCGCGCAGGCGGCGGACAAACTCCTCGAAATGGACGGTATCTCGACGACGCTCGTGTTCGGCTACACCGAGGAGACGGTGTACGCCTCGGCGCGGTCGCGCGGGACGGACCTCGATTTGGGCGAGGCGCTCCGGGACGCCTTCAGCCAGATCGGCAGCGCCGGCGGCCACGCGGAGATGGCCGGCGCACAGATTCCGGTCGGGATGCTCGTCGAGGAGGCCGACGAGGACGAACACGGCGACGTCATCGAGGAAGTCATCACCGAACGGTTCCTCGAAACGCTCGGTATCGAGTTGAACCGCCCCGCGACGGCGGTCTATGCGGATTTCCTCGGGACGGACGTCGGTGAGTGAACTTTTTGCGGCGTCGGTTCCTTCATCCGGTTGATGGACGACGAGCCCGAAGACGGTCTCTACGAGGACAAGCCGCGGGTGAAGGATTACATGACCCGCGACGTCGATACGGTATCGCCGGACGATACCGTCGGCGAGGTAGCCAAACGAATCGCCGACAGCGACGCCCACAGCGGCTTCCCGGTCTGTGACGGCCGCCGCGTCGACGGGTTCGTCAGCGCCCGCGACCTGCTGCTCGCCGAGGACCACGAGCCGATTTTCAAGGTGATGACCGAGGACATCATCGTCGCCCACCCCGAGATGAAGATCAACGACGCCGCTCGCGTCATCCTCCGGTCGGGGATTCAGCGGCTTCCCGTGGTCGATGACGCCGGCAATCTCGTCGGCATCATCTCGAACGCGGATGTCATCCGCTCCCAGATCGAGCGGGCGACCCCCGAGAAGGTGGGGAAACTGATGCAGACGCTCGAAAGCATCCACGGCGTCGGTGCCACCGAGGAGCGTCGCACGGTCCAGCTCTCGGAACTGACGCCGACCCAGACGAAAGTCTACACGGACGAACTGGAAGGCCGAACCTACGAACTGGAAAACGGCCTCGCCGAACCGCTCGTAGTCATCGACAACGCGGGCGAACTCCTGCTGGCTGACGGGCACCACCGCGTGAAAGCGGCCGACCGACTCGGCATCGACGAAATCGACGCCTACGTCATCGTCCTCGACGAGCGGGTCAAACTCGGCATGGCCGAAACGGCACGGAAAGGCGACCTCGAATCAATCGACGACATTCAGGAAGTCGACTACGCCCACCACCCGCTCGTGGAGACCACCAAGCGCCTCCAGCAGAATCAGGACCAGTAGGCCGACATATCGACGCCAACCTTCATATCTGCCCCATCCGAAAAACTGGTCATGTTCGACGAGGAGGACCTTTCGGAAATCCGTGCAGAGCGAGAGCGGTGGGAAGACGACACGCTCGACCCCTTCTTGGAACGTGGCGAGCGGAAAGAGGACTTCGTGACCGTCTCGAACCACGAGGTCGACCGCCTCTACGGGCCGGAAGACGTCGCCGATATGGATTATGACGAGGACCTCGGTTTCCCCGGCGAACCGCCCTACACGCGTGGCGTCTATCCGACGATGTATCGCGGTCGGACGTGGACGATGCGGCAGTTCGCGGGCTTCGGCACCGCCGAGGAGACCAACGAGCGGTTCCACTATCTCATCGACGAGGGCCAGACCGGCCTGTCGACGGCCTTCGACATGCCGAGCCTGATGGGTATCGACTCCGACCACCCGATGAGCGAGGGGGAAGTCGGCAAGGAGGGCGTCGCCGTCGACACGCTGCGGGATATGGAAATCCTCTTCGACGGGATCGATATCGGCGAAATCTCGACGTCGTTTACCATCAACCCCTCCGCGCCGGTCATCTACGCGATGTATATCGCGCTCGCGGACCAGCAGGGCCTCGACCGCGAGGAGATTCGTGGGACCCTCCAGAACGACATGCTCAAGGAGTTCATCGCGCAGAAAGAGTGGGTCATCCCGCCGGAACCCTCCCTCGATATCGTGACCGACACCATCGAGTTCGCCGTCGAGGAAACGCCGAAGTTCCATCCGGTGTCGGTGTCGGGCTATCACATCCGCGAGGCTGGGTCGACCGCCGCTCAGGAGGCCGCCTTCACGCTCGCCGACGGGTTCGCCTACGTCGAGGATTGTATGGACCGCGGAATGGACGTCGACGAGTTCGCACCACTCCTGTCCTTCTTCTTCAACTCCCACAACTCCATCTTCGAGGAAATCGCCAAGTTCCGGGCCTCCCGTCGGGTCTATGCCAACGTCATGGAGGAGTGGTACGGCGCCGAGACGGACGCCGCAAAGCGGCTGAAGTTCCACACCCAGACGGCCGGCCAGAGCCTGACGGCCCAACAGCCGCTGAACAACATCGTCCGCACCACCGTCCAGGCGATGGCTGCGGTGCTGGGTGGGACCCAGAGCCTCCACACCAACAGCTACGACGAGGCGCTGGCGTTGCCGAGCGAGGATGCCGTCCGGGTCGCGCTTCGGACCCAGCAGATTCTCGCCGAGGAGTCTGGTGTCGCTGACATCGTCGACCCGATGGGCGGCTCCTTCGCCATCGAGAAACTGACCAACGAGATGGAAGCCGAAATCATGGCCTACATCGAGGAAATCAAGGAAATCGGCGACGGCTCGGTCCGCGACGGCGTCCTCGAGGGTATCGAACAGGGCTACTTCCACCGGGAGATTCAGGAGGCGTCCTACGAGTACCAAAAGCGCGTCGACGCGGGCAAGGAAGTCGTCGTCGGCGTCAACGAATACCAGATCGACGAGGAGGCCGACCCGGACATCCTGAAAGTCGACCCCGAGACCCGCGACCGGCAACTGAACCGCCTCAAAGAGGTCAAGCAGGAACGTGACGACGACGCGGTGGACGCCGCGCTCGATGACCTGTCGGCGGCTATCGAGAGCGACGAGAACGTCATGCCGGCCATCATCGACGCGGTGAAAGCCTACGCCACGATGGGCGAGATTATGGAGGTCTTCGAGGACCACCACGGCGCCTATCAGGAAGCCATCGGGCTGGCCTGAGCGTCCACGGACCGTCCCCTCGATTCCTTCGACGAACTACCGGTCAGTACCGCGGCGTTCTGGCGGAAAAATCGCCTGCTGTCAGTACAAAACAGTTAACGCGTTTCCGTCTATACGTTGGCACGCATGCACAAGCCATTGCTCGTGACCGACTTCCTCGACCGCGCCCGGCGACACTACGGCGACGAGGAAGCGGTCGTGGCGACGACGGGGGAGCGATACAGTTACGCGGAACTCGGCGACCGCGCCGACCGGTTTTCGGCGGCCCTGCAGGAACGCAGTATCGAGAAGGGCGACCGGGTGGCCGTGCTCGACCCGAACACGCATTTCCATCTGGAAGCCGCCTACGGGACGATGCAGTGTGGCGCGATTCACACGCCGCTGAACTATCGACTGACGCCCGACGATTTCAAATACATCCTCGAAAACGCGGGCGTGTCGGCAGTGTACGCCGACTACGAGTATGCCGACAAAATCGAGGCGATTCGCGACGAGGTCCCGACCGACCTGTTCGTGACCAACGACCCCGAGGCAGTCGACGGCGACTGGGACGACTTCGAGGCGTGGCTGGACAACGACGGCGACTACGAGCGGCCGACGATGGACGAGGACGATGTCATCACCATCAACTACACCTCGGGGACGACGGGCGACCCGAAGGGTGTCATGCGGACCCACCGGGCTGAGACCCTGCACGCCTATCTCATCTCCATCCATCAGGAGATCTCCGATGACGACACCTATCTGTGGACGCTGCCGATGTTCCACGTCAACGGCTGGGGCCACATCTACGCCGTGACCGGTCTCGGCGCCAAACACGTCTGTACCCGCGGGGTCGACGTCGAGGGAATCTTCGAGACCATCGCTGCCGAGGACGTCTCCTACTTCTGTGCCGCACCGACCGTCCTCAACCAGCTTATCAGCTACTACGAGGAGCGGGCCCCCGAGACGACCGGCGCTCGCGACGTGCGCGTCGCAACCGCGGGAAGCGCCCCGCCCGAGGCGACAATCCGGACGGTCGAAGACGAGTTCGGCTGGTATCTCAAGCACGTCTACGGCGCGACGGAGACGGGCCCGCTTATCACTACCTCCGACGCCCGCCGGCACTTCGAGGGCGACAGCGCCGACCGCTTCGCGGTCAAGAAAAAGCAGGGGCTCGGCTATCTCGGCACCGAGGTCCGGGTCGTCGACGAGGACGGCAACGACGTGGCTCAGGACGGCCAGACGATCGGCGAGATCGTCGTCCGCGGCAATCAGGTGATGGAAGGCTACTGGGAGAAACCCGACGCCACCGAGGAGGCCTTCAACGACCGCATCGAGGGCTACTATCACATGGGCGACCTCGCGACCATCGACGAAAACGGGATGATTTCGATTCAGGACCGCAAGAAGGACATCATCATCTCCGGCGGCGAGAACATCTCCTCTATCGAACTGGAGGATACCCTCTTCGAACACGAGGCGGTCGACGACGTGGCGGTCATCCCCTCGCCGAGCGACGAGTGGGGTGAGACGCCGAAGGCCTTCGTCGTCCCCGCCAACGGCGACCCCGAAGAGCCGGGTGTCACCGGGGACGAACTCGTCGCGTTCACGCGCGAGCAACTGGCATCTTACAAGACGGTTCGGCGTATCGAGTTCGTCGAGGAACTCCCGACGACGGCGACGGGCAAGGTCCAGAAGTTCGAACTCAGACAGGAGGAGTGGGACGACGAAGACCGGATGGTCGGACAGGGATAGCCGTCAGGTTCGGGGAACCTGATGGTCGAGTTCGCCGGCAATCACGACGGGGACGCCGGACTGGAGGATGACCTCCTGTGCGCCGGGTTTGAGTTGCCGCTTGCCGGCCGGCGAACGTCGGCGACCGCCCAGACAGACGAGGTCCGGGTCCAGCTTTTCGATGGCCTCGACGAGTCCCTCCGGTACCGTCTCCGCGATGAGACCGTAGGTATCTACCTGCAGTTCCGCCTCGGAACACAACTCCAGTGCCTCCGCGACGGCGGGCTGGTTCGCAACCGGCTCTTCGCCCACCGCGTCCGCTTCGTGGACGTGGACGAGCGTCACTCGGACCGCGTCGGTCGCCGACGGCAGGCCCGCGATAGTGTCGACCTTCGCCGCGAGCCCCTCGTCGTCCTTGGCGACCGCCATCACGACGTGGTACATATCCAATAGTTCCGAGACGGCCGTGGTAATCGCTTTCGCTTATCAGACGTCGTCGACGTAGCGCTCCGAAACGCCGACGACGAGTACGAGCAGGATACCGAGAACCGTCCCGACAGTGGTCATGCCGAACGCGGCCAGCCCGAACGGCGTCGGCTGGAAAGTAACGAGGCCGAAAAACGAGACGGCTTCGAGGTCCCGAAGCCCGATACTCCCGATGACTGCGCCCATGAAGCCGGCGACACTCACGACGACGACATAGAGGAAGATGATGATGCGGTGGCCACCGAGGCCTTCGGTGTCGGTTTCCGTCACGTCGTCGTCTACGTCTGGGGCCCCGATGAGCCTTCGGAATCGCGGCCGTTCTGAAACCCTTTTGACGCGGTGGTTCCAACACCAACTATGGCCGAGGAACGCCGGACGTTCACCGAAAAGGAGTACCTCTTGTTCGTCCTCGTCGGGGTCGCACTACTGATGGCAGCGACCGGGCTGATTCTGGTGCTGACGTCGATTTAAGCCGATTCGTGCGGCACAGCTCAGCCCAATAGCCACCATCCGAGCCGTTTTTGACCAACGAGGACGTACTGTCCTCGGTTTTCCTCTGTCAGTGCCTACTGTGGACTAGTTCGCGGTGGGAACCTCCGGAAAAGCAGGTCTGTCAGTCCAGCGAGAAAAGCGGAACGCGGTTAGTCGTCGGTGGTCGTACCGCCGTCGGTTGCGACGTCTTCGTCCTCGCCGCCGTCGGTGGTCGCCAGCAGGCCTTCCTCTTCGAGCTGGTCTTCGAACCAGGCGAACTCACGGCCGTGGAGGCCGTACTGCTTGGTGTCCCACGGGTCGGGGTCGGTGACCTCGGGGCCTTCGGCCCACGACTGGACGATGTTCCACAGCCAGATGACCGTCCCGATGGCGATGAGGAAGGCGCCGACGGTCATCGCACGGTGCAGCAGCGTGATTTCGGCCAGCGGCGCGAGTGCGGGGTCGAACTCGTAGGTCGCATACCGGCGCGGCATTTCGAGGTAGCCGGCGACGAGCATCGCGAAGAAGGTGATGTTGACGCCGATCATCGACAGCCAGAAGTGCCACTTCGCGAGGGTGCGCTGGTACATCTTCCCGGTGACGATGGGGAACCAGTAGTAGACGGCACCGAAGCCGGCGAAGGTAATCATCCCCATGACGATGTAGTGGAAGTGGCCGACAACGTAGTACGTCTCGTGGAGCACGAGGTTCACCGGAATCGCCGCCAGGAAGACGCCGGTGATGCCCCCGAGAACGAAGTTCGAGACGAAGCCGAGACAGAACAGCATCGGCGCTGTCAGGCGGACGTTACCGTTCCACAGCGTCGTGATCCAGTTGAACGTCTTGACTGCGGAGGGAATCGCGATGGCAAGCGACGTCGCCATGAACGACGCCCGGATACGGGGGTCCATCCCGCTGCCGAACATGTGGTGGGCCCAGACGCCGAAGGAGAGCACACCGATAGCGAGCGTCGAGTAGACGACGAACTTGAAGCCGAAGATCTTCCGGCCGGCGAACTTCGGCAGAATCCACGAGACCAGCCCCATCATCGGCAGGACGAGGATGTACACCTCCGGATGGCCGAAGAACCAGAAGAGGTGTTGCCAGAGGATGGGTCCGCCGCCCTCGACGGCGAAGAACGTCGTCCCGAAGTTCCGGTCGAGAAGCAGCATAATGAGCGCGCTCCCGAGCAGCGGGAACGCGAAGATGATGAGCCCCGACTGGGTGAGAATCGTCCAGCTGAAGATGTCGAGGTTGGCCCAGGTGACGTCGTCGCCGCGCTCGGTGAAGATGGTCGCGACGAAGTTAATCGCACCCATGGTCGCTGAAATACCGGTCAGATGGAGACCCAGAAGCATCAGGTCGACGCCCGGGTTGGGCTGGTCGACCGACAGCGGGGCGTACATCGTCCAGGACGTCTGGGCGGGGGCGATACCCAAATCGAGCGGCATCGCGAAGAAGCCGGCCCAGATGAGCAGCGCCCCCGGCGGCAGCAGCCAGAAGGCGATGGCGTTGATACGCGGGAACGCCATGTCGTCCGCGCCGATGAGCAGCGGAACGAAGTAGTTCGAGAAAGCGGCGATGATGGGCGTCCCGAAGAGGAACAGCATCGTGATGCCGTGACTCGTCAACAGCGCGTTGTAGAACGAGGGTTCGATGAGGGTCGAGTTGGGCGTGAACAACTCGATGCGCATCAACAGCACGGCGACGCCGCCCCAGAGGAACGCGATGACGCCGTAGGTCCCGTACAGTATCCCGATATCCTTGTGGTCGACCGTCGTCAACCAGCGGACGATACCCGGGGGCTTGTGGCCGTGGCCCGCCGCGCTCGCCTCGCCGCTTGCCAGCGAAGTGTAACTGCGCCAGTTCTCCATGCGGCCCAGCATCGCGAACACCGCGATGAGGAGCACCCCCATGAGAACAGTTAGCGCAAGCTGTTCTGCAGCCATGTGTATCTAGGCGAGGTGTAGGACCATGGGTAAAGAAAGGTTGCGTTATGCCGCCGCCCTGTCGGATGATTTTGCCTGCACGAATCCGGGACTAAGCGGCTCGAAACGAACTCGGAGAACGGAGGGGTGCGTTACTCGGTGGCTTCTCCGGCTTCCTCGCCGGGCATGCCTGCGACTTCGGCGTCCGCTTCGGAGTAGCCGGGCGGGATGGATTCGCCCGCCTCCTTTTCGGCGGTACTGATGGCCTTCCCGGAGTAGTAGGTCAGAATCGCCAGTCCGAGCGCCGTCAGCGAGATGATGGACAGCTGGACGACGAGGACGACCGAGTTCTCGGGGAACGGTGCGACGACCGCGTACAGCACCACGAAGAACAGAAGGATGCCGAGCGGGATGGCGTTGACGAACAGGTCAAGCAGGGTCTCCCGGTCGAAGGTTCGTTCACTCATTGTTCGTGGGTTTGGAGAGATACACTAAGAGATTACTGATTCAGAACGCGCGGAGCGACGAGGCCGGCGACGACAACGACGACGCCCGTCGCGGCGATGGTAAAGCCGCGCTGGCTGATCTGATTCGACATCGACGCTTGGGCGATGTACGCCGACAGGCCGCCGTCGACCTGCGTCGAGACGACGAGCATCCCGACGACGGCGAGCGTGACACCGAGTCCCGCGAGAAGCCGCCAGGGTCGAGTCACGTATCCCGCCTCATTGACGATGCCAGCGATGCTGGCGACGAACATGACGAGGCCGCCGACGGCGACGGGATAGAGGTTGAACAGGATTCCGATTTCACTGAGAACGAGCCCGAACGCGACCACGAGCGGCCACGCGCTCGTCTTCTCGTAGCGCTCGGAGACGCCCGGTTCCGGTTCCGCTTCCATGCGTATCCCTTGGACTACCGCCTCAAATGACCGTCGGTTCCGGACCCGGAGCCGTTTCAGATGACGAACGCGTAGACGAAGATGAAGCCGAAGTAGATAGCGACGAGCGCCGCCAGCGCCTGCAGGCGGAACAGCCGAACCTCGTCACGTTCGCTCTCGCGGGCTTCCCGGTAGGCTTCGATTTCGGCCTCGTTCAGGTCGCCCTCGTGTGCCTGTCCGCGGTGGAGTGCGAGCAGGTCGTCTTCGACGAAGCGCTCGCCGCAGTACTCGCAGGTCGCCGGTTCGTCGGGGGCATCCGGCGGCGGCGTTCGAGTCGACTCGGATGGGGTGTTTTCGGTGGACATCTCAGGAGACGTAGGGTGGTGTGGCGTACGGTTGCGTGACGATCCAGAGACTGAGCATGGTGTAACAGACCATCGCCAGCGTGACCGCATACTGGCTGCGGATGGCCTGCATCTTGCCGGGGAAGACCTCGTAAGCGGCCGCGTGGGCCGCCCAGATGGCCAGCAGATGGCCGAGAATCACGAACGCGATTTCGACCCCGGTGAACCACGACGGCAAGACGACGGCAACCGGGGCTGGCGGCGCAAGCGGTGCCGCCAGCGCGCGGAACAGAGCCGGCGACAGTTCGACGAAGTAGCCGAGGAAGTGCGCGAGGTGATAGCCGGCCGCGATGGCGAGCAGCGGCGGGGCAAACCGCCGTGCCAGCGCGTCGGCGGACGTGTAGGTCCGGGCGTGTCGCTTGCTGTAGACGGCGGCAACTCGGAAGACGCCCAGGAAGACGGCGTAGCCGGCGACCAGTGCGGCCGGATACAGCAGGTGTGCCGGCACGCCGGCTTCGACGACGGTGACGGCAAAGCGGCGCCACGGCGGCGTGGCGACGAGGCCGTCGTAGGTGGTCACCCAGAGGATGGCGACGACGAAGCCCACCTCGCTGCGGTCGGAGACGAGCGCCGTCTCGTTGAGGCCTGCCCCCGGCAAGCGAACCCGGATGCCGTCGTCGTAGTGAAGCGGCGCGACGCGGCCGAAATACCGGAATACGCGGGCGATCGGGTCGACGGTCTCGAACCACGTCACCGGGCCGAAGACGACAGCGCCCGCGAGCGTGAGGAGTGTGTAGCCGAGTACGACGCCGGCCAGAATCCGCGGGCGGTCGGCAACGGGGCTGATGACTTCCAACCAGACGAGCGCGAGCAGGCCGACGACGCTGGGCCATGCCCCGAACCGTTCGGGATACTCGCGGTCCAGCGACGGCAGCGCCTCGGCGATTGCGCGCCACGGATTGACGAGCGGCCAGCTGTTGCCGACCAGATAGGTCGTCATCGCGTAGCCGGACCACCACCCGGCCCAGACGAGGAGGACGGCGGCGTTGTACAGCGCTTCTCGGGGCCCGAAGAAGCCGACCCCAAGGACGAAACCGAGGCCAATGACGCCGATGACGCCACCGAGGCGTCGAATCGTCCCCTTGGCTGGTGGGGTCCATCGCCCGCGGGAGCGATGAATCGCTCGGATAAACGACCGGTCGGTGATGAAGGAAGCCAGCAGGAAGGAGGCGCCGATGACGCCCCCGCCGGTCAGAAGGAACAGCCACGTCGGTACGTCGGTCCCGCGGTCGGGCGCGCTCGCGAGACCGGCGCCGTGGGCGGCGACCGACCCGACGAGGCCAGCGAACACCCCGACGGCGACCAACAGGAAGCGGCGACGACGGCTCATTATCGCGACTTGGGAACGGTGTTGGGAGTACCTTGCGAAAGGCGATGGCAGACTATCATCCGAGGGATTCGCGCTGGGTTCGCAAGCGACGAAAAAGTATCCGCCGAGTGGGGCGTTCGAAGAACGCCCCCGAGGCGGTTCCCGGCACCGAGCGAAGCAAAGTGCCGTAGCGCCGACTGACTAACGCTCAGCCGACCGCAGGGAGGCTGAGCGGCTGGAAGGAGCGCGCGCATATTCCCCACACGTTTTTGCCGTTATCAGACCGCTGCGCGGTCTGATTGCCCATCAGATTACTGCGGAATCTGATGACCGCGAGGCGCGGCGAAGCCGCGCCGAGCGTGCAAAAAGTGGACTCAGATGATGGCGCCGGCGTACAGCACGACGACGAGGAAGACCCAGACGATGTCGACGAAGTGCCAGTACATCGAGACGGTACTGACCGAGACGTGCTTTTCGGCGGAGTAGTGGCCGAACAGCGAGCGGATGAAGACGATGCTGATGAGGACCGCGCCGAGGCCGACGTGGAGGCCGTGGAGGCCCGTCAGCGCGTAGAAGGCCGTTCCGTAGGGGCCCGCGGTGAGCGTGAAGCCTTCGTGGACGATGAACTCGAAGTACTCGTAGACCTGCCCGCCGAGGAAGATAACACCCAAAAGGAGCGTGACGCCGAGGAGGCGAACGAACCGCTTGCGGTTGTTCTCCAGAAGGGCGTGGTGGGCGAAGTGGATGGTAATCGAACTGGCGATCAGGATGAGGGTGTTGATGATGACCAGCGAACTGAGGACGTCACCGGAGACGACCAGTTCGGGGAGGGCTTCTTCAGTCCAGACGGCCGACCCGCGGATGAAGAAGTAGTAGATGAAGCCGGCACCGAACGTGGCGACTTCGGTCCCCAGGAACAGTAGCATCGTCAGTTTCAACGGGAAGCCGTAGTCGTCGGCTTCGCCGGACCAGAAGTCGACGATGAAGGCGTGGTAAAGCCAGCCGTACAGTCCCGTGAGGAACGCGAACGTGCTCAGGATGAAAACTATCGGTCCAAGTGATGCGGGCACGATGTCGGTGCCGGGCTGGCCGAGGACGAACAGTGCGGCACCGATGTAGAACCCGGAGCCACCGAGTGCCGTGATGAAGGGCCACCAGGAGGCCTCGCCGAACCCCTGCGGCCAATCCTCGACTGCCGGAAGGTGGTGGTCGTGGCCGCCGTCGTGGCCGTGACCGTCGTCGGTCTCAACGCTCATACGCGGGACATTCGAGTGAAGGGGTAAAAACCCTCCCAAAGCGCCCGGACCGCCCGACTTTTGTGTGTGGTATGTTGCCGTATGCGTTCGGACATCCGCGATGTGGTCGAATCCCTACGCCCCCACGGCCAGCGAGGTTTATCTCGGTTCCTGCCGTAGTAGCGCCATGACGAACGCCGACCCCGAGACGACCGTTTACTGCCGGGAGTGTGGGTCCGAGATTCGACGCGCCGCCGAAATCTGTCCCGAGTGCGGCGTCCGACAGCGGTCGCCCCCGTCGTCACCGGCCGTCGAGAGTCTGCTGGATGGTCGAAACCCGCTAATAGCAGCGGTCCTCTCGGCGGTCTTCCCCGGCCTCGGCCACATCTACGCACGCGAGATAGATATGGGGTTTTTCTTCGCCGTCGCCTTCGTGCTTGCCGTCCTCTCGCTGACCGTATTCATCGGGTTCGTGCTGGTCCCGGCCATCTGGCTGTATGCGATGTACGATGCGGCCAAGTCGGCCGAGCGGCGTGATGCGGAACTAACGGGGATGCCGGCACCGGCGCGACCCTGAAACCGAGAGTTGCGCGGTACTGGAAAGGTCGAGAAGCGGAGAACGGAGAAAACGGGTGTTATTCGCTGCTCTGCTGTTCCTGAAGCCACTCGTCGTAGGACTCGCCGTCCATGACGATGAATTCGCCGTTCATCTGGGAGTGGCCGACGCCGCAGTATTCCGTACAGTAGAACTGGTAGTTGCCCTCCTCGTAGGCCTCAGTTTTGACCGTGTTGTACTGGCCGACGAAGGCCGTCTGCTTGATGCCCATGTCAGGGACGTGCAGCATGTGGAGCCATTCGCTGGAGTAGATATGGAGGTAGACCGGCCTGTCTGTCGGTATCCGTATCTCGTTCGTCGTGGTCACGTCGGTCCCCTCGTAGGTCACCGACCACGCGTAGGGATAGGCTTCAACCTCGATTTCGACGGCGTTTCCCTCCTCAGGATAGGGCCCGACGGCGCCTTCGAGGTCCTGTGAGACGGTGGGTTCGAGGCGTTCCTCGTTGTCGACGGGGTTGCCGATTTCCTCGACGGCCAGCACCTGATAGGAGGCGAAGCCGACGAAAAGCAGGACGACGGCCGTCGCGACCGTCCAGGTAATCTCGAGTCGGCGGTTCTCCTGTGTTGGCTGCGGCTCGTCGTTGTCCTTGAACTTGACGACGGCGTAAATCAGCACGGCCTCGACCAAGATGGTAATCGGAATCGCCGCGTACAGCAGCGTCAGATTCAGGTCCGTGATGAGCTCGTCGTTGATTGAATTCTGCGCAGCCACGGGGTCGGCCGCGAGGAGGCCCAGAAAGCCCAGCAGGGCGACCGGGAAGATGCGCGCAACTCTCATTGTCGGCGGTTAGGAGTACCGGCTAAAGTAACTGCCGACTTTCGGCGCCAACTATCGGAAGCGCATGGTCTAAGTACGCGCGGGCGAAGTGGCTAGCTAATGCGTTCCGAACGCCCCACGTCGCTGCTCGCGGCGGCGGTCGTCGGCGTCTACGTCCTCGTGGTCGTCGGTGCGACGGCGGCGCTGGCCGACGCGGCGGCCGCCTGCCACGGCTGGCCGCTCTGCGGCGGCGACCTCACGAACCCCGCAGTCCTCGTCGCCCTCCTCCATCGAGCGGCCGCCGGAGTGGTCGGCCTCCTCATCCTCGCGGTGGCCGTCTTCGGCTGGCGTCACCTCGACGGCCGCGCGAAAGTCGCCCTCGCTGCTGCCGTCCTCCTGTATCCCGCCCAGATTGCGGTCGGGGCTCTCGTCGCAAACGGTACGGGGTTCGGCGGCCTCCATCTCCTCGTCGCGATGAGTATCTTCGGTGCCCTGGTCCTCGCGCTGGCGTGGCAACTCGAAGCCGAGACGGCCACGGACGATACGCCCGTCACCGACCCGGAACCGGCCCTGCCAGAAGAGCCGGTCGAGGCCGGCGGTCCGACGACGCTAACGGGACTCGCCCGCCTCAAAGCGACCGCGTGGGCGTATTTCGAGTTGATGAAGCCGCGGCTGATGTGGCTCCTCTGTCTCGTCGCGGGCGCCGGGATGGCCCTCGGCGGCACGCCAACGGTCCGGACGGTCCTGCTCACGCTCGGCGGCGGCGTCCTCGCTATCGGCGCCTCTGGGACCTACAACCACGTCCTCGAACGGGATATCGATCGCCGGATGGAACGGACCTCCGACCGGCCGGTCGCGACCCACGAGGTGCCGGTCCGCAACGCCCTCGCCTTCGGCGCGCTGCTGACGGTCGCCTCGCTGTGGGCGTTCCTCTCGGTGAACCTGCTCGTGGCTGCCCTCGGGCTTGCGGCCATCGTCTTCTACAGCGTCGTCTACACGCTGCTGTTGAAGCCGAACACGGTACAGAACACGGTCATCGGCGGGGCTGCCGGTGCCCTCCCGGCACTTATCGGCTACGCGGCGGTGACCGAATCGGTCGGCGTCGTCGGTCTCGCGCTGGCCGGCGTCATCTTCCTGTGGACGCCCGCGCACTTCTACAACCTCGCGTTGGCCTACAAGGACGACTACGAGCGCGGCGGTTTCCCGATGATGCCCGTCGTCCGCGGCGAGACCGAGACCCGAAAACACGTCCTGTTGTACCTCGGTGCGACGCTTCTGGGCGCCGCCGCCCTGACCGCACTGTCGAATCTCGGGTGGCTCTACGCCGCGACGACGGTGTCGCTGGGTGCGGTCTTCCTCTGGACCGTCGTGCGACTCCATCGGGAGCGCACCGACGACGCCGCGTTCCGCGCCTTCCACGCCTCGAACGCGTACCTCGGCCTGCTTCTGGTCGCCATCGTCGTCGACACACTGGCGATATGAATTCGGACCTGAGCCTGAACCTCGGCGAACGATTCGAAACGTTCGAGGACCGACGAAAGCGCGCGCTGCTGTATGCGGGCACCGTCGCGAACACGCTCGTCGTACTCCTGTTGCTTTTTGCGGTCCTTTCGGACCGAACGCCGACCCGCATCTGGCTGTTTCCGGTCGTCTGGTTCGCCGTCGGAACGTGGGCGCTGATTCGGACCTCGCCGACGCCGTCGAGTCGGGGGACGAAACGGGCCGCGGGTGCGATTGCGGTCGGCTACTTCGCCGTCCTCGCGTTCGTCGGCGGTTTGGTCGGCCCGGCCGGACCTGTCGCAACCGGCCTGACGGTCCAGGTCACGCAGTTGCCGCCGGGCTGGAACCCGTCGATTCTCTACGCCGGTGAGACGGTCCGGGTCGCGCTCGTCCCCTACACCGCGTTTGGCTACGCCGTCCTTTCGTATCTCGTCTACGCGACGGCCGTCGAGGCCCGCGGCGCGGTCGCGGGCGGCCTCCTCGGGCTTTTTTCGTGTGTCTCCTGTACGCTTCCGGTCATCGCGTCGCTGGTCGGCGGGTTCGTCGGCGGCGGGGCGGCGCTGGCGGCCGCGGCCTCGGCCCAGTCCTACGGCGTCGGCACCGTCGTCTTCGTCGTCACCGTCCTCCTGTTGTCGCTGCGGCCCGGGTTCGACTGGCTCCGACAGCGCTTATGAGTGCCCACCCGTAGATACGGGTATGAGCGATGTCGAAATCGAATACTGCGTCCCGTGTGGCCACCTGAACCGTGCGACCGATACCGCGGAGGTTCTGCTATCGACGTTCGGTGCCGATATCGACCGCGTCGCGCTGGTCACGGGCGACGGTGGCGTCTTTCAGGTACGGGTCGACGGGGAGACGGTCTTCGATAAGGCGGAGGACGAGTACGATATCGACGCGATTACGCGGTCGGTCCGAACGGCGTTATAAACTCAAACAACGCCGTAGACCAGTTGTGCGACGATGAGCGCGAGAAAAGCGAAGCCGAGACCGGCGATGCCGGCCCCGATGCCGAGGGCGTTGCCGAGGCCGTTCTGTCGGACCACCGCGTAGGGGCCCAGAAAGAGGAACGACGCCACAATAAGGCCGATGCCGCCCATGATAAGCGAGAAGGGGTTGAGTCCCGACAGCATCGGGAACCCGCCGACGGCGCCGACGGTAACGAGGCCCACAAGCAGCGTGACGACGACGAACCCCGTTCCCAACAGGCCCGGCCGTTCTTCCAGTTCTGCCAGTCGTCCGCCTTCGCGATAGACCTCGGGTTTCGCCGCCTCCGTAGAGTGCGGTGAAAACGCGTTCAACCGCGCGGTCGCAGCGAAGACACCGACGATGAGCAGGCCCATTACTACCGCGCTGACGAACGCTGACGTTACCATCCTGTCCTCACCTGTAGATGTGGTCTGATAACTTGCAACACACAAATATCCTTCGCCGGTAAATCGCACGAGTCCACCCCGTTCGCACGCAAAAGCTAAGTGGGTTCTACTGGCAAGAGATACCACGTCACAGTATATCATGATTGATTCCCTCGTATTAGAGCACGCGGTTCCGGAGAGCTGGCGGGCTCAAGCCGAGGTGTTCTCCGAGATATTCTTCGTCTTTCTCGCCATCGGTACCACCGTCGGTATCGTCGTCGTCACGTACACGCTGTATCACCTGTACAAGTACCGTGACGGCGGCGAGGACGCGGAGGCCGACAGCGAGAAAGACGAGGGATTCGACGCGCCCCAACTCGGCGAACTCCCGCGCGGACAGGAGGGCGGCAAGAGCAAGAAACTCTTCATGTCGTTCGGCCTCAGCGCGATTATCGTCATCAGTCTCGTCGTCTACTCCTATGGCCTGTTGCTCTACGTCGAGCAGGGGCCCTCGGAGGATATCGACACCGGCGGCGAGGCGATGGAGATAGAGGTGACCGCCTACCAGTTCGGCTGGCAGTTCGAGTATCCCAACGGCCGCGTCGAACAGAACACGCTCCGGGTGCCGCAGGGGGCAAACACGACGATACGATTACACGTCACCTCCAGGGACGTCTGGCACGCCTTCGGCGTGCAGTCGATGCACGTCAAGGCCGACGCTATCCCGGGACAGACCGACACGACGTGGTTCATCCCCGACGAACAGGGCACCCATCGCATCGAGTGCTTCGAGCTATGCGGCGTCGGCCACTCCCAGATGGTCGGCGAGATAATCATCATGGACCAAGAGGAATTCGACGAGTGGTACGCGGAGAGCGAATCGGACGACAGCAACGGTGGCTCCGAGGGAGGTGACGGCCAATGAGCGAACTCCCGCCTTCCAGTTCGGTCAAGCGCTGGCTGCTGACGACCAACCACAAGGACATCGGCATCCTCTATCTGCTCACCTCGACCTTCTTCCTGCTTTTCGGCGGCGTCCTCGCGCTGCTGTTGCGCGTCCAGTTGTGGGACCCGACGGTGAACATCCTCTCGGGGATGGCCTACAACGAGACCGTCACCGCCCACGGGCTCATCATGGTCTTCTGGTTCCTCTCGCCGTTCGCGTTCGGCTTCGCGAACTACCTGGTCCCGCTTCAGATCGGGGCCGACGACCTCGCGTTCCCGCGGCTGAACGCGCTGTCCTACTGGATGTACGCGCTTTCGGGCGTCCTGCTCGGCATCTCCTTCTTCCAGGGCGGGACGATGAACGCTGGCTGGACGCTCTACGCGCCGCTGAACGTCCCGGCCTACACGCCGACCATCGGGTCGACCGGCGCGATACTCGCGCTTGCGATGTTCACCGTCGGCGTCACCGCCTCGACGGTCAACTTCCTGACGACTATCCACCACTCGCGGGCGGAGGGAATGGGCCTGATGGACATGCCGATGTTCACGTGGTCCATCCTCGCGACGGTCTGGATGATGCTGTTCGCCTTCGCCGTCCTGCTAGGGACGGGTCTCATCCTCGCCTCCGACCGCGTGCTCGGGAGCCTCTACTTCACGGCGACGGAGGGCGGTTCATTGCTGTGGGGCCACCTCTTCTGGTTCTTCGGCCACCCCGAGGTGTACATCGTCTTCTTCCCGGCGCTTGGCGCAATGCTGGAGTTGTTCCAGACGTTCTCGGGTAACCGCCTCGTCGGCCGCAAGTGGGTCATCATCGCCATCGTCCTCATCTCGCTGCAGTCGTTCCTCGTGTGGATGCACCACATGTTCCTGACGACCATCAACCTCGAAATCAAGACGCTGATGATGGCGACGACCATCGGTATCTCCCTGCCGTTCGACCTGCTTGTCTTCGCGCTCATCTACACCCTCGCGAAGGGACGCATACGACTCAAAACGCCGTTCCTCTTCGCGTTCGGCGCGTTGCTGTTGTTCATCCTCGGTGGCATCACCGGCGTCTTCCTCGGCGCTATCGTCCTCGACTACGAGTTCCGGGGCACCTACTGGGTCGTCGCCCACTTCCACTACGTCATGTTCGGCGGCGCGACCGCGCTGTTCGGTGCCGCCTACTACTGGTTCCCGAAGATGACCGGGAAGATGTACGATGAGTTCCTCGGAAAGGTCCACTTCGTCCTGTTCTTCGTCGGCTTCAACGTCGTCTACTTCTCGATGTTCACGGCGTGGCAGACCCCCCGTCGGGTCTTCGAGTACAGCCAGTCGCTAATGACCTCCCATCAGGTCGGGACCATCGGCGCCTTCCTGCTCGGCTTTTCCTTCTTCATCATGTTCTACAACTTCACTAAGTCCTACGTCAGCGGCGAGGATGCACCCGACAACCCCTGGAAGTTCGCCCGCAGCGCCGAATGGGCCGTCTCCTCGCCGCCGCCGCTGGAAAACTGGGACGGCCGCCCCTCCTACGCCAGCGGCCATCTGGAGTTCATCGAGGACAGCCCCGAACTGCAGGATGGCCACGCTGCTGCGGACGGTGGCCACACCGAAACCAACGAGGCCAGCGACTACATCCTCGGCGACAAACACCCATCCCACGCCAGCATCTGGCCCTTCGCGATAAGTTTCGCGACGTTCGTCTTCCTGCTGGGCCTTTCGGGCTTCAACGAGGCCGTCGAGTTCACGGTCGGCAGTTCGCTCGGGGCGGCCGGCGTAACCGTCTCCAATCCGCTGTATCCGACCTGCATCGTCCTCGGTATCCTCGGCATGCTGTACTCGGGCATCCAGTGGGGCCTGGAGGACTTCTACGCGCCGCCGATGGAGGTCGCCAACCGCTGGCCGTTCGACGGCGTCGAGAAGAACAAACTCGGCATGTGGTTCTTCCTCGCCTCCGACGTGCTGGTTTTCGGCGCGTTCATCTCGGCGGCGGTCTTCATCCGTGTCCACGCCGGCTGGCGGAGCTGGCATCCCCTACCCGAGTCACTGCCCGGCCTCATTAACACGTTCGTCCTGCTGACCTCCTCGTTCACCGTCATCCTCGCCTTGGTGGCGGCAAAGCGCAACAGCCGCAAGGGCCTGCTCGCGAGTCTCGGCGCGACGATGCTGCTCGGCTTCACGTTCCTCGGCATCAAAGGCTGGGAGTGGCACCACGAGATTTACGACGTCGGCATCACGCTCACCCAGAACCCGAAGGGCCCACCCGTGCAGGCGACGATTTACTACGTGACGACGGGCCTGCACGGCATCCACGTCATCCTCGGGCTCATCGTCGCGGCGTTCCTGTTCGTCCGTGCCTACCAGGGCAAATACACGACGGACCACCGCCCGGTCGAGTACTTCGGCCTCTACTGGCACTTCGTCGACATCGTCTGGGTCTTCCTGTTCCCGCTGTTTTACCTCTTCTAGACCCACTTTTTGCACGCTCCGGCGGTTCGGCGCGCTGCGGCGCCGAACCCGCCTCCGCGGCAAAAACGTGGTGAAAATATGCGCGAGCGGTTCCAGCCGCCTCCCTACGGTCGGCGTTAGTCACCGCTCGCTACCGGGCGCTCACTCCGTTCGCGTCCGGAGAACCGCTTCGGGGGCGACCTTCGGACGCCCCCAAAGCGGACACCATCCTCGCTCTTTGGCTGGCCAGCCTTGGATAGGGAGAAGCATCCGCCGAGCGGGGCCTTCAGAGAAGGCCCCCGAGGCGGTTCCCGGCGACGAGCGAAGCGAGTCGCCGTAGCGCGCACGGACTGGAGCGCGGCGAAGGCGCGCGAAAGGAGTACGCGCGCATATTTTCACCACGTTTTTGCCGCGGAGCCAGGTCTGGCGCCGTAGCGCGCCAGACTGGCGGAGCGTGCAAAAAGTGGGTCGGTAAAGTTAGGATGAAGGGACGGATACGCCGGGTATGGACGATTCGACGGTCCGTCGGATTCGATTGGCGGCGGCCGTGCTCGCCCTCGTCGTCGCCGGGATTCATCTCCTCCATCCGAGTCACGGGGGACATGCGCTGGTCGTCTACGCGGCGGCCGGATATCTCGGCGACCCGCGACCGCTCCTCTTTACGCTCGGTGGCTTCGCGCTCGTGTTCGGCGTCCTGCTTGGCTATAACGGCTTTGCGGGTCGGCGGCTCTATCTGGCGGGCGTCCTCGTCGTCCTCCCGTTTTTCGCCGGCTACGCGGCGTGGCACACGCTCCTCGACCACGGCTCTTTCTGGCCCTACATCGAGGCCCACGGTACCCACGACGAGAACCCGATTCCGGTCGTGCTCGCACACTTGCGCGTCGAACGCCTCGCGCTCGTCTCGAAAGTCGCGGAACTGGGGGTGCTTGCGTGTCTGGTCACGCTTTACCGGACTGACCAGCAACGATAAGGCGCCGTGCGTGAAGATGTTGGTATGGTAGTCGGGTTCATGGGTGCCTCGCCGTTCGTTCAGGGTCTCGTCTTCGCGCTCCTCGGGGTTGGCTTCTGGGTCGGCGGCCTCCTCGGCGCCAACTACCTCTGGAAGCGGTGGCGAAACGAGGACTGAGACGGACGGCTGTAACGGTTTCCCGGGAATCGTCAGCGCGGTTCGGTAACCGCCGCTAACCGGCTACGACCGTCCGTATTCGAGGGCGGCGCGGCCGCTCGGGGGTAATTATATATGGGGCTGTGACATTGGGTGACGTACACACACACATGGCGTCCGATTCCGTCAGATTCTACGCGGCGGTTTACGTCGCCCTCGTCGCCCTCGCGGCCTCGAAGTACGTGTTCTTCCACCCACCGGGCGGCATCGAGTTCAGTTACTGGCAGTCCTTCGGGCTGACCATGGGTGCGGCCGTCGCCAAGACGAGCCTCATCGTCGGGTATTATCAGCACCTCCGCTGGGAAAGCCGGTCGCTGTCGTGGCTGATGGGACTCAGCCTCGGCCTCGTGTTACTGTTGATGGCCGCTGCCAGTTACTCGGTCGCCTAACGGAATGGCCACCGTCTCCCTCGGGCGCCGACTGCCCGCGCGTCGACTCGGCTGGGGCGCGCTGCTTTTGAACCTCCAACTGGTCTCCATCGTCGCCTACTACACGCTGACGACCGCCGAACCGACCGAACTCCGGTATGCCCTCTACGGCCTCCTGTGGGTCAACCTCGGCGCGGTGGCGATATACGCGACGGACCCACCGGAGGGACCGGATTTCGCCACCCGACGGCGGGCGGCGGCGCTGGCGGCGGCCTACTTCGGCGTGCTCGCGGTTTTTGGCGGTGTAATCAGTACGGGCCTCGGTGATGCGGCCTCCGGCGTCCGCATCGCGTGGCTCCCACCGGGGTGGGGCCCGGCCTTCGTCTACGCGGGCGAGTACGTCGTCATCGCCGCCATGCCGGCGTTTCTGGTCGGATACGCGGCGCTCGCGTATCTCGTCTACGTGACGGTGCTGGAGGCCTCCGGGTCGGCGGTCGCGGGACTGCTCGGACTTTTTTCGTGTGTCTCCTGTACGTGGCCGATTCTGGCGAGCATCGGCACGTCGCTCGTCGGCGGGGCGGGAATCCTCGGCGCGGCCGCGCTGAACGCCTCGTATGACCTCTCGACGGCGGTGTTCGTCCTCACGCTCGGACTGCTCTACTGGCGACCGGGCATCCGCTGAGGGCTGCTTACTCCTCGCCGGAGGCGGATTCGCCCGTCCGGCGGTCGCTGACGATGATGACGGCGATGGCAACCACGAAAAGCGCGCTGAAGGCGAGGATGCCGAGGCGGCCGCCCTCCATGAGGCCGACGGTGACGTAGGGAAGCCCCAGCGCCAGCGCCAGCGCGATGCCGAAGGCCGTCTTGGCGTCCATATCCGATGCTGTGACCGGAGTGGCATACCTCTTTCCCGGCGACAATATTTATACACGTGGTGTGTCACTACTACCCATGGGACCTGGCGACACGGAAGTTGGGCCACTCGATGCCCACGACGACGAGACGAACTCGATGACTGGCATCGTCTTCGACGGTCTCATCGGGGCGATAGCGGGTGCTGTCGGCACCGCCGCGATGACCGTCGTACTGTTCGTCGCGGCCTCGCTGGGGGCCTTCGACATGACCTCGCTGTCGATGGTCGTCGAGTTGACCGGTATCGCGGCCGTCGTTCCCGGCGATCCGACCGCGGTCGGATACGTGCTCTTCCTGGCCGGCGGGATGGTGACGTGGCCGCTGCTTTTCGCCTCGGTCGGTCGGTACCTCCCCGGCGGGAGTTACGCGAAACAGGGCGCCTTCTTCGGGTTCGTCCTCTGGACGGGGTTCGTACTGGCGTTCTACGACGGCTACGCCGGCATCGCCCTGCCGCTGTACGTCGTCTTCACGTTCATCGCCCACCTCGTCTACGGCTTCTCGCTGGGGGCCGTCTTCGATTACCTCGGCGGCCGCGAGGAACCGCTCGTCTGAGACGTTCCGGCGGACTGCTTCTTTTATAAATAACGCGTAGCGACCGCCCACGACCCCGAGCGTGACGGCCTGAAACGGCAGGCTTTACCCGGGCGCCGCGTGCGGTTTCGACATGGTCATTCGCGCCCAGGACGTTCGCCGACGATACGGTGACACGGTGGCGCTGGACGGCGTCTCGCTGGCCGTCGAGGAAGGCGAGGTGTTTGCCCTCATCGGCCCGAACGGCGCCGGAAAGACGACGCTCGTGCGCGCACTCACGGGAACGACGAAGGCCGACGGCGAGGTGCAGGTCTTCGGGCAATCACCGACCGAGGTCGCCCGCGACCGCCTCGGCGTCCTCCCGCAGGAATTCGGCCCCGCCGAGCGCCTCACGGCCCGCGAACTGCTCGCGTACTACGCCGGCCTCTACGAGGAATCCCGCGACGTCGACGCCGTCCTCGAAGACGTGGGCCTTTCGGAGAAGGCCGATGCCTTCTACGAGAACCTCTCGGGCGGCCAGAAGCGCCGCGCCTGCGTGGGCACGGCGCTGGTCAACGACCCCGACCTGCTCATCCTCGACGAACCGACGACAGGCATCGACCCGACGGGTCGCCGCGACCTCTGGGCCCTCATCGAGGACCTCGCCGACGGCGGCACGACGGTGCTTTTGACGACCCACTACATGGAGGAAGCCGAGGAACTGGCCGACCGCGTCGGCCTGCTCTCGGAGGGCCAGTTGGTCGCGCTCGGTTCGCCCCGAGAACTCATCGAACGGCACGGCGGCGATAGCCGACTCGTCATCGAAGCCGACGACGAGGGTACGGCGACCCGCGCGCTGGAGACGGCCGGCTATCACCTCCTGCCCGACCAGCGACACGTCGCCGTCCCGGTCGGCCCCAAGGAGATTCCGGACGTCGTCGAAACCCTCGAAGACGCCGGCGTCGACTACGAGGGGCTGGTCTGGCGACAGCCGAGCCTCGACGACGTCTACGTCGCATTGACGGGAACTGATGTCGGCGCTGGCGGCCGCCCCCGCGAGGAGGTCGACGCATGAGTCGCCTCGGACGCGTCGCCGCCGAGACGAAAGCCGCGTGGTACGGCTTCACCCGCCGTCGGACGGCCGTCTTCTTCACGTTCTTCTTCCCGGTCATCATCATCCTCATCTTCGGTGCACTGGTCCAGACCGACCCCAGTGGCGGCGGCCTCTTCGCGGAACCGCCGGGCTACTACGTCGCCGGCTATCTCGCCGTCGTCGTCCTCTTTACGCCCCTCTCTCGGGTCGGCAGCGAGGTCGCGCGCCACCGGGAGGGCAACCGCTTCGAGAAACTTGCGACGACGCCGCTGACGCGCGCGGAGTGGCTGCTGGCCCAGACGCTCGTCAACGTCGTCGTCATCGGCCTGGCGTCGTTGCTGATTCTCGGCCTCGTCCTGCTGGTCACCGATGCGGTGTTCTCCTTCTCACTCCTACTCGTGCCGTACGTCGCCGTCGGCGTGGCGCTGTTCTGTGCGGTCGGCGCGATTCTCGGCCGCGTTGCCGACTCCCAGGACGGGGTCATCGCCGCCTCGAACGGCCTTGCCATTCCCCTACTCTTCCTCTCGGAGACGTTCGTCCCGCCGTCGATGCTGCCCGAGTGGTTCGTTCCCTTCATGAACATCTCGCCGCTGACGTACTTCGCCCGCGGCGTCCGGGGAGCGACCTACCAGCCGCCGGGAACGATGGCGACGTGGCGTGGGGCACAGCAGGGACTCGTCGGTGCCGACCCCTATCTGAACCTCGCGGTCCTGACGGTGCTGGCGGTCGTCTTCTTCGCCGTCGGCGCGGTGGCTCTGCCGCGGACCGATTGAAAAGGCTCGTCGGGTTTTCTCCTATCGCAGTTCGTCGAGGACGGGTATCTCGGCGATGCGCTCCTCGCTCAGGTCGTCCCAGAAGAGGCCCTCCGGTTTCTCGCCGGCGTCGGTGCGAATCGTCCGGGTCGGCGTACAGATGACGTCCAGCGGCACGTCGTGGTCGCCGACCGAGATGTCCTCGTCGATGACCTGCGTGTCGTGAACGGTCGTAATCGTCGGCGTCTCGTCGTCGACGAGGCCGAGTTCCCGGAGGACGGCGTATTCGAGGTCGCTGTAGCCCTCGCCCTTGCCGATGCGGGCGCCGGCTTCGGTGACAGCCACGCTGCCGAGGACGATGGCGTCCAGTTCCGGCACCTCGTCGGGGCCGACCTGTCGGCCGTGTTCGCTCATGTGTGAGACGGTCGGCGCGGCATCGAGGTCGTCGAGTTTCGCGGGGTCCAACTCGACGAAGCAATCGGCCTCGGACAGTCGGGGCACCGCCATGTAGACGGTCGTTCCCTGCTTCAACAGGCCCCGCCGGAGCGGCAACTGTGGGGCGTCGGGGTTGGCCTTGACCGCCTCGGCGTCGGCGAGTTCCGGTAGGTCGAGCGCCCGTTCCGCGGCCTCTTTCGCGCCCTCGAAGTTGGTGATGCGGCCGTGCGGCGGGAAGGGAAACCGGGCGTAGCCCTCCGCTTCGAGGCGGTCCCAGACGCGCTCGCGGATGGCTCCCTTGTCGGTCATCTACGCCATCCCGCGGATGAACTCGATTTGCTCCGGCCCGTAGTAGAATGTGAGCATGAGGTAGGCGACGACGCCCAACACGAGGCTGATGAGCCACGTCGAGACGGCGATGCGGCCGACCCTCGCGTGGGCCGTCTCGCGGAGTTCGGCCGGCGTGTGCGTAATACCGAGCGTGATGGCATACAGGACCAGCGGCACCGCCAGCACCGACAGGACGATATGAATCGCCAGCATGCCGAGATAGAGGCTCCGCAGCGGCGCGCCGGCGACGATTTCCTTGCGGCCGCCACCGCCCGTCTTCAGGAGGTAGAAGACGAGGAACAGCAGGATGAGCGAGAAGGCGGCGGTCATCGCCTTGCGGTGTTTCTCGATTTCGTCGTTGCGAATCCAGTACCACCCGGCGGCCAGACAGACCACCGTCGCCGAGTTGATGACGGCGATAGCGTGGGCAAAGAGGTCGACGGTCGATTCGGTGATGGTCGGGTAGACGCCGACGTCACCGTAGAGCGTCCCGATGACGACGACGTAGCCGACGACGGTCAAGAGGGCTGTCAGTATCCGCGGGTGCTCCCGGGCGAAGGCCGGGCCGCGCGCTGTCGACATATCTGCCCGTTCGGACTCGCCGACAAAGGTCGCTTGGGTTTCCTCCTCGAGTGCCGGAAAGTCGACTCGCCCGGAGACCGATACGGCCTTGCCGTCGGCAGACTGCGTGCCGATATGCAGTATATCTGGTATGCACTCCTCGCTCTGGCGGCCTACTCGGTCGTCGCACCGCTGACGAAACTGGCGACCCAGCAGTTGCCGGCCGATACGGTCGCCTTCGTCACGAACGGCATGCTCGCGCTGACGGCGCTCGGTATCATCGTCGCCACCGACCGACCGCTGCTCTCGGCGCTGACCCACCAGCACGCACCGTACATGTACGCTGCCGGCGCCTGTCTGGCGGTCGGTATCATCTCCTACTATCGCGCGCTCGCGGTCGGTCCCGTCAGCGTCGTCGTACCCATCTTCGGCCTCTTTCTGGTCGCCAGTTCCCTCATCGGCATCGTCTTCCTCGACGAGGTGCTGACGGTCCGCAAGGTGACCGGTATCGTCCTCGCGGTGGTCGCCGTCTTCCTCACCACCTTCGAGGGATAAGCCGGTTCCCCGGAGGGGTGACTTTAGGTCGCTTCCGCCCGTAGGTCCGGTATGGTTGCTCTCGAATCAGAATCCGACAAACTGGACCACGGCGACCAAGCGCCCGGCTTCGAACTGGACGGGACCGACGGCGAGACCTACTCGCTGGGTGATTTCGACGACCACGAGGCACTGCTCGTCGTCTTCACCTGTAACCACTGTCCCTACGCACAGGCGAAGTTCGGGGCGATGAACGACATCGCCGACGAGTACGGGGAGGTGGCCGTCGTCGGAATCAACCCCAATAACGCCGAGGAGTACCCCGAGGACTCCTTCGAGACGATGGTCGAATACGTCGAATCGGGCGATATCGACATCACCGCGTACCTCCGCGACGAGAGCCAGGAGGTCGCCGAAGCCTACGGCGCGGTCTGTACGCCCGACCCCTTCCTCTTCGAGAACGACGACGACGTCTTCCGACTGGTCTACCACGGCCGTTTCGACGACGCGATGACCCCCGACGAAGAGCCCTCCGGCGAACCCGGCTTCGAAATCAAGGACGCCATCGACAGCGTGTTAGCCGGCGGGGACCCCGAAGACGAGCGCGGCCCCTCGCGTGGCTGTTCCATCAAGTGGCGGAACTGAGTCGGCAATAAAAAGGCGTGAGGAAAGCGGCGACGCCGGTTAGTCGTCGTCCGGGGCGGCTTCCTCGGGGACGCGACCTTCGACCAGCGATTCGTCGGTGTACTGCTCGCGGATGTCCTTCTTGGAGAACTTGCCGGTGGCGGTCTTCGGCACTTCGTCGATGAACTCGATAGCGTCCGGCAGCCACCACTTGGGGTAGTCCTCCCGGAGCATGTCCATGATTTCGTCCTCCAGCGTCGTTTCGTCGGCGCCCTCGCCGGGGACGACGAAGGCGACGGGCCGTTCCTGCCAGCGCTCGTGGGGGACGCCGACGACGGCGGCTTCGGCGATATCGTCGTGGGCCATGATGGCGTTTTCGAGTTCGACCGAGGAAATCCACTCGCCACCGGACTTGATGACGTCCTTCGCCCGGTCGACGATTTTGATGTAGCCTTCGTCGTCGACGGTGACGACGTCACCCGTCTTGAGCCAGCCGTCCTCGAAGTCCTCCTCGTTGGCTTCGGGCCGCTTGAAGTACTCCTTGGTGACCCACGGGCCGCGGACCCACAGTTCGCCGAACTCCTCGCCGTCCCAGGCGATTTCCTCGCCGTCCTCGTCGATGATTTTCATCTCGAGGCCGGGGGCGAGCAGGCCCTGCTTCTTGCGGTGTTCGAGCTGGGTCTCGTAATCGGCGTCCTGTAGGCTGGATTTGAGTTGGGAGACCGACCCGATGGGGGACATTTCGGTCATGCCCCACGCGTGGAGCAGTTCGACGTCGTGGTCGTCGAACCAGCGAATCATGGATTCGGGCGCGGCCGACCCGCCGACGATGACGGTGTCCAGCGTCGAGAGGTCGACCTCGTTGTCCTCCATGTACTCCATCAGGCCGAGCCAGACCGTGGGCACGCCGGCGGTGATGGTGACGCCCTCGTTTTCGATGAGGGAGGCGATGTCCTCGGGTTCCGGCGAGGGGCCGGGATAGACGTGCTTCGACCCCGCGGCGGTCGCGGTAAAGGGCATGCCCCAGGCGTTGACGTGGAACATCGGCACGACGGGCATGACGACGTCGTCGTCGGCCATGGGAATCCCCTGTGGCGTCAGGGTCGCCATCGTGTGGCTCCACAGCATCTGGTGGGTGTACTCGACGCCCTTCGGGTTGCCCGTGGTCCCGGAGGTATAACACATCCCGGCGGGCTGTTTCTCGTCGAGTTGGGGCCAGTCGTAGTCGGTCGAGTGGCCGTCGACGAACTCCTCGTAGGGCGTCGCATCGAGTGCGTCGGTCCCACTGGACGACATTACCACGAAGTCGACGCCCTCGAATTCGGGGGCGTCGGCGGCCGCCTGTGCCAGTTTCGGCGCCAGCGACTCGTCGACGAAAATCAGTTCGTCGTCGGCGTTGTCGACGATATACTGGATGTGTTCGTCGGGCAGCAGGGGGTTGATGGTGTGGAGTTGTGCGCCGATGGTCGGTACCGCGAAGTAGGTCTCGAAGTGCCGATGGTGGTTCCAGCAGAACGTCGCGACTCGGTCGCCCTCCTCGATGCCGTATTCGTCGAGTGCGTTGGCGAGTTGCGCCGTTCGCTCGTCGTAGTCCTCGTAAGTGTATCGCTCGATGCCTTCGTGGGTCCGTGAGACGATCTCCGTATCGGGGTAGAGATTCGCCGCACGCCACAGGAACGGTCGAAGTGTCTGGTCAGTGCCTCCCGGCATGGGACCACACCTACGGATGGTCCTGACTTGGGTTTTGCCATGGCTTTCCATGACACTGATGACAGGAACGGGCCCACCGTTTACGCCAGCCGACGGGTCACTGCGAGGCCCTCACCGAGCGGCAACAGCGTCGTCTCGAAGTCGTCGGCGCTGCGGACGTGGCCGAGGTAGTCGGCGACGCCGCGTGCCATCTCGTTGTCCGTCTCGCCGCCCTCCATGACGACCCGGTGAATCTCCTCGAAGTCGAAGGGGCCGGCGGTCATGTTGTCGGCGACGACGACCCCGCCGACGGGGACCTTCTCACGGACCGCCTCGAAGGCCTCGACGTAGCGGTCCTTCTCGTTGTCGATGAGGACGACGTCGAAGGGGCCATCGTAGTCGGTGACGATGTCGATGGCATCGCCCAATTCGAAGCGAGACATCTCAGCGTAACCGCCGCGAGCGAGATTCTCGCGGGCGTCGTCGAGTTCGTCGGCGTCGATTTCCGTCAGCACGATTTCACCATCTTCTGGGAGGCTGCGGGCGAACCAGTAGGCCGAATAGCCGAAGCCCGAGCCGAACTCGAAGACGCGGTCGGCGTCGACGAGGCCGGCCAACTGCTGGAGCCAGCCGCCGACGGCGGGGCCGACGGTCGGAAAGCCGGTCTCCTCGGCGCGGTCGTCCATCTCGCGGAGCACGTCGTCGGGGTCGGGGCCGACCGCCGCTGCGAACGTTTCGACGTCGTCGGGCACGGTCATGGGCGTGGGTTACGTCGCCGGCGCAAAAGAACTCGGGTCAGGGCGGGGGCTTACCGGCTCCGGCTCACCGGGAACGCGACGCGGTCGGGGTGGTCGTTCATCCGGTCGAGGATGCGCTCGTAGAGGGCGTTGCGAACTCGCGTGCCCTGGCGGGGATGGACGAGATAGCGGAGTCGCAGTTCGACCCACGACTGTTCCTGCTGGATGTTGACCGTCGGCCGGTCGCCGACCTCCAGTTCGACCGGTGTTTCGGCGAGGCGCTTGCGGTACCGGTCGATGGCCTCCTCCATCTCGTCGCCGAGGTAGTCGTCGGCTTCCTCGACCATCAACTCGCGGGCGAATTCGAGGTCCGTCTCGTAGGCCACCTGAACCGAGAGTTCGTTCCAGACGTAGGGGAACTCCCGGTAGGAGTAGTTGAAGACGTGCGAGGAGAGGACGACGCTGTTCGGGAGGGTGATGACCCGCCCGGAGGGCTGATTGGAGGAGACCAACTCGCCGTTTATCTCCCACAGCGTCGTCACGAGGAAATCGACTTCGACGACGTCGCCCTTCGAGCCCTCGATGGCGACCCGGTCGCCGACGCTGTAGGGCTTTTTGACCATGATGTACATCCAGCCGATAAGCGAGAAGAGTGGCTGCTGGAGCGCGAAGGTGACGGCGAAGCCGACGATACCGAGCGAGAACAGGAGGCCGACGTACTGGTTCGTGAGGACGGCGAAGATGCCGACGATGGCGAGGATGATGAAGACGAAGCGCAGCAGGTTGCGGGCGTCGTGTTTCCGGCGCTTGCTCTCGGTGTGGTCGACGAGGAACCGCAGGAGGATGGCGTAGGCGCCCATGGTCGCGAGGACCACGGCCCCGACGAGTAGCGCCTGGACGACCAGCGGCGCGATAGCGACACCGCCGAGTTCCCAGTCCGGGACGCCGACCGGCGTCCGGCTGACGGCGCTGGCGGCGGCCGCACAGAGAACGGCGGCGAGGAGCGAGAGATAGCCGAGGCGGCGTTTCACGCTCGAACGTGGACGGCCGGTAATAAAAAGGTGGCAGCCTGTTGCTTGCTGGCATCCCGCGGTATATCCGTTTCGCGCCCCTACTTTCGTCCGGTATGGACCTGCTAGACGAAACCATCGTTCCGGAGCACGCCCACGATATCAAGGCCGAAGCGCGGGCGTTCGCCGAGGAACACATCGAACCGAACGCCGCGGAGTGTTACGAGGCCGGCGAGTATCCCTGGGAGGTACTGGAGGCGGGAATGGACGCGGGTCTCGTCGCACAGGACATCTCCGAGGAGTACGGCGGTCGAGGCCTCGACCTCCACCAACTCCTCGCGATGACCGAGGAACTGTATCGGGCGGACGCGGGCATCGCGCTGACGATGCAGTTGGCGAGTTTCGGGTCGAAAATCACCGAGGAGTACGGCACCGAGGAACAGAAGGAGGACTATCTCCGGCCGGTCGCCGAAAACGACCAGATCTCGGGGTTGGCGGTCTCCGAACCGGAGACGGGGTCGGACCTTGCGGGCATGGAGACGGCCGCCGAAAAGGACGGCGACGAGTACGTCCTGAACGGCGAGAAGTACTGGGTCGGCAACGGCGTCGAGGCCGACTGGGTGACGATGTACGTGAAGACGGGCGATGACCCCGACGACCGCTACGGCAACTACTCGCTTTTCATCGTCCCGACGGACACCGACGGCTACGACGCTGAACACATCCCCGAGAAGATGGGCTTCCGCGCCTCCAAGCAGGCCCGCATCGAACTGAACGACGCGCGGGTACCCGAGGAAAACATCATCGGAACCGAGGGTGCAGGCTTCTACATGCTCGCGGAGTTCTTCAACTACGGCCGAGTCGTCGTCGGCGGCCACGGCCTCGGCCTCGCGGCGGCGGCCATCGAGGAGGCTTCCGAGTTCGCCCACGGCCGGAAAGCCTTCGACCGGACCATCACCGAGTTCCAGAAGGTCCAGCACATCCTCGCGGACATGATGACCGAGTTCCAGGCTGCTCGCGCGCTCAACTGGCGGGCCGCCGACAAGGTCGCCGAAAAGGACAACGCCGGCTTCTGGGCGGCGATGGCGAAGGTCAAGTCCACCGAAACCGCCAACGACTGCGCCGAACGCGGGATGCAACTCCACGGCGGCCGGTCGGTCCTCACCGAGAACCGCATCTCCCGCATCTACCGTGACGTCCGGGTCCCCGTCATCTACGAGGGCGCCAACGAGATTCAGCGCAACCTCATCTACGGACAGGCCGGGTGGTGAGGCTCCGGTCGCCTCCGGGGTGCCGTCAGGCCGCACGCGCGACCGACACCGACAACAGGAGCGCGATGCCGGCGGTCGCGGCAACCCCGGTGAATGCGGCGTAGACGCCAGCGACCTCGATAGCATAGCCGAAGGCCGGCGGGGCGACAGCCCCGCCCGCGGAGATGCCGATGGTCATCAGCGCGAAGTTCTTGCCCACGTCGCGGCGCTCGGAGGCCAGGTCGGTGAGCGTCGCCCGCGCCGGCCGCGAGATGTCGACGGTAGCCGCAAGGAGCAGGACGACGCCGACGGCCGCGAGCGCGGGCAGCAGGGCCGTCGAGAGCGCGGCCGCGAAGACGACCAGCGACCCGTAGCCGACGAAGAGCATCGGCGTCGGCCCGATTCGGTCGGCGACGTAGCCACCGCCCAGCAGGATGACCGCCCCGACGACCAGCATCGCGCTGGCGACGAGGCTGGCGGTCCCCGAATCGAGACCGTAACCGACATCGAGCAGCGTCGCGGCGTAGGCGCGGACGCCCCAGATGGCCGCGCTGTTGACGAACCACAGCGCGGTCAGCAGGAGGATGAGCGGCGCGCCGGCGATGGTCCGGAAGTAGGCGGCTGCCCGCGCGCCGAGAAGCCGGAGTCGGTCGGCGGTGGTCTCGACGGTTCGGAGGGCGTCGACGACGCTTTCCTCCCCGTCGCGGGCCTCGGCGCCGGCGCGGGTGATGCTATGGGGGAGACGGCGGACGACGAGGACGGTGATGACGGTGTAGACTGCCCCGAGGGCGGCGATGGCGCCGAAGGCGGCCTGCCAGCCGAAGCCGAGCGCGACGGCGGCGGGGACGACGGCGAAGGGCAGCGCAAGGCCGAGGGCGCCGGCGAAGCCGTGGGCACTGTAGGCCCGCGAACGGTAGGCATCCGGCGCGGCCGCTGAGATGAGCGGGTAGTGGGCCGGGTGGTGGCCGGCCACGCCCAGTCCCATGACGGCGGCGGCAGCCAGCAGCCACTCGTAGGAGGGCGCGAGCGCGGCCAGTCCACAGCCGAGGGTGCCGACGGCCAGCGAACCGACGAGCACCGCGGCGTGGCTGTAGCTGTCCGAGATGTAGCCCAGCGGAAGTTGGCCGACGGTGACGACGGCGTTGATCAGGCCGACCGCGAGACCCAACTGGGCCAGCGAGACGCCGAAGTCGGCGCTCAGAAGCGAGAAGGCGGGCGCGAAAAGCAGGAGGTAGGCGTGGTTGACGACGTGGGACCCGGAGACCAACCCGACGACCAGCGGCGCGTCACGCGGCACGGTGAAGGATCTTCGCCGGTTCACCAAGCACCTTGCGGTCCCCGAAGCGGTTGCTGACTGTCGGAAGAACTGGGGGTGAGAAAAGCTCGTTCAGCGCCGTGGCTGACGTGGGAACGCCGACGGCTTAGTCGGCGTGGATGGGCGTGCGCTCGGTCTCGGTCGTCGCGGGGGTGACGGCGACGCCGAGGCGGTCGACGGCACGGCGAAGGCGGTCGGGCGAGACGCCGGCCTGACGGGCCGCGTCGTCCAGTTCGAGTGTGCCGCCCTGGTACAGAGTCATCGCCGTTCGAAGCGCGTGCTGCTTCATACCCACTACAACCCACCAAGGGATTATAATAGTATCGAGAGATAATATATCAAGGGATGACCTTATATGCCGAAGAACATGAACGACCATTATACTAGGTAGTCGGATAGTGGGTCGTGTGACAGGAACTGACGGTGCCTCGCAACGCTTTAGTCCGCGCTACTGTCCTATCCGATATGGACCACGCCGACGAACTCCTCGAGTTGCTTTCCGAGAACGCCCGCTACTCGACGGCCGACCTCGCCCGACTGACGGGCCTGTCGGCCGAGACGGTCGAGGAGGGGATCGCGGAACTGGAAGCCGAGGGAGTCATCCAGGGATACACCGCCATCGTCGACTGGGACGCCGTCGGCGACGACCGCGTGCAGGCCCACGTCGAGTGTAACGTCACGCTCGACCGGGAAACGACCTACCGGGACGTGGCCAAGCGACTCGCCGGCTTCCCCGAGGTACAGGGGCTCCGTCTCGTTTCGGGCGATTACGACTTCGCGCTCGAAGTCGAGGGCGATTCGATGCGGGAGGTCTCCCGCTTTATCAGCGACAAGGTCGCGCCCCTCCCCGAGATTACCCAGACGGTCACCCACTACATCATGGAGACCTACAAGCAGGGCGGCTATCGCTTCGACGACGGCGGGGATGACGACCGCCTGTCGGTCACGCCATGACGTTCGAGCCCTCCGACCGCGTCGCGGAGGTACCGCCCTCCGGTATCCGCCGGTTCTTCGAGTTGGCCGAGGAGATGGACGACGTCATCTCGCTCGGCGTCGGCGAACCCGACTTCTCGGCGCCGTGGGCCGCCCGCGAGGCCGCCATCACCTCGCTGGAACGCGGCCAGACATCCTACACCGCCAACCGCGGCATGCGCGAACTCCGCGAGGAAATCGCCAAGGACGCCAAGCGCTGGAACCTCGACTACGACCCCGACGAGGAAATCCTCGTCACTGCGGGCGCCAGCGAGGCCCTCGACGTCGCCTTCCGTGCGCTCGTCAACCCTGGCGACACCGTCGCAGTCGCCCAGCCCTGCTACGTCTCCTATTCGCCGGGCGTCACCTTCGCCGGCGGCGAGGTGCTCGACGTCCCGACCCGCGTCGAAGACGAGTTCAAACTCACCCCCGAGGTGCTCTCCGAAGCGGGCGCCGAGGACGCCGACCTGCTGGTCTACTGTTATCCGAACAACCCCACCGGCGCGACCATGAATCGCGAGGAACTCGCCGAAGTCGCGCAGTTCTGCCGCGAGCACGACGTCGACGTCCTCTCCGACGAGATTTATGCGGACCTCACCTACGAGGGCGACCACGTCTCTATCGCCGAACTCGACGGGATGCGCGAGCGGACCGTCGTCTTCAACGGCTTCTCGAAGGCCTACGCGATGACGGGCCTGCGTCTCGGCTACGCGATGGGCCCCAGCGAGGTCATCACGGCGATGAACCGGGTCCACCAGTACACGATGCTGTCGGCGCCGACGACTGCCCAGTACGCGGCCATCGAGGCCCTCCAGAACTGCCGCGAGGAAGTCGAAGAGATGCGCGCCCAGTACGACCGCCGACGGAACTTCGTCCTCTCGCGGTTCGAGGAGATGGGCATCGACTGCTTCGAAGCGACCGGCGCCTTCTACGTCTTCCCGGAGTGTCCCGGCGACGACGCCGAACAGTTCGCCGAGGACCTGCTGGAAGCCGAGCAGGTGGCGATGGTGCCCGGCACCGCTTTCGGCGCCGGCGCCGAGGGCCATCTGCGCGCCTCGTATGCGACGGGCCTCTCGGAACTGAAGGAAGCGATGAACCGCCTCGAACGGTTTATCGATTGACACGCCTCTTCCCCCTTAGCGGGTAGAATCCCGGCGATTCCCCGTATTCGCTATTCGCCTCGAATTTCGGGGCTCGGGCGCTCGCCCGTGCGAATCACGTATCGATAGGGCCGCAAACCTTTTTCGCTGATGTGTTCAATCGTTTGCTAATGGCTATCGATGATGCGGACGGTGAGGGTGCTGTTGGAGGGCCAGCGCCCGACGCCGACGCAGAAACGAACTCCGACGTGGACGCCGAGGCGGAACCGGAGGACCCGCCGGCGGCCGTCGGTGAATACGACTGGGAGGACTTCAAGGCGGAATACTACTACGACGAGGACGGAAACCCGCCGGAAGGCGAGGAGTTCGACCCCGAGGAGTATCTCGGCTACGACCCCGAGGAACTCGATTCGGTGTTCGGCGGGGCCGGCTTCGGCGCGACCCAGCTGACCGAAGTCGCCAACGAGCGGACCGTCCGCGTCAATCCCGAACTCGACGAGGACGCGTTTTTCAGCGACGAGAACGGCGTCACGACCGTCGTCAATCGCTACGACCTCGAAAAGGCCGTCCCGCAGGAAAAGAAGGGCCACTTCCGCGAGGTCGAACGCTACTGGGTCAACAAACCCTACGCCTTCGTCATCATCTTCCACTCCGAGAAGGAAAACGAGAAGAAGTACTACCTCATCGAACCGCATCTCACCCCCATCGAATCGGACCTCCGGGAGTTCATCTCCGGCAAACTCAGAACCGCCATCAAGTATTCGAGCGACGAGGTGGTCATCCAGGGTGACGACGACGCCCGTGCCGGCGTCATCGAACGGGAGACCCACAACCTGCTCGAACGCTACGACCTCTACGAGGAGGGCGCCCGCCCCGCCAACGGTGGCTTCGTCGACAGCGTCAAGGGACTCGTCGGTCTCACGGAAGAGACGGAAGCGGAAGAGCACGTCGGGCTACATGGCGTCAAGGCACGCCCCGAACCCGCCCTTCTGGAGGAGGACTCCGAGACGCTCTCGGAGTACCAGATCGAGAAACTCCTCTACCTGCTCAAGCGGGACTTCATCGGCTTCGAGCGCATCGACGGCATCAAACACGACATCAACATCGAGGACATCTCCTGTGACGGCTACAACTCGCCGGTCTTCGTCTACCACGGCGACTACGAGCAGATCATCTCGAACGTCTACCACGGCGAGGAAGAACTCGACGACTTCGTCGTCAAGATGGCCCAGCGGTCCGGGAAAGGTATCTCCAAACGGAACCCACAGGTCGACGCGACGCTACCGGACGGCTCGCGGTCACAGCTCACGCTCGGCCGCGAGGTCTCCGACCACGGGACGAACTACACCATCCGGCAGTTCAAGGACGTCCCGTTCACGCCAATCGACCTCATCAACTGGAACACCTTCTCGCTGGACGAGATGGCGTTCCTGTGGCTCTGTATCGAGAACCACAAGAGCCTGATCTTCGCCGGCGGTACGGCATCCGGGAAGACCACCTCGCTGAACGCCGTCTCGCTGTTTATCCCCTCGAAGGCGAAAATCGTCTCCATCGAGGACACCCGCGAGGTCGAACTCCCGCAGCGAAACTGGATTGCAAGCGTCACCCGGCCCTCCTTCAGCGAGGGTGACAAGGGTGACGTCGACGAGTTCGACCTGCTGGAGGCCGCGCTCCGACAACGGCCGGAATACATCGTCATGGGTGAGATTCGTGGCGAGGAGGGTCGGACCCTCTTCCAGGTCATGTCGACGGGGCACACCACGCTGACGACGTTCCACGCCGACTCCGTCGGCGAGGTCATCAAGCGCTTTACGACCGACCCCATCAACGTCTCGAAGACGATGTTCACGGCGCTGGACCTCGTCTCGATTCAGACCTCGACGCGGGTGCAGGGCAACAAGGTCCGCCGGAACAAGTCGCTGACCGAAATCAACCACTACGACCCCGAAAACGACGAGATCAACGTTCAGGACGTCTACCAGTGGCAGGCCGAAACCGACGAGTTCCTGCAGATGGGTGAGTCCAACACCCTCGACGAGATTCAGTTCGACCGCGGGTGGACCCGCCAGCAACTGGACGACGAGATGTTCAAACGCCAGATCGTTCTGGCCTACCTCATCGAGAACGGCCTCAACACCTACACGCAGGTGGCGGCGACGCTGCAGGCCTTTATCAACGACCCCGAGACCATCCTGACGCTCATCGCCAACGACGAACTGGAACGGTCCCTCGAAGACCTCCGTGAGATGGAGTCGGTCAAAATCGACATCGACCCCGACAAGGAGGCGATGGTGCCGCGACCCTCCGCCGACGAGACGATGCTCGAGGAGACGGGTCGGGTCCTCGACGATGCGTCGGCGATGCTCGAAGAGTACAGCGGCGAGATGCCCGACGAGGGAGTGGCCGACATCCTCGAAATCGACGAGGAAGAGGACATCGACGTCGGCGAAGGGGACGGTGACGGCGACTTCGATTACGGCGGCTTCTCCTTCGAAGCCGGCGGCGGCGGCGACGAAACGCCCGGGGACGGCGAGGCGACCACCGACGGCGGCGAACCGGCCGACCTCGACGACGAACTGCCCGATGAGCCCGACCGATCCGACGAGTCGGACCCGGCGGCGGACGCCGACCGTGACCTGTTCGACGACGATGAGGACGGGTTCGACACCTTCGACGAGGACGATATATGAGCCTCGGGACGGCAGGTTCTTCGAGCAGTACCAGCACGCTCGCCGACCTGTTTTACCCGCTGTACAACCGCCTCTTCGACGACGACAGCGACTTCGTCGCCAACGTCGAGACCAAACTCGCCGAGGCCCGCATTCCCCAGACGGTCGAAATCTACCTGTCGAAATCCCTGGCTATCGGCGCCATCGCCGGCATCGGGCTGTGGCTGCTGGGGACGCTTCTGGGATGGGCCATCGTCACGTTCATCATCACCGAACCGCCGACGATATTCGGGTTGCCGATGCCCGAGCCGTATCTCTCCGTCGTCAACTCGCTGAAGATACCCTTCATCATCGTGATTTCCGGGCTGGTGTTCGGCTCCATCGGGTTCGGGTCCGGCTTCGGCGGGATGGTCGCCAAGCCGTATCTCGACTCGGGCGCCCGTAAACGCGAAATCAACGTCCTGCTGTCGGACTCGGTCTCCTTCATGTACGCGCTGTCGGTGGGGGGACTGAACCAACTGGAGATCCTCGAGGCGATGGCGAAGGCCGACGACACCTACGGCGAGGTGGCAAAGGAGTTCCAGTCCATCGTGCTGGAGACGCAGTATTTCGATACGGACTACCGGACGGCCGTCAGGAATCAGGCGATGCAGACGCCGTCGGACGAACTCGGGCAGTTCCTGACGGACATGCTCTCGATTATCAACTCCGGTGGTGACATGGAGAAGTTCCTCGAAGACCAGAAGGAAAAACACATGCGGACCTCCAAGCAGGAACAGGAACTCGTCCTCGAGACCCTGGAGCTGTTCGGGGAGATGTACATGACGCTGTCGCTGTTCCCGCTTCTGCTTATCATCATCCTCGTCATCATGTCGATGCTCGGGCCGTCGAAGGACATGCTGCTGTACGGCACCGTCTACGGCCTGATTCCGCTCATCGGGGTCGGTTTCCTCGTCATGGTCTCGACGGTCGTTCAGGACGAGGTCGGCGACGGCTACCTCCGCCCCGATGAGGGCGAAGGGTTCGTCGACGAATCCGAGTCGATGTTCGACCTCGGCCTCGCGGAGGATTACGCCGGCCGCTACGGGATTTTCGACCGCATCAAGTCCCGCGAGGGGACCTACATCACGATGAACGTCCTGAAGGACCCGCATCTGTTCTTCCGGGACTACCCGCTTGCGGTGTTGGCGATTACGGTCCCGGCGACCATCGTCGCGATGGTGTTTTCGGTGATGGCCGGGTTCGCGCCGACGAACGTCGATGGGATGATGAGCGAACCGATTCAGGGAACCTTCTTCTGGGTCTTCGTGCCGCTCTATCTCAACCTGCTGCCGCTGACGATCTTCCACGAGTGGAACGTCCACTCGCGGAACGCCATCACGAACAAACTCTCCGATAACCTCCGGAAACTCTCCAGCGCGAACGACACCGGGATGACGCTCTTGGAGTCGCTGAAGGTCGTCGCCGACACCTCCTCGGGGAAACTCTCCGAGGAGTTCCGCGTCATGTACGCGAAGGTCAACTACGGGACGAGCCTCAAGACGGCTCTCCGGGAGTTCAACAACAAATACCACATCCCACGCTTGGCCCGGACGATGAAACTCATCTCGAAGGCTCAGGAGGCCTCCAGTCAGATTACGCAGGTCCTATCGACCGCCGCACAGGCCTCCGAGAACCAGGACGACATCGAGATGGACCGGAAGTCCCGCACGCGGATGCAGATGGTCATCATCATCATGACCTACATCACGCTGCTCGGCGTGATGGCCCTGCTGAAAGTCGAGTTCCTCGACACGATGGCCGGCTTGACCGAGCAGGCCTCCGGCGGCGGTGGGGGCGGTGGTGGAGGCGGTGCCGGCGAGTTCGGTGGCGGACTCGACATCGATAAGCTGACGATGTTGTTCTTCCACGCCGTCACGCTGCAGGGTATCATCTCCGGACTGATCGCGGGCTATATCCGCGACGTGAGCATCATGGCCGGCCTGAAGTTCGTGGTCGTCCTGCCCACGCTCGCACTCCTCGTGTTCATGATGGTGTAGTATGTCGGGAACGCGCGCACAGACGACGCTGGATTTCGCCATCGCGATGGGGATCTTCCTCTTGGCGGTGGCGTTCGTCTTTACGTTCATCCCATCGCTGACGTCGCCGTTCGTCGATAGCAATCAGGAACGCAGCGTGGTAGCCGACCGCACCGCGAGCCATCTCGCGGAGGGGGCGCTGGGCGACCCCAACCGGCCGCTCATCGTCGAGGAGCCGTGTGCAACGGCCTTCTTCGGGAACAACAGCGTGCCCACCGAGTGTGATGGGTTCGGTGACCACGGTAGCGACCAGCCCCGCAAACGGCTCGGACTCAGCGACGACGTCGGCTACCACATCCGTCTCGTTCACGTCGATGCCAGCGCTTCCGATGCGGACCGGTATCGGACGGCCTGCAACAACGGCACGACGGTCATCCACGAGGAGGATAGCACCCGGGCCTGCGACGTTCGCTACGAGATCGGCACGGAGCCGACCACGTCGAGTTCGGTAACGGTCGCCCGACGCATCGTCACGGTCGAACCGTGTGACTTCGAAGGGGCCGACGCCTGTGACGCGACCCTGCTGGTGGAGGTGTACTGAGATGTGGGACGACAGCGACGGAACGCGAGGGCAGGCGTACACGCTGGAGGCGATTATCGCGGCGCTGCTCATCGTGTCGAGTCTCACCTTCGCGCTGCAGGTGACGGCGGTTACGCCCCTGTCGGCGAGCACGTCGAACCAGCACATCGAAAACCAGCAGCGTGCGTCGGCCAACGGCGTGTTGACGGCCGCCCAGGAATCCGGCGCGCTGAAAGAGGCCGTCCTCTACTGGAACGACACGGCACAGCGGTTCTACAACACATCCCTGTTCAACTACTACACCAACGAACATCCCGACAACGAGTTCGGGCGCATCCTCGACCGCGCGTTCGTGGGCCGAGGGCTCGCGGTCAACGTCGAACTGCATACCCCCGGCCAATCCTCCCCACAGCCGATGGTGTATCGCGGCGAACCGAGCGACAACGCCGTCACCGCGAGTCGGATGATAACGCTGTACGACGAGGACACGCTGACGGCGCCGGGCCACGAGAATACGAACCTCTCGTCGGCCAGCAGCTACGGCCGGGCCGTCCCCGAACGGACGAACAGCGACGTCTACAACGTGGTCCGGGTGGAGGTGACCGTATGGCGGATGTAGGCGACGACCGGGCCGTTTCGCCGGTCTTCGGGTACGCCCTTACCTTGAGCATCTCGACGCTGCTTATCACCGGACTGCTGGTCGCTGCCGGCGGGTTCGTCGACAACCAGCGCGAGCTGACGTCGGAAAACGAACTGGAGGTCATCGGCCATCAGGTCGCGGCGGACATCGCGGCGGCCGACCGACTCAGTCGGACGAACGGCGTCGACACCTCCGAGCTATCGATAACGCGGACGGTTCCTCAACGCATCGTCGGCTCGTCCTATCGAATCTACCTCCGAACCGGCGGAAACGGGCCGACCGACCCGTATCTCGAATTGCGGGTAACCGACCCCGAGGTGACGGTAACGGTCGGCCTTGCGGTGGCACCGTCGACGACTGTCGCCGAAAGCAGTACCGGAGGCGGCCAAGTCATGGTCGAAGTAGACGGCGGGGACTTGGTGATTCGCGATGCGTGACGACGAGCGGGCCGTCAGCGAGCTTATCGGCTTCGTGTTGGTGTTCTCGCTGGTGTTGGGTACGGTGAGCGTGGTCTACATCGCCGGTCTTCAGGGTCTCCACGATACGCGGGACGCCGAACGGCTCCAGAACGCCGAGCGCGCCTTCGACGTGCTGGCGAACAACTTTCAGGAACTCGGCCGCGGTGAGGCCCCGAACCGGGCGACCGAAATCCGTCTGGCCGACTCCCAATTGATGATGGAAGAACGGTACCGGTCGCGGTTTCGGGTCAACGAGAATAACGTCTCCGAGGCGGCGCCACGGCCCATCGTCTTCGACGGGGGGACGGGTGTCCGCATCGTCTACGAGCAGGGCGCGGTTATCCGCAACGACGTCGGTGGCGGCGCTCGGATGCTGCGGACGCCGGATTACCTGTTCGGTTCCCAGCGGACCGTCGTCAGGTACATCGAACCGCGCGGCGGCGAGCAAAGCGTCGGCGGAACGACGACGGCACTGGTTCGCGGCCAGCGAACCAGTCCGTTCCTGGTTTACGGACAGAACGTCTCGGGGGTGGACGTCGAATTCGACCTCGAAACGACGGCGGCGCGCGCGCCGGCCTGGATGCGATATTTCGACACGCAGGAGAGTCTCAATGGGTGTACTATGTCACCGAGCGATGCGGAAGGAGAGACGCTCGTGACGATTACCTGTAGCGTCGATACCAACGAACTCTACGTCTCACGGGTGCTCGTCGACGTTCAGATATCGACTTGAATCTCAGTTCAGTTCGATGCGAATTCGGTTTTCGGTGATGTGGAGATACGTAACGACGCGGCCGCCGCCGTCATACATGATGGTGCCGGACGACCCATCGGGGTCGAGACCGGCGTTCCCCTGTTGGCGCTCGTCGATGGTCAAATCGAGGTCGCCGACCTTGGCGAAGTAGTGCTGTATGACCGTGTCGAGGGGTGCGGTATCACCGGGGTTGTAGTCGGTTCCATTGACGGTAATCGTCTCGCTACTATTGAATTCTCCGTCCCCACTTCGGAAGATCGGTCCTGCACCATCGCTGTTGCCCTGCGCCAAATCGTAGGTGCCGAAGTCCTCGTAGACCATCTGTCGACTCCCGTTGAGTAGGTCCACCGTGAGCGTCGCGTCCTCGCCACTCCCCTCGACTTTGAAAGCGTCGGAACTCGAACTGTTGAGCGTCCAACTTCGGTAGGGTTCACCCCCGTCCTCGCTGTAGTAGAGATGCATATGCACCGGCGTGCCGGTTCCATCCCCCTCGGATTCGATGTAGATTTCGAACTGCTTGTCGGCGCCATCGTCATTTGCCATCTTCCACTCGAAGTTGTTGAAGCCGGAATTTGAATCGCTCTCGAAGGTCAGGTTGAAATTGTTAAGCGGTTCGTCGCCTTCCTGTCCTCGGATTCGGAGCGTTGAACCTCTCATGACGCTGAACTCGCCCTGTGTCCCGAGGGTGATTAGCTGTGCCGTGACGGTGTTGTTGCTGTCACACTCGGTGACCTCGCCTTCGGTCCGCTCGGCCAGATAGGTTCGCCAGCCCTCACAGTACTCGCTTCTGACTTCGATAGTCATGTTCCCGTCCTGTACCGGATTGAGGTACTCGCGGTTGTTCGAGTCGCCGTTATAGTGTTTGCCGGGAACGGGATAGATGCTCGACGCGGTTTCGACGCGGGTAATGCGGGCATTGGTTCGGCCGCCCGCGGAGTCGGTGCCGTTGACGCGAATCAGGGGGAAGGTCAGGGTCGCATACCGGTAGTGGAACTCCGGTGGGGAGACCATCATGGCGTTACCGCCGGCGTCCTGTCGCCAGACGCCGCCGCCCTGATAGGCTATCTGGGTGTTCTGGCCCTGATAGACGACGGCCCCGAGCGAGACCCAGTCGGTTTCGCTGCCGTAGATGTATTCGGTCTGCGAATTATTATAATTCCCGTGATATATACGGATGGCGCCGGCGTCCTCGTCGACCCGATAGTTCCCGTTCTGCTGGCCGATGTTGACGTTCTGGGATGAGGAGTCGCCCAACGCGACCTGTGCCGCTCGGGAGTCGAACTGGGTCATGGCCTGTTCGGCCTGGCCGACCTGGGATTCCTGCTGGACTCCTTCGAGGGCGGACCCGCCGAAGACGACGATGACGGCCGCCGCGGTGAGCGTAATCGAGAGGATGAGTAACACGCTGAGCGGCGACGTCTGTGCTCGGTCGTGTTGGCTCCCCGAAGGCTGCATACTGTCTCTGGGGCGTCGGAGAACTATAAGCGGAGGGGCCGATTCGGCGTTCGATGAGCGGGCCCCCGGCTTGAGCGCCCGCCAATCTTGTGTGGATGGTTGGCGATAAAAGACGACGTTTCACGGCTGTTATTGGGTGGATAGCGTTTAAAAAGAGGAATAAGATACGGATTCTAAATAATATATATGTTATAATGTGTTATAGGCACTCCCGAGAAACCCTTAAGTACGCTGGATGTGATACGCTTTGCCACGATGAGTCAAAAAGAGACCCTGAAGGACATGGACCACACACCGCCGACCGGCGAATCCGTCTCCAACGTCTGGGACCGCGGCGCCGACCGCTCGGAGTAACGTCGACGTCTTTTTCGGCCACTCACCGCCGTTAGCCGTTGGCTTCGCCCCGTCCACGAGATTCAATAGGGACGCCGCGTACTGTCCGCTATGGACATCGATACCGACGAACTGCTGGCGTCGCTGACGCCGCGTGAGGAAAACCAGGCTATCAAGTCCTATCAGAACACCGTCGCCGTCGCCTGCCCGGCCTGCGAGGAACCGTTCGACGACCTCGTCGTCTGCAAGCAGAACCCGACCAGTCTCAACCTCTCGAAACAGCTGGACCTCTGTGTCGGCGTCGAGGACGACCAGGCGTTCATCTTCACCCACAAACCCGAGTGAGGCAGTCGTCCGACCGCCTCAGTCCCCGGCCCACGGGCCGACCCCGAAGACGTTGCCGGCGACCCACCCCAGCAGGAACGGCGTCAGGACGGCCAGACAGGCGATACCGACGTAGCGAACCGGCGGCGGCTGGAGGGCGAGATAGACGAGATACAGCGTCCCCAAAAGCGGGAGCGAACGCCGAAGTATCGACCGACCCTGCTCGAACATAGCCGTCGTTGCCGCCCGGCACGGAAGAGTGTACCCAAACGCTTATACGCGGCATCGATGGAGTTCCATCCGGGTTCCCAGCGGGGCGACGTCCCTGTCCCCCTCGTTGTGGAAACCGGACGAGAGATGTGGACGCCCGCCGCTTCGGCGTGGCGTCCACCGTTCTTCTGATGCCTCACATACGTGGCCGAAGGCTTAGGTAGCGTCTCACCAACGGCCGTTTCATGCATCGCCGTCGCTATCTCGCCGGCCTCGTAACCGGCCTCGGCCTCACGCTCGTCGGGTGTACGGGCAGCCAGCCCGCCGCCGAGGGGGACCCAAACGAGGCCTACCGCAACGCGTTCCGAAACGCGCTCACCGAGGCGGACATCACGATTCGGACCTTCGCGGTCAGCGAGGGCGTTCTCGACCTCGAATACGTACCCGCCGAAGCCACCGAGGAAAGCGTCGAGGAAAGCGTCCGAAAGATTGCTCGCGCCTACTACGACCGCATCTACGGTGGCTGGGACGTCGAGCGCATGGAGGCCGCCGCGTTCGTCGACGACAGCCTCGTCGCCACCTGGCGGATGGAAAGCGAGTGGGTCCAACAGCATCTCGACGGCGAAATCAGCAGGGACGAACTCGGCGAGAAGATTCAGGGAAGCGTCGAGCGTCACGGCGAATAGTTGGGAAGTGCCTTTGGCTGGCCTCGCAAGGACCTTGTATCGACGGCAGGAACGGATTCCACGGTCGTGACGAAGACGAGAACAAATACTAGCTCGGACTCGCCGGGACTGAGCGAAGCCGAAGGCTTCGCGAGGGTCGGCGAGTCCAATGACTGACGGAGCGAAGCGACGGAAGGAAATGGACTCGCCGGGATTTGAACCCGGGGCCTTCCCCGTGCCAGGGGGATGATCTACCACTGATCTACGAGCCCTCGAACGCATTCGATTGTATCGGGGTCCGACTCATAAACCCATCGAAGCGACGGCATCTGTGGGTGATTCCAACACGGTACGAGGCATTCTACGCGTGTCCACAAGCACGCTTGAAGTAGCACAAACTCGCCGAATGAGATGCGAAACTCCGTTAGAGTCAAACACCTGCCAGCGAATGTGTGTGGTATGAGCACAGAGCAGGAGGAGCACGGCGACGGGCGAACGATTCGGTGTCTCGTGGCCAAAGTAGGTCTCGATGGGCACGACCGCGGCGCACACGTCATCGCTCGGGCGTTCCGCGATGCCGGCTTCGAAGTCATCTATTCGGGCCTTCACAAGTCCCCGGACGAAATCGTGCAGGCGGCCGTTCAGGAGGACGTCGACGTCCTCGGGATTTCGATTCTCTCCGGTGCGCACGACACGCTGGTGCCGAAGATTATCGACGGCCTCAAAGAATACGACGCCTTCGAGGACACCCTCATTCTTGTCGGCGGTATCGTCCCCGACGAGGACCGCGAGGAACTCTACGAGTTGGGCGTCGCCGAGATATTCGGCCCCGGCGCGTCGATGCAGGAAACCATCGACTTCGTGCGCGAGAACGTCCCTGAGCGATAAATGAGCGACAACGAGACGCTCGTCGACGAGTTGCTGGCGGGCAAGCATCGCGCGCTCGCACGCGTCATCACGAAAATCGAAAACCGCTCGCCGGGCTATCGCGACCTGGTGTCGCAACTCCACGAGGATACGGGCGATGCCGAAGTCATCGGTATCACAGGCTCGCCCGGCGCCGGCAAATCGACGCTCGTGGACAAGATGGCCGCCGAGTACCGCGACCGCGGGGAGACGGTCGGCGTCATCGCCATCGACCCCTCCTCGCCGTTTACCGGCGGGGCCGTCCTCGGCGACCGGATTCGGATGGCCTCCAACCGCGGCGACATGGACGTCTTCTTTCGGTCCATGTCCGCCCGCGGCTCGCTCGGTGGCCTCTCGACGGCGACGACGGACGCGGTGAAGGCACTGGACGCCTTCGGCAAGGACAAAATCATCGTCGAGACCGTGGGTGCCGGTCAAAACGAGATTGAAATCGTCAAGACGGCCGACACCGTCGCGGTGCTGGTGCCGCCGGGGTCGGGCGACGACGTCCAGATGCTGAAGGCGGGCATCCTCGAAATCGCCGATGTCTTCGTCGTCAACAAGGCTGATATGGACGGCGCCGACCGGACTGTCAAGGAACTGCGCGAGATGGTCCACATGCGTGATGCATCGCCGATGGCGGGCCACCACGGCGCCGGGACCATCAATCCCGACGAGGGCGACGACGAAGACGAGGAGGACGACGGCTGGGAACCGGCTATCGTCGAGACGGTCGCCAAGACCGGCGAGGGCGTCGACGAGTTCCTGGCGACGCTGGCGGACCACGCCGACTGGCTCGTCGAGACGGGCGAACTCGAAACGCAGGAACGCCAGCGCTACGCCGCGGAAATCCGGACGCTGCTCCGGGAGGATAGCGCCTCGCTGTTGGCCGAAGAAATCGACACTCAGGGCGGCCTCGACCAGTACGTCGACCAGGTCGTCGCCCGAGAGACGGACCCCTATTCGGTTGCCGACGACCTCATCGACCCGCTTGAGGAGTGCGTTCGGGAACGCCGCGACGAATAGCCGCGAGCGGTATTTCTAAGCGCGCGCTCTCCCTTGTGCCGATATGAACCTGAAGCGACTGCTGGGTGGGACCGCTGTCGGCATCGGCGCGACTGTCGCCGGCAATCGACTCCTGAGTCGCGACGAGAGCGACCTGCCGCCGCCGCTCGGCCATGACCTGTCGACCTATCGCTGGCGGGGCTTCGACATCGCGTACACGGAGGCGGGCGACCCGACGGACCCCGACCTGCTTCTCCTGCACGGCATCAATGCGGCGGCATCGAGCCACGAGTTCCGATACATCGTCGACGCGCTGGCCGAGGAGTATCACGTGCTGGCACCTGACCTACCCGGATTCGGCCACTCCGACCGACCGCCCTTGCTGTATTCGGACGGTCTCTATGCCACGTTTATCCGGGATTTCACCGACGAACTGACCTACGAACCGACGGTGGTGGCCTCGTCACTTACGGCAGCCTACGTCGCGGATGCGGCCGATGACCTTGACGTCGAGTCGTTCGTCTTCGTCTGCCCGACGGCGTCGACCATTCCCGGTCGCCGGGCGTGGCTCCGCTCGCTGTTCCGACTACCGGTCGCCGGCGAGGGGCTCTACAACCTCCTCGTCTCCAAGCCGGCGATTCGGTATTTCCTCGCCGACCACGCCTTCGACGGGCGGGTATCCGAGGAATGGGTCGAATACGACTGGCTGACCGCCCATCAGCATGGCGCCCGCTTTGCGCCGGCCTCGTTCATCAGTGGTTTCCTCGATTCCGACGTCGACGTCGCGGCGGCGCTTCGGGAGGCCGACGTTCCGACGACCATCGTCTGGGGTCGCGAGGCCGACCTCCCGCCGCTGTCGGAGGGTCGAGAACTCGCGAAGGAAGCCGACGCGCGGCTAGTCGTCTTCGATAACGCGGACCTGTTGCCGCACGCAGAACACCCCGAGGCGTTCGTCGACGAACTGTTCTAGGAGAGTTCGACGGAGACGGGAATCGACGCCGGCGGGTCGCGTTCGAGCAGTTCCTCGATGGCGTCCAGTTCGGCGCGGGCCGTCGCTTCGTCGCCCTCGTCGAGCGCCTCGCGGGCGTGGTCGAGGCGACTCTTGGCCGAGCGGACCGCCTCGCTCTGGTCGCGGGCCCACTCGTCCGTGAGTTCGTGGCCGAGCAGGTTGGCGAGCAACTCGACGAAGGCGCGCTCCCAGGCGGTGAACTCGATGGGCGACTCGCGGTCACAGAAACACATCGTGCCGTAGCGGCGGTCCCCGACGTAGACCGGGGCGCCGACGTAGGTTCGGAATCCATTGGGGGCGTCCGTCTCTGCGGATTCCTCCGCGGTAACTGCGGTTACGCCGCCGTCATCGAAGTCGACGTCGGCGAGGGCCTCGGAGAGCGGGACACCGTGACCGGTCGCGATGTCGGTCCCGTCGGCGACGCTCTCGACGAGGAGTTCGCTTTCGCCGTCGTCGATGCGGAGGAAGGCAGCGTATTCGAGTTCGAGCGTCTCCCGGCCGAGTTCGAGCAGTTCGTCGACGGGCGTCGAGACGCTGTCGATGACCGTTCGGGTGAGTTCTCGAAGCGCGTTCTCGCGGCGGTGGGCGGCCTTTTCGGCGCGGTAGCGGGCGGCGACGTTCTCGATGCGGTTGGCGAGGACGCGCCACTGTTCTTCGCCCCGGCGTTTCCGGAAGTAGTCGGTGACGCCCTCCGAAACAGCGTTGCTGGCGATTTCCTCGCTGCCACGGGCGGTAAAGAGAATAAACGGGATGTTCGGGTCCATCTGCCGGACGTATCGGAGCAACTCCAGGCCGTTCATCTCGGGCATGTGGTAGTCGCTCAGCACGCAGTCGATGTCCTCCTCGTCGACGGCGTCGAGCGCGTCGTTGGGGTCGGTTTCGACCCGGATGGAGAACTCATCGCGAAGGTCCCGCAACTGACTCGCCATCAAATCGGCGAGGGAGGGGTCGTCATCGACGATGAGAACGCGGGTGGGGCGCGCCATGATATAAACCCGTGGTAGATTGGGATAATGGTTCCGACCGAATCGGTCAGTCGAGTCGGAAGACGAGCGCTCTGTCGTTTTCGGTCGCCGTTTCACCGACGGTGACACGTACAGTCGCTCCGGGCGTCGGTTCGGCGTCCGCTCCGCGGACGAGTCCCGTCAGGCGCACCTCGTCGAACTCGGCGATGGCCGTCACGTACGGGGTGTCCTCCTCGAACTGCGGCCCGGAGACGGAGATGGTCGTCGCGGCGACGATGTCGCCCGTTTCCGGCAGCGACGCTTCGGTCAGTTCGCGACTCCCGCAGTCCGGGCAGATTCGCCGCGGTGGCACGGTGCCGTGGCCGTTCGGGCAGGCCAGATAGTAGCCGTCACCCTCCTTGATGGCGTCCAGCAGGTCGTCGTAGCCGTCGTGGCGCATCTCGATCGTCATGATTCGACCTCCTCGTGTTCGAGGACGTGTACCGTCGCCGTCGCGACCGTTCCACCGGCGTTGTGCGCAACGCCAACGCTCGCGCCGGGAACCGAATCCGACCGGGCGTGATGGCCCGCCAGCAGTTCGGTGAGTTCCGCGATTTGTGCGGCGCCCGTCGCGCCGACGGGATGGCCCTTGGCCTTCAGGCCGCCCGAGAGGTTGACCGGCAGCGAACCGTCGCGAGTCGTTTCGCCGTTTTTGGCGGCTTCGAGTCCTTCGCCGGGCTCGAAGAAGCCGAGGGATTCGGTCGCGAGCACCTCGGCGATGGTAAAGCAGTCGTGGACCTCGGCGCAGTCGACGTCGTCGGCGTCGATGCCGGCCTCGGCGTAGGCCTCCTCGGCGGCCACCTCGGCGGCCGGTGTCTTCCAGAGGGTGTCCCGTTCCTGCAGTGCGAGGTTGTCGCCACCCTGTCCCGACCCGGTCACCGATACCGGGGCGTCGAGGTCGTGTTCGGCGGCGAATTTCTCGCTGGTCAGCACGACGGCCGCCGCGCCATCGGAGATGGGACAGGCGTCGTAGAGGCCGAGCGGGGTCGCCACGCGCGGGGCCTCGATAGCGTCCTCCAGCGTAATCGCCGACTGGAAGTGGGCCTTGTCGTTTTCGAGGGCGTTGTCGTGGTTCTTGACCGCGATGTGGCCGAGGTCATCGGCGTCGGCGTCGTTGTCGCGCATGTACGCCGAGGCCATCAGCGCGTAGGCGCCGGGGAAGGTCATCCCGGCCTTGATTTCGAAGAGGTCGTCGGCGGCAATCGAGAGTCCGTCGGTCGCTCCTGAGGTCCCCATGTCGGTCATCCGTTCGGCGCCGCCGACCAGTACGACGTCGGCCTCGCCACTGCGGATGGTTTTGACGCCCTCGCGGACCGCGACGCCGCTGGAGGCACACGCCGCTTCCAGCCGTGTCGCCGGTGCCTGTACGCCGACGGCTTCGGCCATCAGCGGCCCCTGATGGCCCTGGTGTTCTGCCAACTCGCCCATGAAGTTCCCGTAGAACAGGTGTTCGACGGCATCGGGGTCGACGTCGGCGTCGTTGAGCGCCGTGAGGCCGGCCTCGGCGAAGAGGTCCCGGCCGGTTCGCCCCGAGTGTTCGCCGAACGGGGTCAGCCCCGTCCCTGCGATACGTACGGTTGCCATACTCTCATTCTGTCAGTCGGACTTAACCGAGTACCGAACGCGGCAAGCGGTCTTATAAATCGGATATCGATACCTGTCACCAAGCATCCGCCGAGCGGGGCCTTCGAAGAAGGCCCCCGAGGCGGTTCGCGGCGACGAGACCCGAAGGGCCGAGTCGCCGTAGCGAGAGCCGACTAACGCGCCCGAAGGGCGCGGCTGGAGGCTCTCGCGCATATTTTCCCCATGTTTTTGCCGGCGGGCCGCAGGCCCGCCGTGCAAAAAGTGGGTTTACATCCCCATATCTTCGGCCTCGTCGGGAATCGGCAGGTCGTGAACGGGCACCGCCAGCAGTTCTGCGGCGTGGTCCAGCGCCATGTCGAAGCCGTAGTAGCGTTTGAGTTCGTCGCCGTCGGCGCTGGGCCGCACTTTGAGCATGGCGTAGCCTTCGATGTTCTGTGCGATGGCGGCGGTGCGGCCGTCGGCCTCGAATTCGAGCAGGCGTTCCTCGTCGGTCTCCCGATAGCGTGCGGAGATTCCGTCGGCCTCGGCGGTTGACATACCCGCGAATAGGACGGCGGCGTATGCGAAACTACCGGTCGCGGCCGACGGATGGGCTTTTTGAGGCCGCCACCGAATCGGGGGTATGGAGTGGCTCACGAGCGGCCTGCGCCGCGATATCTGCGTGCTGCTGTACGGCGAGGAGCGTCGCGCCCAGTCGCTGAAATCGGACCTCGAAGCGCGCTACGACCGGCGGGTCAAGCCCGACCGGTTCTACGGCGCGCTGGATTCGCTGGAAAAGAACGGCTACGTCGAAAAACACGTCGAGGGGCTGGAAGACGTCTATTCGCTGACCGACGCGGGCGCCGAATCGGTCGAGGCGCAGTTCGAATGGATGGAAGAGCGAATCGACTAATTCAATAATTCGTTGGCGATGGTGTTCCGGAGGACTTCGCTCGTACCCTCGTAAATCTCGTTGAGTTTGGCGTCGCGGTAGAACCGTTCGGCCGGGAAGTCCTTGGTGTAGCCGTAGCCGCCGTGAATCTGGATGCCCTCGTTGGCGACTTCACGGGAGACCTCCGAGGCGTAGAGTTTGGCCTGTGCGGCCTCCTTGGCGAAGTAGTCGCCGGCGATTTTCTTGTCAGCAGCGGAGTGCATGAGCAGGCGGGCCGCACGCGTCTTGGTGTCCATGTCGGCGAGTTTGTGCTGGATGGCCTGGAAGTCCGAAATCGGCTGGTCGAACTGTTCGCGGTCCTGGCTGTACTCGAGGGCGGCATCGAGTGAGGCCTGTGCGATACCGATGGAGCGGGCGGCGATGGTAATTCGACCGCCGTTGAGCGTCTTCAGCGCGTGGACGAAGCCGCGGCCCTCCTCGCCGAGACGGCGGGATTCTGAGATGGTGAGGTTATCGAAGCGGAGTTCGGCGGTCGGACAGCCCTTGTCGCCGAGTTTGTCCTCGGTGCCCTCGACGATGAAGCCGTCGTCCTCCTCGGGACGGACGATAAAGGAGGAGATACCCTTGTTGCCGGCGTCGGGGTCGGTCTTGGCGAACACCGTGACGGTGTCGGCGACCGAACCGTTGGAAATCCAGAGTTTGCCGCCGTTGATGACGTACTCGTCGCCCTCCTTCTCGGCGGTCGTCTCCATGGCAGGCACGTCGCTGCCGGCGCCGGGTTCCGAGAGTGCGAAGGCGCCGATGTCCTCGCCCTGTGCGAGCGGGGTGAGGTATTCCTGCTTCTGTTCTTCGTTGCCGAACTCGTAGACCATGTTGCCGGCCAGCGAGATGTGGGCGGCGACGATGGTCCCGAGGCCGCCGGAACCGCGAGCGATTTCTTCGAGGGCGGCGGGATAGGCGTGATAATCGAGGCCGGCACCGCCGTACTCCTCGGGGAACGGCATGCCCATCAGATCGAGGTCGGCCAGTTCCTCGACGAGGTCCCACGGGAACTCGTCGTCCTTGTCGATGTCGTCGGCGACGGGGACGACTTCCTCGTCGACGAAGTCGGCGACCATCTCCTTGATTTGCTTCTGTTCGGCCGTGAGGCTGAAGTCCATACCTGTGCGTTCGACGCTCCGCACTTTACGTTTCCTTTCTCTGCGGGTACGACCCGTTTCTCACGAACCAGCGGGCCATACCGTCGGAAATCCAGTCGAGTTAGTCGTATTCGTAGAAGCCTTCGCCCGTCTTTTTCCCGAGGTCGCCGGCTTCGACCTTCCGCTTGAGCAGGTACGCCGGCTTGTAGCGGTCGCCCAACTCCTCGTGGAGCGTCTGGGTTGCGTCCAGACAGATATCGAGGCCGATGTGGTCGGCCAACTCCAGCGGCCCCATCGGCACGTTCGTCCCGAGTTTCATCCCGCGGTCGATGTCCTCCTTCGTCGCAACGCCCTCGTCGAAGGCGCGAACGCCCTCGTTTATCCACGGCATCAGAATCCGATTCGAGACGAAGCCGGGTTTGTCGTCGGATTCCCAGGTCGTCTTGCCGAGCGCCTCAGAGAAGCCGTGAGCCAACTCGACGACTTCGTCGGTGGTCTTCTCGCCGACGACGATTTCGACGCCTTCCATCAACTGGACGGGATTCATGAAGTGGATGCCGACCACGGCTTCGGGCCGCTCGGTCGCCGCGGCGATGGTCGTAATCGACAGCGTCGAGGTGTTAGTCGCCAACACTGCGTCGCCGTCGGTCACCTCATCGAGGTCCGCGAAGATGTCCTGCTTGATATCCATCTTCTCGACGGCCGCCTCGACGACGAGGTCACAGTCGGAGAGGTCCACGAGGTCCGTAGTGCCCTCGATACGCCCGCGGGCCGCCTCTGCCTCCTCGGCGGTCAGTTCGTCCTTGTCGACGAACTTCGAGAGGCTTGAGTCGACAGTGTCGAGGCCCTCCTCGACGAATTCGGCCTCGATATCGCGTATCACGACGTCGTAGCCTGCGGTGGCGGCCACCTGTGCGATGCCGCTGCCCATGGTGCCCGCACCGACGACGCCGACCGTTTCGATATCTTCGAGGTCGTACATATCTCGGCCTGTGCGTGGCTGAATGGTAAAGATTGCCGAGATGGAGCATTCGATGGATGATCGGTACGGCTGGCTGTTCACGGTTCGTTGTGCTCGTCGCTCCGCTCCTCGCCGTTCGCTTATTCGGTGGTCCTCGCTTCGCTCGGACCACCCTGTTCGCGGCTCACTTCGTTCGCCGCTCACTTATCCGGGGACTCTCCCTACGGTGAGTCCCCCATACCAGAATCTTCTTTGTCCATCTCACCGGAGATTCGCCCGTATGATTCCCATCGACGATACGCCGCTCTGTCGCGACGGCAAGATACTCATCCTTGCCTACGACCACGGGCTCGAACACGGCCCGGTCGACTTCCGAGGCGTCCCGGAGAGTGCCGACCCCGAACGGACCTTCGAGGCGGCGACCCACGACGCCGTCACCTCCATCGCGGTCCAGAAGGGCATCGCTGAGGCCTACTATCCGAGCTACGAGGACGACGTCGACCTGCTGATGAAACTCAACGGCACGTCGAACCTCTGGATGGGCGAGCCGGATTCGGCGGTCAACTGCACCGTCGACTACGCCGCGGACGTCGGCGCCTCGTCGGTCGGCTTCACCCTCTACGGCGGGTCGAACAACGAGGTCGAGATGGCCGAGGAGTTCCGCGACGTACAGGAGGCCGCGCGCGACCACGGCCTGCCGACGGTCATGTGGTCCTACCCGCGCGGGCAGGGTCTCAAGAACGACACCAAGCCCTCGACCATCTCCTACGCCGCGCGCCTCGCCCTCGAACTCGGCGCCGACGTGGCGAAGGTCAAGCATCCCGGCTCCCGCGAAGCGATGGAGGACGCCGTCCGGATGGCCGGTAAGACGAAGGTCGTCATGTCCGGCGGCTCGAAGACGACCGACCGCGAGTTCCTCGAATCGGTCAAACAGACCATCGACGCCGGTGGGAAGGGCCTCGCGGTCGGCCGGAACGTCTGGCAGCGCGAGGACCCGACGCGCATCCTCGATGCCCTCGAGAAGGTCATCTTCGAGGAGACCAGCGTCGACGAAGCACTGGAAGCGGCCGAATAGATGTCGGACGCCATCGACGCGATACTGGACGTCGTCGCCTCGACCGCGCCGGACGTCCGCGGTGGGCTGGCGGGCCGACGCGTCTACGAGAGCGGCGAGAACCCCTCCGGCGAGCAGCAACTCGCGGCGGACGTCTACGCCGACGAACTGCTCGAAGAGCGCCTGCTCGACCTCGATGCGGTCGGTAGCTACGCCAGCGAGGAACGCGACGATGTCGCGGAGAGCGAGGCGCAACGCGCCTCGGAATCGACGAGCGGCGAACAGCCGCGAGGCGAGGGTGACCTCCACGTCGCCGCTGACCCCCTCGATGGCTCCTCGAACCTGAAATCGAACAACACGATGGGGACGCTCTTCGGCGTCTACGACGAACCTCTGCCAACCGCGGGTCGGAACCTCGTCGCCTCCGGGTTCGTGCTGTACGGCCCGATTACGACGATGGTCGTCGCGCGCGACGGCGAGGTGACCGAGGAGGTCATCACCGACGACGGCGAGCGAGAGGTCGTTACCGAGGACCTGACGCTGCCCGACGACCCGACGGTCTACGGCTTCGGCGGCCGCGTGCCGAACTGGACCGACGACTTCGCGGCCTACGTCGAGTCGGTCGAACAGGAACTCAAACTCCGATACGGCGGGGCAATGATTGGCGACGTGAATCAGGTGCTCACCTACGGCGGGATTTTCGGCTATCCCGGCCTGCAGGACCGCTCCGAAGGGAAGCTCCGACTTCTCTTCGAAGGCCATCCCATCGCCTACGTCGTCGAGTCGGCCGGTGGGGCCTCCTCGAACGGCGACCGGTCGCTGCTGGACTGTGACCCCGAACGGCTTCACGAGCGGACGCCGCTTTTCGTCGGCAACGACGAGTACATCGACCGGCTGGAAGACGCGCTGTAGTCGGGGCGTCGGTCGCCGGTTTCAGTATTCGTTGCCTTCCTGAGAGAGCAAGACGACCAGCGACAGCCCCGAGACGACGATGAGTATGAGTGCAGGGACGGCGACGTACTCGAGGTTGACGCTATTCCGCGCTTGCCAGATTTGGGTAACGAGTGTCTCGAAGCCGCCTGGTCGGAGCATGATGGTAATGGGCAGTTCCTTCATGGTCGTCAGGAAAACGAGCGCGGCGCCGGCGACGATTCCGGGTGCGATAAGGGGCAGCGTGACGCGGCGGAAGGCCCCGAACGAGGATTCCCCGAGCGTCTGTGCGGCCTCGAAGAGCGTGGGGTCCGTCTGGAGGGTCGAGGTGCGGATGGAACCGACCGACTGCGGCATGAACCGAATAACGTAGGCAAACACGAGCAGCGGGAGCGTCTGGTAGAACCACGGCACCAATCTGGTGCCGAAGTAGACCAGCGTGAGTGCGAGGACGATGCCGGGCACCGCGAAGCCGACGTAGGTGGCGCGCTCGAACAGGGTCGATAGTAGAGAATCGCTCCGTGCGGCGTAGTAGGCGACAGGGAGGGACGCCAGTACGGCCACGAACGCTGCGGCGGCGGCGATGCCGACGGAGTTGAACGCGTAGCTCCACTGGAACCCCATCGAGGGGTGGCTCCGACCTGCTGTGACGAGCCACCGGCCGAAAATCCACAGCGGAACGACGAGTGCGAGAAAGACGATGCTGGCGGGCAGCGCCATCGCGGGCCAGCGCCATTTGCCGAGTCGGACCGGCGGTTCCTCGGCGCGGCTGGTGCCTGAGCCGTGGACGTCCTCGCCGGGCCGAACCCATCGTTCGAGGGCGAGCACCGCAAGGACGATAACGAGCAGTTGCAGGGAAAGCAGCGCCGCGTACCCCTGACCGAAGGACCTGTACTCGACGTATATCTGCCGGGTGAAGACCGGCAGGCGCATGATTGCCGGCGTCCCGAAATCAGAGACCGCATACAGCGCCGACAGCAGGCCGCCCGCAGCGATAGCGGGCCGGAGATGCGGCAGAGTCACCCGTTTGAACGCCCGCCAGCGGTCGTGGTTGAGCGTGCGCGCGGCGTCGACCAGTCGAGTGTCGAACGACAGCAGTGCCCCGCGGGTCGTCAGGTAGACGTAGGGGAACGTATACAGCGTGATGACGAGCGTCGCGCCCGGGAAGCCGTAGATTTCGGGGAGTCGCTGAATTCCGAGCGGCGCGAGCAGGTCGTGAAACTCCCCCCGGGGGCCGAACGCCGACACGAAGGCGAAGGCGCCCAGATAGCTCGGCACGACGAGCGGCAGGGCGACGGCGACCGACCAGAACCGCCGGAACGGGAGGTCGGTCCGAGTGGTGAGATAGGCCAGTGGAACGCCCAGCAGGATGGAAAAGCCGGTGACGAGTCCCATCAAAAGCAGGCTGTTGAGGACGATATCGAGGGTTGCCTGCCGGAAGAGCAACGACCACGCGCGTTCGGGGTCGATGGTCGCGGCCTCGAGGAACAGCCACGTCAGCGGGAGGACGACACACGCGGCTACGGCACCGGCGAGGACCGCGAGGCCGAACGATATCTCACCGCCGCTGACTCGTCTCGAAAGTGGGTTACTCACGGCTACTCACCATCGTTATCCCGTGAATCGCAGTCCGCCGAGTATAAGGTTTTAGGTTTACCTAAGAACGATATGGAGCTGACCCGGCGGGACGCGGTCGCGGCGCTTGCGGCACTCGGTGCTGGCGGCGCTGCGGCCGGCGGTTACCACCTCTCTCAGGGAGACAGCGAAGACGACGCTTCCGACGACGAGGACGTCCGCGCGACGCTCGTCGCGGCGGCCGAAGTCGTCTATCCCTCGGAGGTCGACGGCATCGAACCGTTCGTCCGGCGGTTTCTGGACGGCCGTCTCGACGACTCCGAGCACGCGGAGGGCGTGCGAACCGCCGTCACGGAACTGGACGACCACGCCCGCTCGTGGTACGACGACCGCTTCGTTTCCCTGTCGGCCGAGACGCGCGATAGCCTGCTCAGAGAAATCGGTGCCGACACCGCCGAGGAGGTCCCCGACGGGACGACCGCCGAACGGGTGCGGTATTACGTCGTCAACGAACTCCTGTTGGCGCTGTATTCGTCGCCGAAAGGCGGGAAACTGGTCGGCATCGAGAACCCGCAGGGCCACCCCGGCGGCACCGACAGTTACCAGCGGGGGCCGCAGCGATGAACGACCGCACACCCGTTTCGGACGCGGACGTCTGCATCGTCGGCGGCGGCCCCGCGGGGTCGCTTGTCGCGGACCGGCTCGCGGGTGCCGGCTATCGGGTCGTCGTTCTCGATGCCGGCCCGCGGTTCGACCCCGAAGACCGCCGCCGCCGGCAGGAGCGTGCGATTCGACCGTACTACGGCCGCCCCGATGTCTGGGACGGCGACCCCGAACGCGACGCCTATTCGGCCACCGGCGAGTGGTTCTACCCCCTCAACCACGCACGCGTGAAGGGAATCGGCGGGTCGACGCTCCACTGGCAGGGGATGGTTATGCGGCTTCACGAGGCTGATTTCAACTCCGGCAGCGAGCGGGGTGTCGGTCCCGACTGGCCCATCGACTACGCGGACTTGCGGCCGTACTATGCGGACGCCGAGGACGAACTCGGCGTCTCGGGCGCGGATATCCCCTTCGGGCCGCCACGGGAGGAACCGCATCCGATGGGCGCGTTTCCGCCCTCCTACAGCGACTCGCTGTTCGCCGAGGCCTGCGACGAACTCGGCATCGCGATGCATCCGGTACCGAACGCCCGCAACTCCGAGTCCTACGACGGCCGCAGCGAATGCGTCGGCTACGGGACCTGCCAGCCGGTCTGTCCCTCCGGCGCGAAGTACGACGGGACGGTCCACGCCGAATCAGCCGAGGAGAAGGGCGCGGCGGTCATTGACCGGGCGCGCGTGACTGAACTGGAACACGGCCCCGACCGCATCGAATCGGCGGTCTACGTCACGCCGGACGGCACCGAACACCGACAGGAAGCCGATGCCTTCGTTCTCGCCGCAGGTGGCGTCGAGATTCCGCGCCTGCTCCTTCTCTCGGAGTCCGAACACTACCCCGACGGCCTCGCCAACTCCAGTGGCCTCGTCGGCCGGTACTTCATGGACCACCTCTTTGCGGGCGCCGGCGGCGTCCTCGACGAGCAGACCCGACAGAACCACGTCGGCTTCCTGACCAGCGAGAGCCACCAGTTCTACGACGACGCCGACGCGGAGTTCGCGCCGTTCAAACTGGAGTTCTTCAACTACGCCGGCCCTTCGCCGGTCGAGATGGCGCTGTCCGGTGACGACTGGGGCGACGAGCAACTCGACCGGCTCAAGGGGAGTTACGGCAACCACGTCGCCCTCGGCGGCCTGGTCGAACAACTCCCCCGCGAGGACAGTTACGTCGGTCTCGACCCCGAGCGCACCGACGACCTCGGCAATCCGGTGCCGGACGTCCACTGGAACGTCGGCGACCGCGCCCTTCGGACCATCGAGCGCGTCAACGACATCCAACACGAGATTCTGGAGACTCTCGGCGCCGATATCCAGTGGACCGCCGGCCCCGAAAGCACCGGCCCGGCCTACCACCACATGGGAACGACCCGAATGAGTGCGGACCCCTCCGAGGGCGTCGTCGACTCGACCCTCCGGACCCACGACCTCGAGAACTGCTGGATTGCATCCTCGTCAGTCTTCCCGACCGGCGGCGCGATGAACCCGACGCTGACCATCGCCGCGCTCGCGCTGAAAGCCGCCGACAGCATCGAAGCGTCGCTCTGACTGCTGGTTTAGGCGAACCTAAAAACTCAAGTGTATGTGGTAGAAAAGACGAATCAATGAGTCAGACCCAGAGCGGAGACGCGACGAAAAACGGCACCGGAACCGACGCCGACGCTGACGCCGATAGCGACGAATTCACCTTCGACGATCTCGCGGTCGTCATGGGCACCTACAACGAGGAGGAGGCCATCGAGACGGTCCTGAACGACATCGACGAGGTCACCGACGGCAAGGCCGAAGTCGTCTGTGTCGACGGCTCGTCGGACCGGACGCCCGAAATCGCCGAGGAACACGGCGCGACGGTCATCCGACAGGAACCGCAGGGCTACGGCGTCGCCGTCCGGGAGGCGGTTCTGACGCCGGACCGCTCCATCGTCGTCACCACCGACTGCGACGACACCTACCCGATGGAGCAACTGCCGGAGTTCCTCGAGTACATCAACGAGGGCTACGACGTCGTCAGCGGCGACCGACTCTACCACGGCGCCGACGCGATGCCCGCGTTCAACCGCTTCGGCAACCACGCCTTCGCCGCCATCGCGAGCGTCCTGCTCGGCGAGCGCGTCCACGACACGACGACCGGGATGCGTGCCTACCGGCGCGAGGTCGTTCAGGACATCGAGTGGACCGAGAACACGGGGCTGTCGGCCGAACTGCTGATGCGCCCGCTCGCTCGCGGCTACGACGTGCGCGAGCACCCCATCGAGTACGCCGAGCGCCTCGGTGAGACCAAACTCGACCCGCTGCAGGGCGGCGCCGAAATCGCGAAATCCATCATCAAGGTCGGCCTCGAAGAGCGGTTCCGGTAACGGCGTTCGTCACGGCCCCTTTTCCGAGGAGGGCTCGCCGCAAAACACGGGCCCACACGACATTATAAGTTCCAACCGCCAGACGACGAACCCGTATGACGGTTCGAAACACGATTCGGGGGATGGCGGAGCGAGCCAACCCGGCCTTCGCCGCGGGGGCGGTCGGGATTCCGCTCGCGGCCTTCCTGCTGGCGGCGACGGTCGGTTCGGTGGAGACACACATCTACGTCCACGTGATGGCGGGGGTGCTGTGGACGGGCATCGACCTGTTCATGGCGATGGTGATGGGCCCTGTATTGGGGTCGCTTGGGCTCTCGGCCCGGGCGGACTGGTTCGAGAAGTTCACGCCGAAGATGTCGTTTCTGCTGCCGACGCTGGCGATGGTGACGATTTTCGCCGGCATCACGCTCGCGGTCCGAATCGGCGTCTTCCCGAACTCCGGGCCGTGGATCGGCCTGTTCACGCTGGTCACCTTCGGCGTCGCGACGCTGCTTCTGGGCAAGGTCTTCGACGCCTTCGGCGACCGCCGTTGGCAGGCGTTCTTCGCGCTCGTCGTAATCGGCAACGGCGCCTATTTCGCCAGCGAACTCGCGGCGGCGGGCATGACGATGCCGAGCACGTCGACGATAATACTGGCCATCCTCGCGGTGATGTTCATCCTGACGGTGCAGGGCTTCGGCTTCCTCCTGCCGAACGAGGTGCTGGTTTATCGGGAATTGCTGTCGTCGGACCCTGACAAGGAGCGCATCAGTCGCCTCGGGATGCGGAACGCGAAACTCAGCGGCGTCCAGGGGTTCTTCCAGTTGGCCATCATCGCGCTGATGGTCTATCTGCGCTGGAACCCGCCGTAAGCCCCGGCGTCAGGCCGCCCCTTCCTCCAGTCGCGTCTCGAAGACGACCCACTCGCTGTGTTCATCGGGTTGGTTCGGGAGATAGGTCCCTTCGCGACCGCAGTCGGTGACCAGCGGACAGACGCTCCGGTCGGGCGGCCAGACGACGTCGACCTGCTCGCCGTCGGCCCGCACCAGCGCCTCCTGGCGGTAGGTAAACGTCGACCCGCCGGGGGCGACGAGCGTGACCGTCAGAGCGACTTCCTCGGGGCCGTCGACGGCCAACGGCTCCCGGTCGGTGTCCCGGAGACGAACGCCGTCGCCGGCCAGTTCCCAGTCGACGGTCTGGCTGTCGCCGGGGTCCTCGACGGTGTAGGTCTGGTAGCGGTCATCGACCGTCAGACGGACCTGCGCCCGGTCGACGCGGTCGGGGATACCGACGGTCGTACTCGCGGCCAGTCGTTCGCCCTCGCGGACGTCGAGCGGTTCGAGTTTCGGCGTGACGTGGCCTTCGGTGCTGGGCGTCCACTCGCCGCGATAGGTGTAGCGGTAGTGGCTCCGGTCGGGGTAGGCGTCCAGCACCGCGAAGTCCTCGCCGGGGTCGCGGTTCAGCGCGTAGACGACGGGGCCGTCGAAGCCGGGGTCGTTGCGGAGCGACTGGAAGGGGTGGTTCTGCCACTCGCCGTACGGTGTCGGGACGAACACCAGGGCGTTGTCGAACGATTCGTTCTCGAAGGGTTCGTAGGCCGCCTCGTACTTGTCGGTGTAGGCGGCGTGTCGTTCCAGCGGTTCGTTGACGAGGCCGGCGTTGGCGACGCCGACCACCGGAAGCGTGAGGACGAGGGCAATAGCGAGGGCGACGCGGGCCTTCTCGGGCGAGTAGCCGGCGGCCAGTCGGCGTCTCGCGAAGCGATACCCTGCGACGAGGGCGACGGCCGCGAAAACCGAGAGCGGGACGAGCAGATCGAAGTGATAGAACGGCCCGAACTGCGAGATGAATCCGTCCGTCGGGTCCGTCATGTCCCCGAGGATATTGTAGTTGCCCCAGAAGGCGATGTTGCCGAGCGGCACGGAAAGCAGGACGCCGCCGAGCGTCCACGCGGCGGGCGATTCGATATCGGGGACGACCGAATCGGCCGCACTCCGGAGTCGGTACGCGACGAGGGCGACGCCGGCGAGCGCACAGACAGTGCCGACCGACCCCAGCGTGAACCATCGGGTGACGAAATACCAGAGGACGTAGGCGTTGGTCTCGACGGCCAGTTCGGGGGTGTACTCCAGCGAGTGGCCGAGAATCTGCCGGTGGCCGAAACCGGGGCCGTCCTCCGGAGCGAAGACGGCGTAGGGAAACCGGAAGGGAGCGCCCGTTATCCGAACGTTATACGCAAGCGTCAGCGCCACGCCCGAGAGGCCGCCGGCCGCCGTGAGCAGGTTCCGACGGAGCGCGTCGGGAAACGGCTGCAATCCGTCGGCGCGGAGCGAGCCGACGACAGCGACCAGCGCATGGAGGATGAACGGCGTCGCGAAGAGGACGGCGGTGTATGGCCGGCCGAAGAAGGCCAGTCCGATAGCGAGGCCGGCGCCGAGAGCGCTCGGGAGGTGGCCCCTTCGAACGCCCCGTAAATACAGGACTGCGAAGGTCAGATTGAGCATCGTCGTCGGGGCGTAGGGCAGGAAGACGGAGGTGGTGACGACCGAAAGCGGCGCGGCGGCGAAGACGGCGGCGGCGACGACGCCGACCCGTCGGTCCAGGGCCTCGCTTGCCAGCAGATAGACGAGGGCGACGTTGGCGGCCGCGACGGCTGCCAGTGCGACCCGCGGTTCGCCGAACAGACCGATAGCCGCGGCAAAGAGGACGGCAGGATAGGGCTGATATTTCGGGTAGAGACGGCCCCCGTCCTCGATGAAGAACCAGGGGTGGAAAGCGTCGGCGAGTTCGCCGGCGTGGAGTTCGAGTTGCCCCGCCAGAATCATCGAGGCCTGCTGGAGGTAGACGCCCTCGTCGTGGTTGATGGAGTGATACTTGAAAATCGTCGCGGCGATGAGGAACGTGAAGAGACCGGCGGCTACGGCGATGGCGGCGGCGAGGAGTCGTTCGCGGGCGCCCGCGCCGCGAACGAGGGTTTCCAGCCTGTCCCGACCCGCGTCCATCACGTCAGATGTTGACGCCGGCCTCGCGCATCAGGTCGATGGTCGGTTCGAGGTCCGAAAGCTGGGTGAGGTCGAGGTCCGGCACGTCGAGTTCGTCGATGGTCGGCAGGTCGCCGATGGGTTCGACGCCCGGGATGAGCGGGTACTCGAAGGTGGTGCGGGCGAAGTAGTCCTGGGCCTCGCCGGACAGGAGGTGACGGACGAAGTTCGAGGCGAGGTCGGCGTCGGAGGCGGCGTCGGTGACGGCCGCGCCGGCGACGTTGAACATCGCGCCGGCGTCGCCCTCGGTAAAGGAGGTCGCGATGGGCGCGTCCGGCGAGCCATCGAGGACGCGCTGGATGTAGTAGTGGTTGGTGAACGCGGCGTCGATTTCGCCGTCGGCGATGGCCTGACAGGCGACGAACTCGTCGGGGTAGCTCGTGATGCCCGCATCGAGGACGCCTTCGAGCCACTGCTTGGTGGCCTCCTCGCCCTCCAGGAGGCGCATCGCGGTCACGAACGCCTGACAGGAGCCGTAGGACGGCGCCCACCCGAGGTCGGCGTCGACGTCGGGGTATTCCATGATGTCGTCGGGGAGGTCTCCTTCCGAGAGTGCGTTCGTGTTGAAGGGGACCGTCCGCGCGCGACCGGAGGTGCCGACCCACTCGTCGGTGTGGAACTCCTCGCGAACGAAATCCAGCACCTCGTCGGGCAGGGGCTGGGTACGGCCCTCGGAAGCGAGTGCGCCGAGGGACCCGGAGTTGACAGAGTAGAAGACGTCGGCGGGCGTACCCTCGCCCTCGTTGATAATCTGGTTGACGAGGTCGGTCGAGCCGCCGTAGCGGATGTTGAGCGTGAAGTCGTCGTAGAGGCTCTCGATGTACTCGACGAGCTCGCCGACGAGGAACTCCCCGCGGCCGGAGTAGACGGTCAGTTCGCCTTCGAGGTCGGGCATCTCCTCCATGGAGACGCCGCCGGGCGAACGGCCCTCGCGGCCGGAACCGATCTGGCCGACGGGCGGGTCCTCACCGTTGCCGTTGCCATTGCCGCCGGGGAGGACGTCGGAACAGCCGGCGAGGCCGACCGCACCGGCCGTCCCGGCGGTCACGAGGAACCGACGGCGACTCTGTGCGTCGTTGAAATATGGTCGTTCAGTCATTGTTGTGTGGGTCGATTGTGGCGTGTTTGTAAGCGTCGTTTCAGTCGTCCGCCGCGGCGGGGACGCGTGCCGATTCCAGTTGGTCGAGACAGTCCAGCCAATCGAGCATGTACTCGCCGACGTGGTTGAAGAACGCGCCGTTCTGGTACTCCTCGAAGTCGCCGTCGGCCAGTCGCTGGCCCATCGCCTCGAAGACGCCGGCGTAGGAATCGGAATCGGAGCCGACGCCGTCGATGAGTTCCCAGACGTGTTCGTTGAGTTCGAGGCCGGCGACCTCGTTGTGGAGGTCGTCGAACGTCGACCGCGGCGCCTTGTTGTGCTCACACAGCGGGAAGCCGTTGTAAATCTGCTTGCCGAGAACGTCGCAGGCCCGCTTGAGGAAGACGCCGCTCCAGATGTCGTCGAAGCGGCCGACGTCCCACTGGTTGTCGTCCATCGGCAACTGATAGAAGGCGGGGATGACCTCCCGCTCGAAGGCGAGGTTCATCGAGCAGACGGTGAGGTAGTCGCCGTCGGCGGCGACGAAGTCGTTGGTGAAGTCCTCGCGCGTGGTGCGGGTCTGGGCCTGCCCCTGCAGGTCGCCGTCCATGAGGATGCGGACGGCGTCGAGGTCCGGGACGTTGGTCCAGAGGCCCTGCGAGGCGACGACGCTGTCGACGTGGGTCGTCTCGGTTTCGACGGACTCGTGCATCGCGGAGTAGGGATATCCGCGCGGATAGAGGCCGTGGTCGTCGTGGTTCTGGTAGAGGACGTTGACCCAGTTCTCGTCGGAGGAGACCGACTCGATTTCGCCGTCGAAGGCGAGGTTGCGGAGGTGCTGGCCGAAGAAGTCGTCCTCGTCGTGCGGCAGGGTGTCGTCGTCGATGAAGAAGCCGTACTCGAACTGCGGGTTGGCCCACATGTACAGCAGACCGAAACTCGTCTCGGCGTGGCTGGCGGCCGGTACGAGGTGGCTGTACTCCGAGATGCCCTGCTCGTCGTACCATTCCTGACGGCGCGTTCCGTCGAAAACCTCGCCGGAGACGCCTTCCTCGTCGAGCATCTCACGCATCGCGTCGGTCTCACAGAAGTCCTCGGTGACGAGGACGACGTGCAGTCGCGAGAGGTCGAAATCGTGTTGCCGAGCGTTGTCGAAATACGCCCGCATGCAGTCGTACTCCCGTATCGTGGGGACGACGACACAGATGTCCTGACTCATCCTATCCGGTTAGATTTAGGCTACCCTAAAGAGGTTGTCGATGTTTAGGCGGCCCTAAACGAACTGATAAACACAGAACACGATGTTCGTTTCTGGTGATGGAAAACGGTTTAGTGGCGACGCTGGACGATAGGTGTATGAGAGTCCGCATCGCGGGAGAGGCCAGCGTCGAGGAGGCCGAGGCCATCGCCCAAGCCATGGCGACCCACGCCGAGGCCGACGTGGAGGTTTACATCGGCGACGCCGACGAACCGGCCGCGACCAGCGAGGCCGACCAGTCGCCAATCGAGGACGACCTCGGCCCGACCGAACGCGAGGAGGAACTCCTCGAGCAGATCGAGGCAATCGAAGCGGGCGGCCCCGAGAAGTACAAGGAACAACTGCCCGAGCAGGGCAAACGCTTCGTCCGGGACCGCATCGATTTGTGGTTCAACGACGGCTTCCTCTTCGAGGACGGCAAGTTCGCGGAGTTCGACGCCGACGACCAACTGCCGGCGGACGGCCTCATCACCGGCGGCGCGGAGTTCGAGGGCCGGGACGTCCACTTCATGGCCAACGACTACACGGTCAAACGCGGCAGTATGGCCGCCAAGGGCGTCGAGAAGTTCCTCCGGATGCAGCAGCGCGCCCTCAAGACGGGCAAGCCGGTGCTGTATCTGATGGACTCCTCGGGCGGCCGCATCGACCAGCAGACCGGCTTCTTCGCCAACCGCGAGGGCATCGGGAAGTACTACTACAACCACTCGCGGCTTTCGGGTCGCGTCCCGCAGATCTGTGTCCTCTATGGGCCGTGTATCGCCGGGGCCGCCTACACGCCCGTCTTCGCCGACTTCACCGTCATGGTCGAGGGGATGTCCTCGATGGCCATCGCCTCGCCGCGGATGGTGAAGATGGTCACCGGCGAGGACATCGACCTCGATACGCTGGGCGGTCCGAAGGTCCACACCACCGAATCCGGCAGTGCCGACCTTATCGCTCGCGACGAGGAACACGCCCGCGAGTTGGTCGCCCAACTCGTTCAGTACCTCCCGAACAACAGCGACGAGGACCCACCCGAGGTCGCCTCGAAGCCGCCGAAATACCAGCCCAACGGCATCGACTCGGTCATCCCGCAGGAACCGAACAAGGGCTACGACATGCACGACGTCATCGACCGCGTCGTCGACCGGGATTCCTTCTTCGAACTCCAGCCCGACTACGGCCCCGAAATCCTGACGGGCTTTGCCCATCTCGACGGCAGTCCGGTCGGCATCGTCGCCAACCAGCCGGCCGAACGCGCGGGTGCCATCTTCCCCGATGCCGCCGAGAAGGCCGCCCAGTTCGTCTGGAAGTGTGACGCCTACAATATCCCGCTGCTGTATCTCTGTGACACGCCCGGTTTCATGGCCGGCTCACAGGTCGAAAAGGAGGGCATCCTCGAAAAGGGCAAAAAGATGATTTACGCCACCAGCGAGGCGACGGTGCCGAAACAGAGCGTCGTCGTCCGGAAGGCCTACGGCGCCGGTATCTACGCCATGTCCGGGCCGGCCTACGACCCCGAATCGACCATCGCGCTCCCCTCCGGCGAAATCGGGATTATGGGCCCCGAGGCGGCCATCAACGCCGTTTATGCCCGCAAACTCGCCGAAATCGACGACGAGGAAGAGCGCAAGGAGAAGGAACGAGAACTCCGCGAGGAGTACCGCGAGGACATCGACGTCCGGCGGATGGCCAGCGAAGTCGTCATCGACGAAATCATCCCGCCGTCCAGCCTGCGAGAGGAGTTGGCCACGCGGTTCCGCTTCTACGAGGACGTCGAGAAGGACCGGCCCTCGAAGAAACACGGCACCGTTCTCTGACCGGCCGACCGCGGTTCGCCGAGTGAATTAGGCGATAGTTTCTTGCTGTGAGGTCAGGACGAAACACCTGAGATGGGTGCCGTTCAGGACCTGCTTCCGTCCCTCGTTCCGGATACCATCCGGCTGCTCCACGTCGAGGACGACCCGGATTTCGGCGCACTGGCGGCCGAGTTCCTCGAATCCGAGGACGACCGTGTGTCCGTCATCTCCGCCGGATCCGCGGCCGAGGGACTGGAGGTCTTCGATGACGAGGACGTCGACTGTATCGTCAGTGACTACGATATGCCCGAGATGAACGGCATCGAGTTCCTGAAACGCGTCCGGCGAGCGGACCCGCGGGTGCCCTTCATCCTCTTTACCGGCAAGGGGAGCGAGGAAGTCGCCAGCGAAGCCATCTCCCACGACGTGACCGATTACCTCCAGAAGAAACGCGGGAGCGACCAGTACCGGGTGCTGCTCAACCGCATCATCAACGCGGTCGAAGGCTATCGGGCCGAGAGCCGCCTCATGCAGGCATTTACGGCGCTCTACAACGGCAAACAGTCGGTGGGAATCATCGACACCGACGGTCGATACATGTTCGTCAACCCCTCCTATGCGGCGACCTACGGCCTCCAGCCGGAGGACCTCATCGGCAAATCCTGGCACCGCCTCTACCCGAAGGGCGAAATCAGGCGCTTCGAGGAGGAGGTTCTGCCGCAACTGGACCACCAGACGTCTTGGAGCGGCGAGGCGACCGCCGTGCGTGCCGACGGTACCCGAATCAAACAGCAACTCCGCGTGAGCAACATCGGCAACGGCGCCCACGTCTGGTTTATAAATAACGTTCAGTGAACCGCAGGGAGCGGTCGATGGCTACGCGATGGTCAACAGCAGTTCGATACCGCCACCGACCGCCAGCAGGCCACAGGCGTAGATCGACGAGCCGACCATCGAGGAGGCCGAAAACCGGACTGCGTTCTCGTCGGTCATCGCCGCCGGAACGGTAAGCGTCCCGCGAGCGACCGGCAGGGTGTTCGATAGGGCGACAGCCGACAGTCCCCAGCGGTCGAACCAGCGGGCGACGCGACTCGACTCGTCCGTGGCCTCGCCTGCGAACCGGTCGGATGCCACGTCGGTGTGGCGGACGAGCGCGAAGAGGACTACCTGTCCGGCCGTCGCGCCGGCGACGGCGGCGGCAGCCACCGACAGCATCCCGGCCGTCGTGGTGCCGATAGCCAGCACCGCGGCGACGAACAGCGTGCGCGTGGGAATGACCTTCCCCACGAGCGCACCCTCCAGGGCGAAGACGACCAGCAGGGCGAAAACCCCGTACTGGGCGACGAGCGACGCCCCAGCGTCGATGACGGTGGTGTACATACTCCCTCGTAGGGAGTCGGCCGCCGTATTTACGTCTTCTTGCTTTCATGATACCACACCTCACGACGCCACGACCGGCAGCGCCAAGGCCGTCCCGGACGACCTTCGCGTATGATTCAGCAGGGTCAGAAAGCCCCGGATTTCGCGCTCCCGGGCATCGAGCGGGGTGAACCGGACGTCTACGAACTCTTTCGGGCTATCGAGGCCGGCGACGCCGTGCTGCTGTGGTTCTTCCCGGCGACGTTTCTGCCGACGGCGACCGCGGAACTGGCGGCGATTCGGGACGCCGGGTGGCACGACGCCGACGGCCTCCGGGTGTGGGGTATCTCGATGGATAGCATCTACGCGGCGTCGTCCTACGCCGACCAGTACGACCTGCCGATGGCCCTGCTCGGCGACGGCGGGAGCGCGGCCGACTACTACGGCGTCCGCCACGAGGAGTGGGAAGGCCACTACGGGCCGCCGAAACGGGCGGTCTTCCTCGTCGGTTCGGACTGGGACGTCGCCTTCGCGTGGGCGACCGACGACGCGTTCGCGCGGTCGGACCCCTCGCCGGTCGCGGACGTCGCGTCCGTACTCGACGAGATGTTTCCGAACATCGAGACGGACGTGTCCGTCGACTACGACGCCTATTTCGGCTGACCATCGATCAGGCGGCGAATCGCCCGCAGTTCCTCGCGGACCTCGCGCCACTGCTCGATGGTGCCCGGGATCTCGTTGCTGCCGCCAGCGAGGCGTTCGATATCCGCACGGACCTCGTCGGGGTCGTAGATGTCGAAATACCGGAGGTCGGAACCGCCGGCGACGTCGACGGTGACGCTCCCGTAGCCGAAGGCGGTTCCGAGAATGCCCTGTGAGGATTTGCTGTTCTGGACGCGGTCGAGTTCGACGGTCCGTACGTCGACCCCGAGAATGCCGGTCTTCCGATACAGAGCGCGGTTCGTGAGCACGAACCGGGTGTTGACGACCCGGAGGTAGGCGTACGCTCCGGGAAGCGGTGCCACGAACAGACCGGCGACCGCGAGACGGTCGACCACGACGGCACCGCCGACGGCCCCGACGACGAGCGCGAGGCTGATAAGGAATGCCGGGAGGGCGCGCATCAGCCGTGGACTGGCCTCCCACTCGACGGTTTCGCCGGGTTCGGGCGTCAGCCACGCGTCGGTCATCGCTCTTCGAGTTCGGCGCGGATGGCCCGGAGTTCCGTCAGCACGTCTTCGAGGACCTCGCTTTTGTCGTCGGTCGCCGGTTCCTTCGATTTGACGCGCTTGTTGATGCGCTGCTGGACGTCCGCGGGGTTCGGGACCGACCGGAAGCGCATCTCGACGCCGCTGCCGCCGGCCGTCGAGACGTCGACGTTGCCGTAGCCGAAGTAGCCGCCGACGGCCGACTGGCTGTAGGAGGTGTTCTGGACCTTGTCGAAGCCGATCTTCTGTACGTCCCGAGAGAGGATGCCGGTCTTCTTGTAGAGGCCGGCGTCGGTGACGACGTAGTGGGTGTTCTGATAGGTGAGATACGCCCCGAGGACGATGGGGATGCCGATGAGGACGAAGGAAAGCGGAATCCCGACGACGAGTGCGGGGACGACGCTACTCCGGTGAGGACGGCTCGACCACAGGAGTTCCTCGTCGTCGTCCAGCGTCAACCAATCGAGCGACGGCGAACCGGTGGAGGGATCGGCCATACGCCGCCGTTATCGGCCGTCCATTATAAATACCCGCGGCGATTCCGCGATTACTCCGGCTTCTTCAGCGACAGCGCGGTCCGGTCGAACTCACAGACGAGGGTATCCTCGCCGTCGGATTCGGCTTTATAGGCCTCGACGTGCATCTCGACGATGCCGCGCTCGCCGTCGGAGGTCTCGTGCTTGTCGGTGACGGTGGTCCGTGCGTAGACGGTATCGCCGTGGAAGACGGGGTTGGGGTGCTCGACGTTGTCGTAGGAGAGGTTGGCGACGATGGTGCCGTCCGTCGTATCGGGAATCGAGAGGCCGACGGCGAGACTCATCGTGTAGAGGCCGTTGACGAGCCGGTCGCCGAACTGGGTGTCGGCGGCGAAATCCGCGTCCAGATGGAGCGGTTGCTGGTTCATCGTCATGTCGCAGAACTGCTGATTGTCGGCCTCGCTTATCGTGCGTCGCTTGTCGTGTTCGATGGTCTCGCCGACCTCGAACTCCTCGTAGTACAGTCCGGGCATGGACCGGCCGACGGCGGGCAGACGCAAAACGATATCGGAGGTGCCGGGGCAGCGAAGATATACCTAATTTGTTTGGCCTAATCCGTATACTGTTGTCTCTTTTCAATCATAACGTGCGGTTGAACATTTCAGGGAGCCAACCCTGTGATTTCCATTCATGAACCGGAAAACAACACTCAGCGTACTGCTCGCCGTGCTTGTCGTGGCGAGCACGTTCGCGTTCGTCGGTAGCGCATCGAGTGCCTCTATTACGGCCGAACCGGACACCCCTGGCGACACCTCGACCCACACCGTCGTGGCGTCCGTCGGGTCGGACGCCGGCGGCTCGTCGTTGAACGGGCTCAACGTCGATTATCAGGCCACCGGTCAGAACGGTGACGTCAGCAACGTCGGCGAGAACGACATCCAGCGTATCGGTATCGACACCGACGACGACGGGAGCATCGAAACCGACGTCAGCAACGACGTACAGGGTGTCAGTTCGTCGAACAACGGTGAAACGCTCGAAATCAACCTTGGTGGGTCCTACGACCTCACCGATGGCGACCACGTCATCGCCGAGTACGCCGACGTCCAGAACCCGGACGCGGGCGACTACCAAATCGAGTTCATCGTGAACCCGCAGTCGGCATCCGATACGTCGAGTGGAACGCTTTCGATTTCCGAGAGCACACCGACGCCGACTGCGACATCCACGCCGACGCCGACGGAAACGTCCACGTCGACGCCGACGGAAACGTCCACATCCACGCCGACGGAGACGTCGTCTACGTCGACGGCGACGCCGACACCCACCCCGACGCCGACCGAGAGCGACTCCGGCGGTGGTGGTGACAGCGGCGGTGGAAGCGATACTGACACGGCGACGCCGACTCCCACCCCGACGCCGACACCAACGCCCGACACCCCCGAAATCACCGACGCCGACGCGGGCCACATCACGGTCGAGAGCACCGAGCAGCCAATCTACGACCTGGAGGTCAGTAACACCGACCCCGGGCAGGACGAGGTTGACATCTACATCAACGTCACGAGTCTCGAGGCGGCCGACTTCGACCTCGATAGCCTGAACGTCCGGGTCAACGACAGCGAGGTGCACAACGCCACGCTCGTCGACCAGAACGTCAACCAGAACGACGGCAACACGACGGTGCGCGTGACGTTCGACGTCGACGACAACCGGACGAGCTTCACGGTCGATGCGGTGTGGCTCGTCCAGCTCGGCCCCGGCAACGCGGAACTGACCGAGGACCTCAGACACTACATCGCCGTCTCCGGCCAGGAACGGCTGGGCGACGAGGCGCCCAACGCGAACGATTCGATGACGAGTCCGTACTCGGTCTACGAGGTGTATGACGCGAGCGCGGATGAAGCCGCGGCCTCCGACGCCAGCGAGAACACCGCCACCACCGAACCCGACGGCTCCGCTGGTGAGGGTGGCATCGCCTTCGCCGTCCTAACGGCTCTCGCGCTGTTGGCGGTGGCGCTGCTCGCCAGCCGGCGGCTGTAACCGCAACCCCCCTCTTTTCGGCCTGATTCTTTACAAGGCGGCCGTTCGTTGCTCCGGACATGGCCCGCAGAAGCGTACTTTTCTCGCCTGCCGACCAGCCGGCGTTGATGCACAAGGCCCCGAACGCGGGCGCGGATACGGTCGTCTTCGACCTCGAAGACGCCGTCGCCCCCGGCCGGAAGGCCCAGGCCCGCGAGGCGGTCAACGACGTCCTGACGGACCCGGGATTCGACCCCGATTGTGAGGTGTGTCTCCGCGTCAACGCCGACCCCGCGACGGCCGATGCGGACCTCGAAACCGCGCTGGCCGGCGACCCCCGTCTCGACGCGGTGATGGTACCGAAAGCCGAGTCGGCGGCGGGCGTCCGCGAGATGGACGAGTTGGTCCGCGAACACGGCTACGACCTGCCGGTGTTCGCGCTGTGTGAGTCGGCCGCCGGCGTGCTCAACGCACAGGAGATAGCAGCCACGCCCGCGGTCGATGCGGTCGCGTTCGGTGCCGAGGACCTCTCGGCGGACATCGGGGCGACTCGCACGGAATCCGGCGAGGAGGTCTCGTATGCCCGCCAGCACGTCGTCCTCGCAGCAGGCGCGGCCGATATCGACGCTATCGATACGGTCTTTACCGATATCGAGGACACCGACCGACTGGCCGAGGAGACGGCCTTCGCGGCCCAACTGGGCTACGGCGGCAAGATGGCTATCCATCCCGGGCAGGTGCCGGTCATCAACGAGGCGTTTACGCCCGACGAGGGGGATGTCGAATGGGCCGAGCGCGTCCTCGACGCCCGGGAGGAGGCCGACGACGAGGAGCGAGGGGTGTTTCGCGTCGACGGCGAGATGATCGACGCCCCGCTTATCGCCCGCGCCGAACGCATCATGGAACGGTATCGCGCCGCCGAGGAGTGACCGGCCCCGCCCGGTTCGGCATAAATCTCAGGAACGTTATCAATATTTATTTATATTGAGTCGCCACGCTTAAGCGCTGACTGAACGACCGTGCAGGTATGGCCGAGGATGTCAATCCCTTCGAGAGTCTGCAGGAACAGATAGACGACGCCGCCGCCTATCTTGATATCGGTGCGGACACGCTCGAACGCCTGAAAAACCCCGAACGTGTACTGGAGACGAACCTCTCGGTCGAACTAGACGATGGGGACATCGGCGTGTTCCGTGCGTACCGCTCCCAGTTCAACGGTGACCGAGGCCCTTATAAGGGCGGTATCCGCTATCATCCGGGCGTCTCCCGCGACGAGGTAAAGGCGCTCTCCGGCTGGATGGTTTATAAATGCGCGGTCGTCGATATCCCCTACGGCGGCGGGAAGGGTGGCATCGTCATCGACCCTCATCAGTACTCCGAGACCGAACTCGAACGTATCACCCGCGCCTTCGCCGAGGAACTGCGGCCCCTCATCGGCGAGGACCGGGACATCCCCGCCCCGGACGTCAACACCGGCCAGCGGGAGATGAACTGGATCAAAGACACCTACGAGACGCTGGAGAACACGACCGAACCCGGCGTCGTCACCGGGAAAGCAATCGAATCGGGTGGCTCCCGTGGCCGCGTCGAGGCGACGGGTCGGTCGACGATGCTCACCGCCCGGGAGGCCTTCGACCTGCTCGGCAAGGACATGACCGGCGCCTCCGTCGCGGTGCAGGGCTACGGCAACGCCGGCAGCATCGCCGCGAAACTCCTGCAGGACGAACTCGGCGCGAATATCGTCGCGGTCTCCGATTCCTCCGGTGCGGTCCACGACCCGGCCGGCCTCGACGCCCACGAGGTCAAAGCAAAGAAAAACGAGACGGGCGCCGTCACCGACTTCGAGAGCGACTCCGCCAGGGAGTTGACCAACGAGGAACTGCTGACCCTCGACGTCGACCTGCTGGTACCCGCCGCGCTGGAAAACGCCATCGACGCGGACCTCGCCGAGGACGTGGAGGCCGACGTCATCGTCGAGGCGGCCAATGGGCCGCTGACGCCGGACGCCGACGACGTGTTGACCGACCGCGACGTCTACGTCTTCCCCGACATCCTCGCCAACGCGGGCGGCGTTACCGTTTCCTACTTCGAGTGGGTCCAGAACCGCCAGCGCTTCTACTGGACCGAGGAGAAGGTCAACGACGAACTCGAACGCCACATCGTCGAGGCCTTCGACGGCCTCGTCGACGCCTACGAGGAGTACGACCTGCCGAACTTCCGAACCGCCGCCTACGTCGTCGCCCTCAAGCGCGTCCTCTCGGCCTACGAGGAAGCCGGTTCGTGGCCGTAACGCGGTAGCGACGTTTCCTTTTCCGACGGTTTCTCGCGAATCGGGGGCCGGCCAACGAATTAAAACGTGTGTATTGCTAACACACAACTATGAGCATTCTGAATCCGGGCGGCGACGGCGGCGAACCGGGGCCGACGCTGACGGAACTCGTCGAGTTCGTGCCGATGCTCGTCAACGACGACCCGGTGGTCGTCGCCGAGAGGCTTCGGGAGCGCTACGGCGACGTCGTCGCGGTGCCGCCGCTCCACCCGGCGCTGGATTCGGATGTCTACCTCCTGTCGAACCCCGAGGACATCCAGTACGTCCTCCAGTCGCACCCATCGTCGTTTCGAGCCCTCGACGTACCCGGGTCGCGGGATTTCAGTCGCGTCGTCCGCAACAGCATCGTCAGCCTCCATTCGGACAGCGAGGAGGGGTCGTGGACGCAGCGACTCCGTCTGGTCGGCACCGAGTTCGGCGAGGAGGCGGCCCAGGAACACGTCCCGGAACTGGCCGAGACGACGCTGGCCACCCTCGGGGAGTTCGCCGACGGCCTGCCGGGGCAGGTGAGCGCGGGCGACCCCTCATCGGTGCCCGACGGCGCTCGCGTCTGGACGCCCGAAAGCGACGGCGTCCGGCTGTTGCCCGCCATGCGTCGACTGACGCTCCGGTTGCTCGGCGTCTCGCTTTTCGGCCGGGATATGCGCGCCCACGAGGCCGAGGTGATTCAGGCGGTTCACACGCTACGGTCGCTGTTCAAGCGCCGCCAACTCCATCTCGTCACCAGTTACGTGACCCGGCAGTTACCGGACCGGGTGCCGCTGCCGGGGTGGGTCCACCGGCCGCTCGGTGTCAATCCGCACATCCGGCTGACCGGCCGCCACGAGCGCCGGACGACCGAGGCCGTCGAAACCCTTCAGGCGGCCGCCAGCGACGTCGTCGCCCGCCGGGAGCGGACGCCGCTGGTCTTCGACGACGCCCTCGGCGAGTGGCTCCGGCGCCGCGACCCGGTCACCGGCGAGCGCATCCCGCCGGCAGCGCTCCGACAGGAGGTGATGGGCCTGCTCATCGCCGGCCACGCAACGATGAGTGCCGGCCTGACATGGGCCTGTTACCTGCTTGCGGCCCGCCCCGAAGCACAGGAGCGCATCCACGAGGAGGCCCGGGCGACGACGCTGCTGTCCGGTCCCGAGGCCATCGGCGAGGAGGGCCCCGAACGCGCCGACGCCTGCCACCCCGTCGAGGGAGCGGCGTTTCTGGAGTCGGTCCCCTACACCAAGCGGGTCTGGAAGGAGACGCTCCGACTCTACCCCTCGCTGCCGGTCTTCGGCCGCACCGTCGACGAGTCGGTCGAATTCGACGGCATCGATATCGAGGCCGGCAGCCACGTGCTGACGAGTCCCTACGTCGTCCACCGCGACGAACGCTGGTGGGACGACCCCGAGACGTTCGACCCCTCTCGGTTCGAGGGCGACAACGGCCGGCCGCCGTTCGCTTACTTCCCCTTCTCGGGCGGCCGCCACGCCTGTCTCGGCGAGGCCATCGCCACGACGGAGGCAACGACGGTGCTGGCGACGATGCTCGCGACCCACCGCATCGAGTTCGCCGGCCCCGACGTCGAGGACCCACACGCGGCGCCGGAGGTCGGCGTCGATTCGGCCATCAATCTCCAGCCGGACCGGGATATCGTGGTTCGGTTCGTGCCCCGCGAGACGGAGGCGGACGGAGAATAAGGGTGCCGAGGGTCGAAGCCGTGACTGTTGGATTCGAGCGAGTCCGCGATTTCAAAATCCGCTTCGACAGTCGACGCCGACGGACATAAACTGGGCCGGCGGGGTTAGAGCGTGTACTCGTCGCCTTCGTCGTCCTGTCGGGCGGCGGGGTCCTGCTGGTCGTCGGTCATCTGGGTGAAGAGCTTCTCCTCATCGTCCTCTTCCTCGGTCGGTGCGTACGCGGAGACGCCCATCGAGAGCAGTTCTTCGACCGCCTGCTCGCGGTTGAGGAACTCGCCTTGTTCGATGAGTCGGTCGATCTCGCTGTCGATGCGGTCCGGCAACGACACTTCTACGTCGGGCATATCAGCCGTTTCGGGGCTCATGGGCCTAAACCCTTGGTTCCCTCGCCCGCCCCTGCCGGTTGCGGGGAAACGTACTTGTCCGACGCGGGCGTGTGTTGGCGTGACATGGCGCACAGCGAACCGGACGATGAGGGCCGCTTCCCGCCGATACTGGGCGACGGCGGGTCGGTGACTACCCAGCGTCGGGTACTCGGTGCCCTTGCGGTTCTCGTCGGAGTTGTCGTGTTCGTGGTGTTGCAGGCCGTGCTTGGCGTCTCCATCGCGGTGGCTCTCGCCGCGCTCGGAACGACGGGAGCCGTCTTCGCCGGTGGCGTCGTCCTCGTCTGCCACACCGTCGGGCACGCGGTTGAGTGTGCCACGGGGCCGTTCTGTGAGTGCGAGCGCTGTGGACGGCCGATGGACGACCGGGGGTGACCGCGACGTTTCCGAGCGGGGGAGCGTTTACGGACGCGCCCATCGAACCTCGTCTCCATGTATACGGGCCGTTTTCCGCGACTGACTCTCGGGCGGTCGCGGCACGCGCCGCCGGTCGACTTCGAGGACGACGAGGGCCGTGCGATTGCACTCCGTACGTTCGGTAACGATCCCGTCGATGACGAACGGGAAGCACTCGTTGATATGTATCTTGCTTTCGACCCCGCGGAGCGGTCCCTCGGGGTTCCACCGATACGGGAGTCCCGGATTCGAACGTGGCAGGGCCGGATTCTCGACGGCTATTGCGTCCTCGCGTGGGACGACGAGCGAGCCATCGGACAGGCGGTCCTCGTCGAAGACGAACACACCAACCACGAACTCGCCGTGTTCATCCATCAGGACTACCACCACGCCGGCATCGGCACGCACCTCGTCGAGGCGCTGCTTGCCTACGGTAAAGACCAGGGCGTCGACAACGTCTGGCTGCTGGTCGAACATGAAAACGAGCCCGCGCGGCAGCTGTACGACGACGTCGGGTTTACCGTCACGGACGACGAGGACCACGCCGTCGTGATGGCGCTGTCGCTGTGAGTGCGCCTCACTCGCGAGGTTCGACAACTGTCGTAGAAAGGTTTAGGAATAGTCGATTCCTTGGCCCGGATATGACCCTCGACGAACTCCCGACCGAACGGAAGAAACTGGTGTACCTGTACCTCCGCGAATACGGGGCGGCGACCGCCGACGAACTGCGCGAGGCGCTGGACCTCCGTCTGCTGACGCTGTTGCCGATTCTCTCGGACCTCGAAGCGGCCGCCTTCGTCGAACGGCGCGACGACGCCTACACCGTCGCGTAGGCCCCTGTTGCCGGGAACGACGACGAATCATTATCCGCGGGTTCGGGCCTCTTCTTCCTCCTCGTCGGAAACCGCATGTGACTCGCTCTTTACCAGATGGTAAACTACTTCCCCGAGCGAGCAATAACAGATTGTATGGTAGACGTAGCAGTCGTCGGCGGGGGTCCCGCCGGCCTGAGTGCAGCACAGTTCGCGGCGAAAAACGACCTCGAGACCGTCCTCTTCGACACCGACGAGTCGTGGATGCACAAGGCCCACCTGTTCAACTACCCGGGCATTCGGAGCATCAGCGGCGACGAGTTCCTCACCATCGCGCGCGGGCAGGCCCGCGACCGCGGCGCGACGCTCCACGACGCGGAGGTCACCGACGTCGAGCAGACCGACGACGGGTTCGTCGTGACGACTGACGACGAGGAATACACCGCGACGTACGTCGTTCTCGCGACCGGTGGCGACCGTAGCCTCGCCGAAGCACTCGGCTGTGCGTTCACCGACGAGGAGGTCGTCGACGTGAACCTCGACATGGAGACGTCCGTCGAAAACGTCTACGCGACCGGCGCGATGGGCCGCGCCGAGAAGTGGCAGGCCGCCATCGCCGCCGGCGACGGCTCCGCTGCCGTCCTCGACATCCTCTCGAAGGAGAAGGGCGAATACTACCACGACTTCGATATGCCCTCGGACGTCCTGGAACTCTGAATCGGACGGCCCCGCAGTAAGCTCTAGCGAGTGGCATCACGCAATTTGGGTATTCTACCGGCCGTTCGTTCTCTGTCGTACAACGTGATATTCCGCCTTTCAGAGGGGTCTCCGCTGTGAGTCGCTACTGGGGCGGATACAGCGAATCGAGGATGAACTCGTCGATGGCCTGCCGGGCCTCTTCCGGGGCGTCGTCGTGGCCCAGCGCGATGCGTCGCTCTCTGGCCGCATGAATCACGTCGGTGATGAGTTGCCCCATCCGCTTGGCGTTCACCTCGCGGAACTCACCCTGCTCGATGCCGACCTCGATGACCGAGACGATGCTTCCGCGGAGCCTGTCGTAATGCTCGTCGAAGAGTTCCCGATGGTCCTCGTCGTTCCGGGCGTAGGCGTAGAGTTCGTGGTAGACCTTCATCCGGTCCCAGTGGGAGAACTCGTCGAACTCCGGGCCGAACAGACACCGGTCGATTCGGGCATCGAGTTCCGCACGAGGGCCCGTCTGTTCGTCGACTTCGACGCTGCCCTCGTACTGGTCGATGACGTACTCCAGAAACGACGACAGCAGGTCGTACTTCCCGTCGAAGTGGTAGTGAATCAGCTGTCGGGAGACGTCCATCTCCTCGCCGATATCGCGGACTCGCAGGTCCTTGTACCCGTGCTTGCTCAGCGCCCGGAAGGTCGCTTCCATGATAACCTCGCGGGTGTCCTGCGAATCGGTCCCGCCTTCCCGTCTACTCATCTCGACTCCTCTTGGCGAAGGAGATACAAGTCGGTTTCTCCATCATTCGGGATTAGCGTCGAAACGTGTGGCAAAAGAATGGGCGCTGCAGGATTTGAACCCGCGGCATCTTGGTCCGAAGCCAAGTGCTCTGTCCAAGCTGAGCTAAGCGCCCGCACCCGTACCTAACTGGAGTCGTGCTCTTAACCCTGTTCATTCGGGCGAAGTTCCGGTGGCTTCAAGCGGTCGGCGTCGGACCCCGAAATATGGTGCAGGTGCGTGGGTTAGTGGAGTTGACGCGCCCCGGAAATTCTATCGCCGCGGGCGGGTTGACCTTTATCGGCGCGTTCGTAGCCGGCGGCTTGAACGCGCCCCTGCCGACGGCGTTCGCCGTGGTGGCGACGGTACTCGCGACCGGCGGCGGTAACGCCATCAACGACTACTTCGACCGGGAAATCGACGCCATCAACCAGCCGGACCGTCCCATCCCTCGGGGTGCGGTCTCCCCACGTGGCGCCTTGGCATTCAGTGTCGCCCTTTTCGGCGGCGCAGTCGCACTGACGCTGCTGTTGCCACCATTGGCAATCGCTATCGCGGTTATCAACCTCGTCGGCTTGGTCGCCTACACGGAGGTTTTCAAGGGTATGCCGGGCGTCGGCAACGCGTTGGTGGCGGCGCTGACGGGGAGTACGTTCCTCTACGGCGGCGCCGCCGTTGGCGGGAGTCTGGTCGCGGTGCTCGTGCTGTTCGCGCTCGCCGCGGGTGCGACGATGGCGCGTGAAATCGTCAAGGACGTCGAGGACGTCGAGGGGGACCGCGAGGAGGGACTGAACACGCTGCCAATCGCCATCGGCGAACGGCGAGCGCTGTACGTGGCGGCGGCCTTCGTCGCGGCGGCGATTCTCGCCAGTCCAGCGCCGTACGTGCTCGATATCTTCGGGCCGGTGTATCTCGTCGCGCTGGTGCCGTCAGTCGTCGCGATGGCCGTCGCGACCTACCGGTCCTTCGAGGACCCGACGACGGGGCAAAAGTGGCTCAAGGCGTCGATGTTCGCTGCGGCAGTCGCGTTCGTCGTCGGACGGCTTGCCGTCGTCGTGTAGGTTTTTGCTGCGCCGACCCTCCCCTCTGGTATGCCTGTCGAGAGCGACGACGAACTCCGAGACGCACTCGATGTCGATACCATCGCCGTCGTCGGGTGTTCGACGACGCCCCAGAAGGACGCCCACGCGATTCCGAAGTTCATGCTGGAGCGGGGCTACGAAATCATTCCCATCAATCCCTACGCCGACGAAATCTTCGGCAAGGAGGCATACGACTCCCTCGTGGAGGTCGAGGAAGAAATCGACATGGTCGATATCTTCCGGCCGAGCGAGGAAGTCAGCGACATCGTCGACGAGGTGCTGGAGCGTGACGACGTCGAGGTCGTCTGGACGCAACTCGGAATCCGTGACTCCGAGGCCGGCGAGCGCGTCGAGGAATCCGGCCGGAAATACGTCGAAGACAAGTGTCTGAAAGTAGAGTATAACCGCCTGAAGTAGTTACTCGCCGCTGCCGGTGCCGGTACCTGATTCGGCGTCGTCGACGCCGTCCTCGGCTTTCGTCACCGCGGGTTCGGCCTCCTCGATGGCGACTTCGGTGAGGAGTTCGTCGACGTTGAGACCCTCCTTTTCTGCGAGGGCTTCGAGGATGGCGCCCTGCTGGTCGAGTTTGTTCTCGAGGGTGTCGACCCGCTGGTTCGTGTCCTGAACCGTCTCGCGCATCTCGATGATTTGCTCGCGGAGTTCGTTGATCTTGCTGTACAGTTCGTCGCCCATGTCGGCGACTTTCTGGAGTTTCTTGGTCGCGCCTCCGAGTCCCATACCCGTATATCGGCGGCCGTGGTGGTGTGCCTTGCGGTGTCGCAGCGTATCCACGGGCGTTAAGGCGCCCGGCGACGGATTCCCGATATGGATAGCCGTCGCGCCGCACCGCAACTCGGCATCGTCGCGTCGTTGCTCGTGGTCGTTCTCCTCGTCGTCCCGTATCTCATCGTCGCCGACAGCGCCGCGATTTCGAGTTACTACGGCGCCGGCACCCCGACCCCGTGGGCGGCCGGCCTGATGGCGTTGGCTGGCATCATCATCTTTGCCGCGGGCCTCAAGGACCGAACCGACCCCGAAACGGCCGCAGGCGCGGGCGTCGGTCTCGGTTTCGTCGTCTTCCTCATCTCGCTTCTGTGGGCCGTCACCGTGCCCGCCGAGGTACCGCTCCAGTTGGCGACCGATGACCCACTCGCCGGCCCGTTGACGACCGGTGTCGTCCTCGAATATCACCGCTGGGCGCTCGCCGCGGTGTCGGTGCTGGTCCCCGTCGCTGGCGGCTGGTATGCGCGAGCGCTGCGGCTAATTTAAATGACTCTTCGTAGCTAACCGCAGCAGAATACGTGGTTAAGCATCCGCGAGCACGCCGAAGGCGTGCTCGCGGTTCCGCCGCGCCGAACGAAGTGAGGCGCGGGACCAAGGCCCGACCGTAGGGAGGGCCGCAGTGTCTTTTTCATCGAAGTTTTTGCCGGCGAGCCGAAGGCTCGCCGTGCAAAAAGTTCGAGATGAATGGTTGGACGCCGGGGGTTGCCTGGCCGTTCCAATACGGGGAGTCCCGCTTGCCTCCTCAGCCCCGCGACCCTACGGGCGACAGCTGTCCGTGGGCCCGCTGCTCACTTCCGTGCCTGACGGATTACCCACGGTTAACCTGGCCTGAACGTCCTTGCAGACGCCAGCACCCGGACCGCTGCCCTCGTAGGACGAGGCTTCGACGTTGGCTTGCGGGGCCCGTACTGGTCGGGCCAGACGAACCCCGGATTCGGTCCCCGCTAAAGACCATAGCGCGGGTAGCGAGCGGGGCCTAACCGCCCGACCTGAGTCCACCCTATCGTAGACGACACCGACTTAAGTGTCTTTCGTCAATGGATACGACTGCTGTCTGGCGGTTTTCCGAAATACACGGGCGTGCCGACGAGAGAGCGGACAACGAAACTGCCAAGGCGCCTCCGCCGGACCTGCGGGTATGAAAGCGACCGCCAAGGCCCACCCGATTCAGGGCATCGTCAAGTACCACGGGATGTTCGACCACGAGTTGCGGCTTCCCTACCACGACTCGATTTCCGTCTGTACCGCGCCGAGTCACTCCAAGACCACCGTCGAGTTCGATTCGGCTCTGGATGCCGACCGGTACGTGGTCGACGGCGAGGTGCTCGAGGGCCACGGCGCCGACCGCATCCGTGGCGTCGTCGACCGGGTCCGCGAACTCGCGGGCATCGACGAGCGCGTGCGCTTCGAGTCGGTCAACGACTTCCCGACGAACATCGGCTTTGGCTCCTCGGCATCCGGCTTTGCGGCCGCCGCTGTCGCGCTGTGTGCCGCCGCCGACCTCGACCTCTCACATCCGGAGATGTCGACGATTGCTCGCCGCGGGTCCGCCTCGGCGGCGCGGGCCGTCACCGGCGCGTTCTCCCATCTCCGTACCGGGAAGGACGACATCGACTGCCGCTCGGAGCGCATCGAGACGGACCTCGAGGACGACCTACGCGTCGTCGCCGCGGAGGTGCCGGCCTACAAGGAAACCGAGGAGGCCCACAAGGAGGCCGCCGACAGCCACATGTTCCAGGCGCGGATGGCCCACATCCACGAGCAAATCGCGACGGCCCGACACGCCTTGCGGGAGGGGGACTTCGAGACGACCTTCGAGACCGCCGAACACGACTCGCTGTCGCTGGCGGCGACGACGATGACCGGCCCCTCCGGGTGGGTCTACTGGCAACCGGAATCCCTGAAGGTCTTCGAGACGGTCCGGACCCTCCGCGAGGAAGAGGACGTTCCAGTCTACTTCTCGACGGACACGGGCGCGTCGGTCTACGTCAACACGACCGACCAATTCGTCGACCGCGTCGAGGCAGCCATCGCGGACCTCGGAATCGACACCCACGTCTGGGGCGTCGGCGGCCCGGCGCAGGTCCTCGACGAGAGCGAGGCGCTGTTCTAAGGCGCCGACAGCGGCGTTCGCCGCGCCAAGATGGCGGAGTGTGGGCGACAAATACTCGGGTTTTCTAGCTCTTTTAAATAGTTGTATCAAGTACGACTGGATATGGAGACGACGCTGCCAGTCGCGATGTGGCTCTTTTTCGGCCTCCTCGTGCTGGCGATCGTCGCCTGGTTCGTCGTTCGGCCGCTGCTGTTTCGGCCGTAGATGAATCCCGATTCCGGCCGACGAACCGGCAGACGCACGCACGACGCGCGTCCGACGCCGGCGATACACCTACCTTCCCGCAGTTGTAGCACACGCCTGTGAGCGACTACTACGTCGGGGCGGTCGCCCGAAGCGGCGTCTGGCTCGCGGTCGCCTACACGAACGACGGCTACGACCACGCGGCCGTCCTCGATGGCGTCGGCGAACTGTGGACGCGCTACGAGGAGACCGCCGAACGCGTGGCCGTCGACGTTCCCATCGGCCTCGAATCCACCGAGGCGCCGCGGCCGAACGAGGCCGCGGCCGCCGAACTGCTCGGCGAGCGACGCCAGGCGCTCGTGCCGGCGCCCGTCCGCGAGGCCGCGCGCAAGCAGCGCTACCGGGCCGCGGCCCGCGTCCACGAGCGCAAGACGGGACGCAGTCTCTCGCGGGACGCCTTCGAGCGTGCCCGCGTGACCACCGGCATGGACGAGTTCATGACGACCATCGACGAGGCCCGGCCGATGTTCGTCGAGGCGCTGCCCGAACTCTGTTATCGTGCCTTTGCCGGCGACCCGCTCTCTCATTCTCCCGATGTCGCCGCCGGCTACGCCGAGCGGATGCGCGTGCTTGCGGGGTTCGACCGCGACGCCCCGCCGACGGTCCAGTCGGTCGCCGAGGCGACCGAGGGACGCGAGGTTCCGATTCCGGCCGTTCTCGACGCGGTCGCGCTCGGTCTGACGATGCGACCGGGGGCTGGCGACCTCCGGTCGCTGCCGGCGGACCCGCCGACCGACGAGGAGGGCCTGCCGATGCAGTACGTCTACCGGAGCGACACGCCGCTCGTTACCGGTGAATAAGAAGAAACGCGAAAAGGGTGCAGTCCGCCGTTAGGATTCGGCAACCGGGCCGTCGGCGAACTCGATGCCGCCGGTGAGGGTGCGGTGCGGGTAGGGGATGTCGATGCCTTCCTCGTCGAACCGCTGTTTGACGTTCCGGACGTACTCGGCGCGGATCTTCACGAAGTCGGCCCGCGAGGGGTTCGAAATCCAGATGCGTGACTGCAGGCCGACCGAGGAGTCGCCGAGTTCGGTCAGCCGAACCGACGGCTCGGGGTCGTCCATGATGCCGTCGTGTTCTTGGGCCTCTTCGAGGATGATGTCCGTCGCCTTCTCGATGTCGTCGTCGTAGCCGATGCCGAAGACGAACTTCAGGCGGAGTTTGTCGGCGTCGACGGGGTTTTTGACGACGTTTTCGGTCAGTTTGGAGTTGGGAACGGTCAGCAGTTCGTTGTCGAACGTGCGCAGGCGCGTCACGCGGAGGCTGATATCCTCGACGACGCCCGACTGGTCCTCGAACTCGATCCAGTCGCCGATACGGAACGGCTTCTCGGTGAAGATGAAAATGCCGGCGACGAAGTTCTTGAGGACGTCCTGCATCGCGAACCCGACCGCCAGCGTCGCGGCGGCGGCGATGGTCGCAAGCGAGGTCAGGATGTTGCCCCGCCCGGCCGCACTGAAGGCGATGGCGATGGCGATGAAGACGACGATGAAGAAGGAGACCTTGGTAATCGGCTTCTTGGCGTGTCTGTCGAGTCCCCGCCGGTCTAGCGCTCGGTCGACGACGGGCATGATGAAGCCCCTCCCGATGATATACAGGATGACGAAGGCGATGATGCCCTGCACGGCGTAGCCGATGGGGTCGGCGATGGTCGGATCAAGCCCGAAGTAGTCGTTGAGGAACTGCCCGACGAAACTGGTGGCGGCCTCGGGGGCTGCCTGCAGCGGCATCATCGACGAATCACCGCCGTGTGGCCACGGGTGTCGAACACCTCAGCGTTGACGCGGTTTGCCAGTTCCTCGGCTAACTCCTCGGTGTTCGTGCCGCCGCGGGCGGCCCGGAGGAATTTCACTTTGACGAGCTCTCGGTCTTCCAGTTGATCTGCTAATTCATCGACGACCGGGTCGAGACCGGATTTGCCCACCCAGACGGTCACGTCCAGGTCGTGGGCCCGCTGTCGCAGGTCGTTGTCCGACATATACCGCCGTTCGGTTTCCTCTCTTAAAAGAGTAGCAGACACGGCCGTCTAGTAGGGGAATCGCGCCTGCTCGCCGCAATCACAGGTGACGACGACGTGGCCGTCCTGCGTTCGCACCCGTGCGTTTCGCCCCGGAATCAGGTAGGCGTCACACCCATCGCAGGTAAACCGCTTGAACCGCTTCGGCAGCGACAGGCGGTTCCGCTCGGCGACCCGCTGGGCCCGGCGCACGTAGCGGCGCGCGAGGTCGTCGTTACCCTCGCGGGCGGCCTCGCGTGCCAACTCGTGTAACCGCTCGATGCGTTCCTCGGCGACGCTCACGGGCCGTCGTTCTCGGCGGCCGCGTTTAGGCGTTCCGTCACGGGTCGATGTCTGCTGAATCCCACCGGGTGGGACGCCGGTTCGGTATATATGGTCGTTGCACTCCCATATTCAACTGTAAGGTGAAACAGATGTCAACTACAACCCGAAACCGGCTCGAAAGCCGCTACGGTGGGCTGACCCTCACCGGCGACCCCCACGCCCTCAGCGCGTGGTTCGTCGTCGCTCTGCGGCTGGTAATGGGCGGTATGATCCTCTTCGCGGGCCTCGGCAAGGTCAGTGAGTGGCCGTTCGACGCGAGCGGCTACCTCGTCCACGGGGTCGACGCCGCGAGCCCGGTTAGCGGGCTCTACGCTTCGATGGCCGCTACCCCGGCGGTTATGGAGGCGGTCAACGTCATCATCCCGATGACGCAACTCCTCATCGGTACGGCGCTCATCGTCGGCGCGTTCGTCCGACTCGCGGCCCTCGGTGGCGCCATGCAGATGACGGCGTTCTACCTCGGCGGCTGGGCCGGCGACTGGCTGGCGCTGTTCGACTCGACGCTGGTCTACATGGTCGTCTTCCTCGCCATCGGGGCCTTCGCCGCGGGCCGCATCCTCGGCGTCGACCGCTACCTCGAACAGGTCGAAGTCGGCGGCATGCCGCTTATCGAGCGGTTCCCGCGACTCCGGTACGTCCTCGGCTGAGGGCGCTTTTTTCGCGATTTGGGTTCCGACGAGTAGAAACCGTTTTGTGCGCGAAGCCACGACTCGCACATGGGAACCGCACGACCGCAAATCCGACTCGCCGGCCGATTGGCTGGCTTGGGATTGCGGTAGTGCTGGCGTAACGCCACGCTGGCGGCCATCCGCCGACCAGTTTCGCAACCGCGCCAATCGACTACAGCGGTCCGTGCAGTTCCAATTTAGAACAATGGCACGAATGCATTCCCGCCGCCGTGGGTCGTCCGGTTCGGACCGACCTGCGGCCGACGAACCGCCGGAGTGGAGTGACGTAGACGAAGACGCAATCGAAGAGCGCGTCGTCGAGCTGGCCGAAGAGGGGTACGACCCCAGCCAGATCGGCCTCAAGCTGCGCGACGAGGGTGTTCAGGGGACCCCGGTGCCGGACGTCAAGCTGGCGACCGGCAAGAAGGTCACCGAAATCCTCGAGGAGAACGAGGTTACCCCCGACTTCCCGGAGGACCTCCGGAACCTCATGGAGCGGGCCGTCCGCCTCCGCGACCACATGGAAGAACACCCCGGCGACGCCCAGAACAAGCGGGCGCTCCAGAACACGGAGTCGAAGATTCGCCGGCTGGTCGACTACTACCGCGGCGACAAACTCGACGCCGAGTTCACCTACGAATACGACGAAGCCAAAGAGCTACTGGAGTAAGTCACGATGTCCGCCGCCGGCCGCTCGGAGGACGACCGCACCCCCGACCGCGTAGCCGCCGGTCTGCGCGATGCCGACTTCGTTCGGCTCGTCGCGACCGCCAACGGCGACGCGCTCGCCGCGACGGGCCTGCTTGCCCGCGCACTCGATGCCGCCGAGGTGCCCTATCAGGCCAGCCTCGCGGCCGTCCCCGATGCCCCGGCGACCGACGCCGACTACACCGTCGCTGTCGGCCACGCCGACAGTTACGCGGACGTCCCGCTCCGCGAGGAGCCGATTGCTCTCGCGGCCGCCGATATCGCTGCTGACCTCGCAAGCGAGGCGGTCGACCCGACGCTCGCGCTTGCCGGCGCGGTCTGTGCCGGCGCCGAACCGTCGGGGACCTACCTCGAACGGGCTGACCTCGATCGAGGCCCCGGCGTCGCCGTCCCGACCGAGGACCGTACCGACGGCCTCGCCGGGTCGACGCTCGTTCACGCCGACTTCTCGGGTGATACGGAGGCAGCAGAAGACGCGGTTTCGGCGGTCGACGCCGGTCGCGAACTCGCCTCGTACGTCGCACTTTCGGCCGTCGAGGACGCGCCACCGCGTGCCTCCGAGGCCGTCGAACGCGCGCTGTATCCCTACGAGACCGACCGGTTCGAGACGCTCGGCGGCTACGCCGACGTGCTCGATGCGGTCGCCCGGGAACAGCCCGGAACTGGCCTCGCCCTCGCGCTCGGCAACGACGTCGACGAGACGGCGCTGGAGGCCTGGCGCGCACACGGCCAGCGGGCCCACGACGCGGTCCGCGAGGCCGACACGAGCCGATACAACGGCGTCTACGCGGCCCGGGTCGCCCCCGACGCGCCGCTTGGCACCGTTGCTCGCCTCCTGCTCGCCTATCGCGCCCCCGAACCGGTCGCACTCGTCGCGACCGACGGCGGTGCGGCAGTCGCCGGTGACGGCGACATCGAGGGAGCGGCCCGCGAGGCGGCGACGAGTCTCGACGGACGCGCGACGGCGCGCGGCACCCACGGACGGGCGACGTTCGACGGGACGGCAACCGACTACATCGCGGCCTTCCGGGAGGCGCTATGACCGCGAGCCATGAGGTGACGATTCGGACGGAACACGACGAAACCGATGTCGTGGCAGCGGCGCTGATTCCGGACAACACCGCGGAGATGGACACGCGCGTCGAGGGGTCGTCTATCGTGACGACCATCGAACGCGATTCGACCGGCGGCCTCCGGACGACGGCGGACGATTACGTGACGAACCTCACCGTAGCACAGACGATAACCGATACGACAACCCAATCATGAGCGAACGTTCAGTATCCAAGCGGAAACAGGAGAAGCGATGGTACACCATTATGGCCCCCGAGATGTTCGACCGGGCCGAACTCGGTGAAACACCCGCAGAGGAGCCCGAGCAGGTCTACGACCGGACTATCGAGACCACGCTCGGCGACCTTCAGGGCGACCAAAGCGAGAACAACACGAAGCTGACCTTCCAGGTCACGGACGTCGGCAGCGACGCCGCCTACACGGAGTTCATCCAGCACGAACTCACCCGTGACTACCTCCGCAGCCTCACCCGCCGCGGCACCTCGAAGGTCGACGCCTTCGTGACGGTCCTGACGACCGACGACTACCGACTGCAGGTCCAGCCCGTCGCCTACACGACGAAGTCTGCGGACCGCAGCCAGGAGCAGGCCATCCGACGGATCATGGTCGATCTCGTCGAAGAGGCCGCCGAGGAGCGCACCTTCGAGGGCCTCCTCGAGAGCATCGTCGAAGGTCGTCTCTCGTCGGCTATCTACAACGACGCGAAGACGGTCTACCCGCTCCGCCGCGTCGAAGTCCAGAAGACGCGCCTCGAGGCACGACCCGAAGAGGTCGCCGCCGAAGAAGAGGCCAGCGTCGACGTCGACGCCGAAGAAGAGTAATCCGACCGATATTCCCGTTTTATTTTCCGCCGCGTAGCCGTGCGACCGTCGTCCGCACCGATTCCGCCGCTATTCGGTAACGACGATGGTGCCGACCATTCCGCCTTGCTCGTGAGGGACACAGAAATACTCGTACTCGCCGGCTACCTCGAAGGTATGGGAGAACGTCTGGCCCGGCGCGAGGTCACCCTCGCCGGTGTCGTGCCAGGCCTCGCGGGCAGCGTCGGTCGATTCGCGGTCGCCGCTGGCGAAGAAGGCGGCGCCCTCGGGAAGCGAGGATTCGTAGGCGGTGACGGTGTGGCCGCGGGAGCCGTTATTGCCCCAGACGACCGTCTCGCCCGTGGCTATCTCGTACTCCTCGGGGAGAAAGGCGTTGGCGGACATACCGATGTCGTAGTCCTCGTCGTCGAGGCCGCCGCCGAAGGCATCGAGACAGCCGGCGCTGCCGACGGCGAGGGCCGCGCCCGTGGTCCGGAGATACGCCCGTCGGTCCATACGCCCAATTCGGGACCCGATGGCCAAAGGCGCCCCGGTTCCGGCGCGAAGCGAACGTACTAAGGCCGCCGTCTTCGACCGCCCGACAAGAGCCATGCAGCCGCGCTTTCTGGGACAGTTAGGGCTGGCCGACGCTATCACGGTCGCCAACGCGGCGCTGGGATTCGTCGCGGCCGCGGTCGCCCTCGTCGACCCGGCACTCAGCGCGCGGCTCATCCTACTTGCAGCCATCGCCGACGGCCTCGATGGGGTCATCGCCCGCGCCCGCGGTGGCACCGCCGTCGGCGACTATCTCGATTCGCTGGCCGACGTGGCCTCCTTCGGCGTCGCCCCCGCCGTCTTCGTCTACGCGGTCGCGACCGACGGCGGCCTCCCCGTACTCGGGACGCCGCTCGGCGCTGCGTCGGTCGCCATCCCCGCCCTCTTCGTCTCGATGGCGGTCGTCCGACTCGGTTTTTATATGCTTCAGGACCGCGAGGACCCGACGACGGAGGGCGTCCAGACGACGCTTGCGGCGACGATCCTCGCCGTCGCCTACCTCGCCGGCCTCACTAACCCGGCGGCCCTGCTCGGCATCACTGCCGTCTTCTGTTATCTGATGGTCGCGGCCATCACGTACCCCGAACTGTACGCCCGCGACGCGCTCATCCTCGGCGGTCTGCAGGCCCTGACAGTGTTCTTCCCCACCGCCGTCAACCGCGTGTTCCCCCGGTCGCTACTGCTGTTCGCCGTCGCGTATCTCGTCCTCGCGCCGTTTATATACTGGCGCGAGGCGTGAGGCCGGATTTTGCTGGCGATAGCATCCGCCGAGCGGGGCGTTCGAAGGTCTCGTGAGCGGAGCGAACGAGAGCGTTGGAAGACGAGCGAAGCGAGTCTTCCTGAGAACGCCCCCGAGGCGGTTCGCCGGACAATGGCGCCGGAGGCGCCCGCAGTCCGGTAGCGTCGACCGACTAACGCGGCCCGCAGGGCCGCGGCTGGAGGGAGGCGCGCATATTTTCCCCAAGTTTTTGCCGAGTGGGTCGCGGCAGAGCCGCGACCTTATAACGTGGCGGCGAAGCCGCCACGCAACCGGGGTCGCACCCTGGAGCGGGTGCGACCCGCGTTCTCGTGCAAAAAGTGGGAACGAAGGGAAACGCTCTTGCCCCGTTCTTCCGGATAGGCGTGTATGAGCAACGGGGACGACGAGAACGCCGAGGACGCCGACGCGTCCGAGGAGACGACGGCCCTCGACGCCGACACCCTCGAATCCCGCCTCGATGACGTCGAAAGCGCCATCGAAGCGGCCGAAACGGAGGCCGACCTCGACGACGCCGAGGCGGACCTCGATTCGGTCGAGGCCGACGTCGAGGCGGCAGACCTCCCGGAACCGGAGGAAGAAGACGAAGAGTCCCGCGAGGAGCAGTTGACCTCGCGCATCGAGGAGCTTCGCGGTGCCCTCGAAGAGGCACGCGGCCCCTACGCCGAGGACGTACAGGACATCCTCGACGAGGCGGCGACGAAGCTCCGAGAGACGCGCTGGACGGAGGACGGCGAACCGGACGCAGCGACGGCCGCCGAAACGTTCCTCGATGCGGCAGGCGAGGAACTCGATGCCGACTTCTCGGCTGCCAGCGACGAACTGGAGGACCTCGCGGCGGCGCTTGAGGACGTCGGCGAGACCATCGTCGAAGGCGGGTCGGCCGTCGAGGGCGGACTCGACCCCGACGAGGACGCCGAGACCATCGACGCGCTGCTCGAAGCGGCCGAGGAACTGGAAACCGGCCTCGAGGATGCCGAGGAGTGGAGCGACCTGACGGTGGTCGAACAGCTCCGCGCGGAAGGGTTCTACGACCGGATGAACTCCGAGAACCGGAAGGACTACCCGCCTGAACTGACGGTCATCCGGGTCGCGGAATCCGAAAACGACCCCGAGCGTATCGTGCAGGCCCTCGAGAAGTTCGAGTCCGACTTCATGCAGGAGAACTGCATCGACGCGCTCCGACGACTCGGGTCCGAGGAGGCGTTCGATATCATGCACGAGCGTGCCCAGAAGCGCAACCGCCCCGAAATCGAGGTGCTCGGGAAAATCGGCGACGAACGCGCCGTCGACACGCTCGTCGAATACGTCGACAGCGGCAACCCGCCGCTCCAGAAGGTGACGCTCCGTGCGCTCGGCGAAATCGGCAGCGAAGACGCGACACAGGCCGTCGCGAACGCGCTGGCCGACGAGCAGTCGGTCGTCCGTTCGCAGGCCGCCCGGGCGCTCGGCCTTATCGGCGACACGCGCGCCATCGACCCGCTTTCGGACGTGCTGGGCGACGAAAGCGAAGAAAACGAGGTTCGGGCCTCCGCCGCGTGGGCGCTGGTTCAGATCGGCACCGAGCTCGCGCTTGAAGCCGCCGCCGAGTACGACGACGACCGCGCCTACACCGTGCAGGTCGAAGCCGAAAAGGCCCGCGACGCCTCCGCCGCCTAAGCCGACCCTTTTTGTACCAGGCCGGGACCAACCCGGTTCGTGTTCGTCCGTCGCGCCGCGCTCGCGTTCGTCATCGTACTGCTGGTCTGTAGCGTCGGCGTCGGCCACGCTGCTGGAGCGCCGAACGGCACGACCCCGAAGCACGAAGATTCGAATGCGACGCTCGTCTCGGCGTATCCATCCCCGGTTGCCCGCGAGGACCCCGGCGAGTTCGTCACCGTCCGCTTTCCCGACCCGACGAACACGACCGGCTGGACGCTGACGGACGGCAAAACGACGGCCCGCTTGCCGAACCGGACAGTCGAGGGGACGGTCGCTTTCGCAATGGACCCCTCAGCAGCGCGCCGGCACACTGACCACGCGGTCGCGCCGCTCGGCGGCCGGCTCCTGCTAGCGAACGGCGGCGACCGACTCGTACTCCGTGCCGGAAACCGGACCATCGACAGCGCACAGTACCGGGACGCGCCGGAATCGCGGGTTCGGGACTTCGAGGCCGGCCGCTGGCGGCCGGTCGGTGCGACGACGTTCGAACCGGTCCGAACCGCTGGCGGGACAGCGACGGCGTTCGTGCTCCCGGATGGCGACAACGTGACTGTCGAGACGCTCGCGGCCGCGGACGAGCGCCTCCTCCTTGCCGGTTACACGCTCACCTCCGCACGGGTAACCGACGCGCTTGTCGAGGCCCACGAAAACGGTGCCGCGGTTCGCGTGCTGCTCGATGGGTCGCCGGTCGGCGGGATGACGGTCCGCCAGCAGCGCCAACTCGACCGCCTCACTGAGGCGGGAGTTTCGGTCCGACTGCTGTCGGGGCCACATACTTGCTACGAACATCACCACCCGAAATACGCGGTCGTCGACGACCGCGCGCTCGTGCTCACGGAGAACTTCAAGCCCGCGGGCACCGGCGGCATGTCGAGTCGTGGATGGGGCGTCATCCTCGATAACGGCGAGGCAGCGGCGTCGCTTGCGGACCTCCACGGTGCCGATTGGCGCTGGCGAGCGGCGACGCCGTGGGAGGAATATCGCGCAGGCCGTGATTTCGCCGAGGCCAACCCCGCCCTCGGTGAGTTCGAGTCGCGGCATCCGCCCGAGGAACTGCCGGTCGATTCGGCGACGGTACTGGTGGCACCCGACAACGCTGCCGACGGGATGGTCGACAGAATCGATACCGCCGACGAGCGGGTCCTCGTCCAGCAGATGCGTATCGACGGCCGCAACGAGCGTCTCCTGCGGGCCGTGCTTCGGGCCGCCGACCGCGGTGTTACCGTCCGCATCCATCTCTCGGGTGCGTGGTACGCCGAGGAGGACAACGCGGCCCTCGTCTCGTGGCTCAACCGACGGGCGAAAGCGGAGGGCTGGGACCTGCAGGCCCGCGTCGACGAGGCACGCGGCTACGAGAAGATTCACACGAAAGGCGTCGTCGTCGACGAGACGGTCCTCCTGGGGAGTCTCAACTGGGGGCCGACCGCGCGAACGGAAAACCGCGAAGTCGTCGTTGCACTGGAGGGTGAGGCGGTGGCGGCCTACTACGCGGACGTCTTCGAGGAAGACTGGTCGAAACCGGATGCGACGGACCGGCCACTCCCGGCCGGCCTGCTCGGCGCGGTGGCCGTCGCCGGGGCTGGTGGATTGTTGGTCGCCAGAAAAATCACGTTCGTCGGCCGTGACAGCGTCGTAACCGACTGGGAGTGGTGATTACTCCTCGTCGCGGAGGAGCGTGCTGCGGAGCGCCTCGTCGAGTTCGGCGTCCTCCATCTTCTCGACCAGTGCATCGATGACGGGTTCGCGCATGCCGGAGACGAACTTGATGGAACCGACCACGAGGTGGCCGCCGCCGGAGACGCCCGCGCCCTCGATTTCGTCCTGCAGTTCGGTCACCATGTTCGGGATGTCGAGACGGACGCCGTCGGAGCGGAGCACGGCGAAGTCCGGGCCGTAGCCGATGGTGATGACCGGCTCTTCGGTCTCCTGGACCTTCCGGTCGTGGAGTTCGCCCGTCGTCTTGCCGGGCGCGGGGTAGGTGAATCGGCGGGCGTGGTTCTCGACGTCGAGGCGGTAGAGGTTGGCACCGTTGTCGAGGCGCTCGTGTTCGACGTGTGGTTCGGAGTCGTCGAGTTGGGATTCGACGCGTTCGGCCGCGCGCGTCGAGAGGAACTCGACCAGTTCGCGGTGGCGGTCCTCGTCGTCACAATCGAGGTTGAGCACGTCGTTGATGAGGTTCTCGCCGGACTGATAGCGGAGCCAGTGGGCCGCGTAGTCGAGGGCTTCGCCGATGTCCTGCAGGTCCTCCTCGTCGTAGCCGGCTTCTTCGGCGAGTCCCAGATAGTCGTCCATCGCGTCGGCCTTCGAGCGGTCCGAAAGGCCGGCGACGGCGGGGACGTGTTCCAGGTCCTCGGTGATGGAGGGGTCGATCATCCGCGCGAGTTCGACACACATCATGCCGGTCGTGATGCGGTAGTCCTCGTCGTGGAGGTAGGGGTTTACGTGTTCCTCGACGAGCGGGCCGACCGCGTCGGGGTCGGGGTGGTGGTGGTCGACGACGAGGATGGGGATGTCGTACTGGTCCATCGCGCGGTAGGCGGGCGTGTCCTCCTCGGTCGACCCGTTGTCGACCATAAAGAGGAGCGGGAGGCGCTGGCCGTGTCGCTCCTGGTCTTCGAGGGCGAAGTTGAGGTCACGGGTGACGTCCTCCATCTCGTAGAAGGGGGCCTTCGACGGCAGACGCTTGAAGAGATGGCGGGGTGCGTCGGGGTCCTCGTGGACCTCCGCGATGAAGTTCTCCAGAGCGTACTGGACGGGGAGGGACGCGCACATCCCGTCGCCGTCGGCGTGGTGGCGGAGGCGGATCGGGCGGGAGTCCAGCACCGACCGGCGGAGTTCGCGGGCGACCTCGGCGAGGTCGTCGCGGAGTTTTTCGAAGGCAGGCCACTCGATAAGCGGTTCGACGTCGGCAGGTTCGGCGCGGGCTTCGAGGTCCTGTTCGACGGCCTCGTGGGCTTCTTCGGCAGCCTCGCCGCGGAGGCGGACGAGTTTGTCGACCTCGAGTTGCAGGGCGTCCTCGTGGGTCTCGACGGTGCCGGTCACGCGGACGGTGTCGTCGAGTTCGATGTCGGGGTAGGCGCGAACACCGGCTTCCTCGAAGGCGGCACACGGGACGGTACCCGCGCCGTCCTGAATGGAGAAGATGGTCGGGCCGGCGGTCTGTTTGATCTGGACGACGATGCCCTCCAGATGGACTGTATCGCCGATGCGGTCGCCGAGGTCGGGGACGCGAACGTCGTCGCCGTGTTCGACGGCGACGGTCTCGACGTCCTCGGGGTCGGCGTCGACTTCCTCGAATCCGAGGTCGCCGTTCTCCCGGATTTCGACGAGTTCGACGACGAGGTCGTCACCGACGTCGTAGTCGCCCTTGAGGTTCGATTCGTGAACGAGGCCGGAGACGTGTTCGGAGAGGTCAACGAAAACGCCGTACTCGACGACCCCGTTGACGGTCGCTACGTACTGCGTGCCTTCCTCGATGTCGTCGAGGGTACAGGCGGGAGCAAGGTCGTGGACGGCCCCATCGGGCCGGTTGCCGGCGTCGCCGGCGGCGGAACGAGTCATTACTAAATTTTCGGCCCCGACTGGGTTTAAGAGTGTTGTTGTTGGTTCCGTCGGGCTTCGGCGGACGGTCCGGAAGCCTTAGTTGGCGCGATGCCGGAGACGTACGTATGGGTCTGCTCGGGTCGCTGACGCCGAACCTGTTCCGGTCGAGCAAGGTCATCGGTATCGCCGATGACGCCTTGCAGTTCGCCCTCGAAGCCTCGGAGGATGCCCACCCCAACGAGTACATGGGCCAACTGCGGGGCACCGACGCGCGAAAACTCGACCTCGACCGCGAGGGGACGGTCATCACCGACGTCCTGCTGGCGCCGGGGACCAAGACCAACCCCGTCAGCGCGGAGTTCAACCCGAGCTACATGCCGAACGACGTCAAAAGCGTCGGGTCGGTCCACTCACATCCGAACGGCGTTTTGCGCCCGAGCGACGCCGACCTCGCCACGTTCACGCGCGGACAGGTCCACATCATCGTCGGCGCGCCCTACGGCCGCGACGACTGGCAGGCCTTCGACAACGACGGCCAGCCCCGCGACCTCGAGGTCATCGACGTGGAACTGCCCGACGACCAGTTCTTCGACTTCACGCAGGCGGACATCGACCGGGAGCTACGATGAGGCGCGTCGTCGCTCAGGGCACCTTCGACATCCTCCATCCGGGCCATCTCCACTATCTCACCGACGCGAAGTCGATGGGCGATGAGCTCCACGTCATCATCGCCCGGAGCGCCAACGTCACTCATAAAGAAAAGCCGGTCCTCGACGACCGCCAGCGCCGGGATATGGTCGCGGCGCTCGACCCGGTGGACGAGGCCCACCTCGGCCACACCGAGGACTTCTTCGTCCCCATCCGGAACATCGACCCCGACGTCATCGTACTGGGCCACGACCAACACCACGACGAGGAGACGCTGTCGGCGATGCTCGCCGAGGAGGGCATCGACTGTGAGGTCGCCCGCGCCTCGGCCAGAGACCAGAAATACGACGGGGAACTGCTCTCGACCGGGCGTATCATCGACCGGGTCTGCGAGCAACGGTGTTGAACGGACTCGCGCGCATCCTCTTTAGACAGATACTGGCCGAATCAGCCATGACATCGTGTCCGCATGTAGCGTGAGGAGTCGTGGTACCTCGACCCTCGGAAGGGTTATCCCCTGCTGCACCCTCCGTTTGGCTGTAATGGCTAACGGAAAGGTTGATTTCTTCAACGACACAGGCGGCTACGGTTTCATTTCGACTGACAGCGACGAAGTAGACGACGACGAAGACGTGTTCTTCCACATGGAGGACGTCGGCGGCGAAGACCTCACGGAAGGTACTGAAGTCGAGTTCGACATCGAGTCCTCGCCCAAGGGCCCCCGCGCGGCGAACGTCGTCCGGCAGTAATACGACACACCCGTCGCCCATAGCGACGGACACCAATTTCGATTTTTCAGATGATTACGCCCCTTAGCTGGTGCTATCTCGACGCTACATCGACCGATCCGTCGTTGCTAACGACTGCAGATGAGTTTGGCTGAATCAGCCGAAAGAATGCGCTTGCTTATCGAGTGTTCCTGTGAAATTCTATTTCTCCATTCGCAGATTCAACGTGAAATGAGCCGGGGGAAAACGTTCGACTGAGTCGGAGCCTCTACTCAGGGAATGCCGTATTATACTCGTGGAGCAATTGAACGAGTGGTTCCACCTCGGAGAATCTCGGCCCCTTGGAGATGGTCTCCGTCTCATTGTCCCACGTGATGTATCCGGCGTTTGCTAATTTGGGTAAATCGCTATGGGCCAGGCGCATTCGGGCGTGCTCATGGTTTAGCTTTCGTTCAAGGGTAGCGATGGTAGTCTCAGTGGTGTCATCTAACAGCGCCATGAGAATAACGCGCCGTGTGGGCTTTCTGAGTGCGTCCATCATCGAATCGATTGCGTCCGAAGAAACGACGCGTTTCTCAACGCGATCGATATTTTGCTCCCGAATCGGTGGACCCTCCCAGAGATCCAATGTATGCCCAACCCATTGGCCGTGCATCTCGACGAGGGCTTTCTCTTCGTCCCTGATTGGGTCATCACGGGGGGCAGTATTCGCAAAGCAGAGCGTTCCATAGAGTTCGTCGTCAACGGAGACCGTCGTCCCGAGGTAACTGCTAATCCCGAATGCTTCGTATGCTGGGTCGTCTTCCCAGCCTTCTGCGATGGCATCACTAATTGCTAGTGTCCCTTCGGGGTCTGCGATGGTTTTCCGACAGTAGGTCTTCGAGAGGGGGATGGTAGTCCCCGGGTTGAGTGCCTCGTGGGAGCCATGTGTAATGTCGAAGCGTTCCGTCTCGTGTTCGAGGTCGATATACGACAGAAACGCGTATTCAAGGTCGAATTCGATGGTCTCGTGGTCGAACAGTTGTTCGGTTCTGGATTTTGGGTCGATATTGGGGGCCAACAATGTTCGCCACAGCCGCTGAAAATAGGGCAACTCTCCGCCCGCTTCCGGTGTACAGATGCTATGTGCCATTGGATGAACTCTGTGGCCGTGGTGGGTTTCGTGCTCGTTCTGGTAGCTTGCACTCAAAGGTACGTTGTGTGGTAACATGTAACTTTTGTTGGGAACCCTGAACTTGCACCCAGTGGGTGTTCTTTGCGAGTATTCTGACTGCTAAATCAACACTCTTTATTGACCGAAACTGGGGTAAGATGTATCAATTGCTGAGGATTTTAACTGAGCCAGTTTTCGATAACCGACCGACGAAGTAGGTCAAATTGGATGATAACGCGGGTGGAGGCCGTGTAAGGGTCGGTGGTAGTGAGTTATATTATTCTGTCTCCGAGTGTGGGCGACCTCATTATTTACCGATTACACCCCGTATCCATTGCATTACTTTGGTGACCTCCCTTGTTTGGACGGATATGCGAGGGAGGCTGAGCGTACGATGAAACGACGTATGTTCGTCACGACCGTTGTTTCTGGCGTAGCCATGACGGTGATGGCTGGCTGTACCGAGTCGGGTGATACAGCGAGCGGTGGCAACGGGAACGCCGATGGTGGCGAGGCAACAGACACTAACACGCAGCAGCAGACGAGTACGTCAACCCCGGAGTCAGACGAGCCAGCTGTAAAGATTCTCGACCATTCGATGGAGTACGATGAAATGATGGGCGTGAAAGTCGTCGGGACGGTGAAGAACACGACCGACTCGGAACAGGGCTACATACAGGTCAAAGCAAGATTCTTCGATGAGTCGGATACGCGTGTTGGTGAGGGGATGTGGAATGCTACTGATGTGAGTGCGGGAAGGGAGGTGCAGTTTGAGACGATTCCCGCGCAGGTGGATAGTGAACCGGCGCGATATGAGGTAGAGACGAGCACGAGCCCGTCCTAACAGGCTCGTTCTGCTGTCGGGTTCTGTGGGCCGTGGCCGTACGTGGCGAGCTACACGCGCTGCAATCCAGATTCGCGGAATAACTATTCATTGTTCGGCTGCATCGGCCGATTCAAGCGCGTGCTGTGCTGGCTATATTTGCCCCGGTCTCGGCGAATGCCTGAGAATACGACGGAGACTCCGCTGGAATACGACGCACTATATTTCAGAGTGCCAGCAACGAACCAGCCGCAAGGTCGAGCGTGCTTACTGACCGACTCGTTCTTCTGCTGTCTGTCAAGAAGACGAGTTACCGACCTCCAGCAAGTTTGCCCCATACTAATTTCGGCAGCAGGAAAATCACGTCTGGAAAGGTAAACCCGAGCTGAGCGAGCATGTCTTTTTGGTCATAGTAGAGACGGTCTTCCTGTACCTGTCCATCTCTCACGATGGTTTTTGCCATTCCGCTGATTTCCATTGACCGACCACTTGGGGGCGCACCATAGAACTCGTTTTCGAGAGTTCCGGTCACCGTCCACTCGACCATGACCATCTCGTCTTTTACGAGCATTTCCTGTGTGCGAAGGGTGAAATCGGGAAACGCCTCACGGGTCTCTTGGAGGAACGCTTCGATGGCGTCCCGGCCGTGGACTTCTCCATCTGGCGCCGCTGGGTCGTACACGGCAGCAGACTCTGCAATCACCCCGATTTTTGAAAAGTCTCCGTTCCACAACGCCTCGTAGTCAGCGATGACGTCTTCGATGTTCGACTGAGTTTGAGCCATTGAGTCCCCACCTCACGAATATAGTGTGATGTGGTAACATAATAATTCTCCCCGAGAATCAGCCCTTCAAGAGAAGCCTTTACGACTGTTCCTCCATTCCTGCGAACTACTTCATAGACCACCTGTACTGACCGAATCAAGAAACTACCCACGATACGGGCTGAGTGGCCCACTGACGACGATTAACTGACGTCGTCGTATACGTCGGCGAGCTTATCGATGGACCGCTCGACGGAGAGGCGGTCACGCTGTTGGAGACATTTCCCGGAGAGGGTTTCGATGTCGGATAGCGTGCGGTCGATGGCCGCCCGGAAGCGGTCGGTATCGCCCACGGGGAAGTGGTAGCCGGTGACGCCGTCGTCGACGGTCTCCGAGAGCGCGCCGCTGTCGGCGGCGACGACGGGCGTCCCACAGGCGATGGCTTCCAGCGCGACCAGTCCCTGCGTTTCGACGGGGCTGGGGAACGCGAACGCATCGAGCATCGTATAAAAGGTCGCCAGGTCCTCGCGGTCGAGGAACCCGAGGAAATGGACGTCTTCGCGGTCGCCGGCCTGGGCTTCGAGGTCCTCGCGGGCCGGGCCGTCGCCGCCGATGGCGACCGTCACGTCGAGGCCCTCGGTCGCGGTCAGGAGGTCCTGCAGCCGCTTTTCGTAGCCGTGTCGTCCCGTGTAGCCGACTATCGGCCCCGAGGGCAGGCCGTGTCGGTCACGGAAGGCCGAAACCGTCTCCTCGTCCGCTGGCTGGAACCGGTCGGTGTCGACGCCGTTCGAGATGACGTGTGTCGGCGTCGACCCGGTATCGACCGTCTCCGCGGCGGTTTCCGAGGGGACGACGACCGCGTCGGCCTCGCTGAAATACCATTTCTCGTAGCGGTCGGCGGCCCGCCGAATCACGCCCGCGAGGGCGTCGCTGATGTAATCGGCGTACTCGTGGGCGGGCGTGTGATACGAGACGACGAGCGGGATGTCGCGTTTCCCGGCGAGGCGTCGGCCGGCCAAGCCGAGCGCGAAGGGGGTGTGGGCGTGGACGACGTCGGGGTCCGGCAGGTCGTCGGGTATCCTCGGAACGCCGAACCGGAACCCTTCGTAGAACGGGAACGGGAGGCTTCGAACCGGGAACTCGCCGGCATCCGGCTGGTAGCCGTCGGCGTCGGGATAGACGACGGGCATCCGGCCGTCGCGGTCGAGCCAGCGGTCCCGCCAGGTGTTGACGGTGTAGGTGACACCGTTGACCGTCGGGAGGTACGTATCCGTAAATACCGCGACGGTCTTCATGGACGGGGCTTGGCCGACCGGGGTTTAATCGGTTATGACTTCGTCGCCTGAGGCCGTCTCCTCGCCGTCGGCCACCCGTTGGGCCGTCGCGTAGGCGTCCTGTAGCTCCTCGGTGACCCGTTCGAGGCTGTGTTCGCGGGCAGTCTCGCGAGCGTTCTCGCCGAGTCGGTCGCGCAATTCGGGATTCTCGGAGAGCCGATTAATCGCCTCGCGGAACTCCTCTAGACCGTCGCACATCAGGCAGTCGACGCCGTCGGTGTAGAACTGCTCGAAGATGGGTAAATCCCGCAACACGACGGGCTTGCCACAGGCCATCGCCTCCAGGGCGGCGATACCCTGTGTTTCGGATTTCGTCGCGAAGAGGTAGATGTCGCCCGCGCCGAAGGCGCCACGAATGTCAGGTATCCACCCGGTGAACGTGGCGTTTTCCGGCGGGTTCCGGACCCACTTGCGGACCGTCGAGGAGGCAAGTGGCCCCGTATCGTAGGGGCCGAACCACGCGAACTCGTAGTCGGTCGTCTCCGCCAGCCGACAGAACGTCGTCAGGCCCTTCCGCTCGAAGACGTTGCCGATGGAGAAGACGACGGTCCCATCGAGGTCGTAGCGTTCGCGGTACTCCTCGCGAAACGACTCGTAGCCCTCCAGGGATTCGATGTCGACCCCGTTCGTAATCGGCCGAACCGGGGCATCGAGGGGGTAGGAATCGAGGACGGATTTGGTGTGCTCGCTGGGGCACAGCACGAGGTCCGCCTGCGAGTAGAACCACTTGAGGTACTTGCCGAAGGCGGGGGCGACGGTCGTCGACCCGCGGAAGCTCTCGGCGAAGTCCTGATGGGTCGTGTGGGCGTGCAGGACCAGCGGGATGTCGTTTCGCTTCGCGTGGCGGGCGACGGCGACGGAGCCCGGGCCCACGAGGTTGCAATGTGCGAGGTCGTAGGACTCGAAGAACGAATCGCCGACGGCACGCTTGGCGGTCGCTTTCGCCAAGCCGCCGCCCTTCCACGGCGAGGTGACCACCTGCAGGTCGGTGTCGGCCAGCGCCTTGCGCTGGTGGCGGGCCGCCGTCCCGATGCCGCTTCGCTGCAGTTCGGATTCGAGTTCGAGATAGTTGAGGACGCGCACTTGTCGGCCCTCCGGGGTACTCGGACTTAGTTTTCGGTGATTGGCCGCCAGCGGTACTCGACGGGGGGAAAAGCAAAACGCCGCGAGTCCGTATGAGTGGTATGGGTATCCACGTTCTCGACAGGGGTCGCATCCACGCCGACGTGAACTACGCGCTGGATGGCGAGGTGGCCGCGACCCACAGCGACCGCAACCCGGACCTGAAATACGAGGAGTTCGCGGTCTGGAACCTGCTCATCGACCACCCTGAAGGAACGGTCCTCTGGGATACGGGTTCGCACCCGGATGCGGCCGATGGCTACTGGCCCGACCCGCTGTACGAGGCGTTCGCCCATCCCGACGCGGGCGACCACGACCTCGAAACCGCACTCGACGACGTCGGCTACTCGCTGGACGATATCGACTGCGTCGTCCAGTCACACCTCCATCTCGACCACGCCGGCGGCCTCTATCATTTCGACGGAACGGACGTCCCCGTCTACGTCCACCGTCGCGAACTCGAATTCGCCTACCTGTCGGCGAAATCGCCGGCCGGCGGGGACGCCTATCTCGCGTCCGACTTCGACCACGACCTCGCGTGGGAGGTCATCGACCAGGACCGCTACCAGTTGCTGGACGGCATCGAACTGCTCCACGTCCCCGGCCACACGCCGGGGTCGCTCGGCGCACTCATCCAGCGTGAGGGCGCCGAAAACGTCCTGATAGCCGGTGACGTCGCCTTTCTCGAAGCCAACTACGAGGCCGGCCGGTCGATGGGCGCCAGTCTGCTGACCGACTCGCGGGCTTGCGAGGAAAGCCAGCGGTTCCTACAGGACCTCGAACGCCGCCACGACGCGCGGGTCATCTACGGCCACGACCTCGACCAGTTCGAGCGGATTCGGGGCGGCCTCTAGCGGGCCTGCCAGCCCTCAGGAGCGCCGGGTGCGTCGACGCGGATGCGGTCATCCTCTCCATCGAACTCGATGCGGCCGTCGAACACCTGCGCGAGCGTGCGGACCGTCTGTTCGTCGTGGGCCGCGGGCGTGAGGACGAACAGGCCGAGGCCGTCGTATCGGCGAAGGTGAGCCGTGAGGACGCTTAAAAACCGGAAGACGGCGGCTTCCTCGGTGTAGAAGAGTAGCGTCGACGCGGAATCGAAGGCGACGGCCGGGGCGTCGCTCCGTTTCATGAACTCCGAGAGGGGCATCGAGATGCCGGTGAGGTCGGCCGGTGACCCCACGTCGGGTTGGTTGTCGGAGTTGCCGGGAGCACAGTCGATGACCTCGGTCATCGCCGACCGGATTTCGGGGTGCAATCGCCCGGCGCTCCGCGTCGCGGTCACGAACAGCGTCTCGCCGGCGCGTCGTTTGCCGACCCGGCCGAGAAACAGCGGCGCGCCCGACAGCGCCGGTGCCTGAAGCATGTAACTCCCCGTCGCGTCGGCCAGCCACTCGTCTATCGATGCCACGATGCAGGCCCGTTAGGAGTCTGTCCCGAAAGCCGTTACGCCGGTATCGAAACCGGATAGACGGCCGATAGCCCGTCGCCCTCAGCCCGCGATGCGGTCGGTCGCCCACGCCCATCCGACCAGTACCGACGGGAGGACGAAAATCGACGCCAGATACGAGTAGAAGACGCTCAGCGCGGTCAAGAAGCCGAACTGGCCGATTGCAGGAAACAGCGAGAGGACGAGCACGCCGATGCCGAAGACGGTCGTGAGCATGCTGCCCGCGAGGGCGCCGCCGGTCCCCAGAATCGTGGGTTCGAGCGCCGCGTAGACCTCCTGACCCCGCTTTTCGTACTCGTCGGCAAAGCGGTGGGTGATGTGAACCGAGTAGTCGATACCGAGGCCGATGGTAATCGCGAGGATGGTCGCGGTGAAGGCGTTGAACGCGATGCCGAGCGCGCGCATCGAGGCGGCGATGAGCGTGACGGTAATGGCGACGGGAATCACGTTGGCGATGCCGAGACTCGCCCGCCCCAGCAACAGCCAGTAGATGAAGACGAGGAAGACGGCGGTCCCCGTAAGCGCGACGGTGAGGCTCACCAGCGCCGACTGGAGGATGAGGTCGGAGATGGCCTGGAAGACGACGGTGTTGCCGGTCGCGGTGGCCTCGTATCGGTGTCTGTCGGCGACGGTCCGTGCGTCGGCCGTAATCTCCTGTTGGGAGGCGTCGGACTCGACGGAGTAGACGACCCGGGTCGCCCGGCGGTCCTCGGTGAGGTACTGCCGCGTCTGGCCGCTGGCCGGCGAGTCGAGCAGGTAGTCGTAAATTTCCCCGAGGTTGCGGTCGGGGACGCCGTCGGCGTCGATGTCGTTGCGGTCGACCAGTCGGCGGAACTCGGGGTCGCGCTCGGCGTGGTCCTGAATCACCGTCACGAGGCTGGTTTCGTCGGCGCGGCCGCCCTCGCGGACGAAACTATCGGGCGGGTCGTCGCCGGCGCGATGAATCGACTTCAGGGCGTGTGGCGCCTCCATTGGCCCCTCGACGTAGACGGTGACGGTGTCGTCCTGTCCGGACTGGAAGTTGTCCTGCAGGAAGTTGATGTTTTGCGTGACGCTGTAGTCGCCGGGTTCGAGCGGTTCGGGCGCGTACTCGTAATACTCCGGGGGTTCCTCGGGCGGCAGGAAGTCCTCGTTTTCGAAGGTAGTGTCGATGCCCGTCGCGTAGACGCCCGCGAACCCGCTGCCGACGAGCAACAGGATGACGAAGGCGAACGGGGCCGCCCGGGCGATGGTGATGCCGACCTCGTGTACGTCCGAGAGTCGGGATTCGCCCGACCCCATCGGCGCCGTCGAGAAGGTCGGAATCGGATATTTGACGCGGGCGTGGTCCAGTTTCACCTTCGCGGCCGGGAGGAAGATACCGAAGATGAGGAACGTGAAGACGATGCCGATGGCGGCGACGATACCGAACTCACGGATTGGAACGAGGTCGCTGGTCAGGTTGGCGGCAAAGCCGATGACCGTCGTCCCGGTGACGATGAAGAAGGCGACGAGCACCTGGTCGTTGGCCTGGCGCATCCCCTCGGTGATGTCGTAGCCTTCGTCGCGTTCCTCACGATAGCGGTTGACCGCGTGGATGCCGAAGTCGATGCCGACCGCAAGCAGCATGGGCGGCACCGCTATCAGCACCTGACTGAACGGAATGCCGGCCAGGCCCATGAAGCCGAACGTCCAGACCAGCGCCATCAGGAGGGAAACGACGCCCAAAAGCAGGTCCGCGAGGTCCCGATAGGCGACCATCAGGAAGAACGTAATCAGCAGGAGTGCGGCGGGGACGACGATACGGAGCGTGTCGGTGATGACCATCGTGAACTCGGCGGCGGTGATGCCGGACCCGAACACGCGGATGTCGCCGCCCGCGCTCTCGGTGACGTACTGGGCCCGCTCCTGAATCGGGGTCAGCGGGCTCGCGCCGCCCTGCCCGGAACTGGCTTCGAGGCCGGCCGGGAGTTGGTGGGTGACGACGCCGATGGTCGCCGAAGCGCTCGCGGACCCGCGGTTGAAGTCGTTCGATAGCAGGCCCGAAAACCGTGGGTTCTGCTCGTCGGCCTGCCGGACGGCTTCGCGGATTTCCGTGTCGGTCGCGCCCTCGATGGCCTGCTGCTGTTCTTCCGGCGTCGTCGCCGAGGGGTCCAGTTGCTGGGCGACGATGCTGGCGGCACTGGAGGTACTGGATACGCGCATCGCCGGCCGGTCGGCCAGTTCCTCCTGAACCCGGAGCATCCGGAGGAGTTCGGTTCGACCCAGCACGTTCTCGCCGCTCTGAATCAGTTGTGTGCTCCCGGTATCGGCGGTAAAGGTGGGGGTGAACTGGCGGTTGACCTCCTGAAAGGCCTGCTCGGCGGGGACGTTCTGGGCGAATTGCTGGGTGCCCGCCGCGGTTTCGACGCTGCCGAGGCCGGCGGCGAACCCGGCGGTCACCAGCAGGAAGACGAGGATGACGGTCCCCGGCCGCTCGGTGATGAGGGTGTTGACCCGGTCGACGTAGCGTTGGTAGTTGACGTCCATCTATCGGCGCCGGTAGCGGAGGGCGACGGGGGCAAGCGGTGCGAGGCCGAGGGCGGCCAGCGCGGGGGGAATAGCGGGGCCGATAGAGCCGAAGAGGCCGCCGCTTTGCTCCTCGACGTCGACCGGAACCCGATAGCTGTCGGTCAGGCGCGTCTCGCCGGATTCATCGACGTACTGGAAGTCGATGGATATCGGGTAGGCCTTCTCCATCGCGTTGTCGGCGGCGCTGACCCGGAAGGGGATTCGCGCGGTTTCGCCGGGTTCGAGTTCGTCGATGAACGCCTCGTCGTCGCTCATCGACAGCGGTTGGGAGGCGAAGACCTTCGCCGAGACGTCGGTGACCGTCTCGTCGTCGTTGTTCGTCACCGCGAGGACGACGCGGTCCGAGCCACCGGCCGTGAGGGTGGCGTTGACGGGTTCGACCGTGAAGACGTCCCGCCGTTGTTCGACGGTCTGTCGGAAGCGGACGTCGTCGGCGCTCCGGGTGTCGCCGTCGAGGTTCTCGTAGTCCGTCTGGAGGGTGAACTGTCGGGGCCCCTCCCGGGCGGCACTGGAGACTTCGACGTCGAAGGCCACCGGGACCTCTTCGCCGGCCTCCAGTTCGCCCAGTGCGACCTCGGGTTCGAGGACCCGGACGTTCTCGCTGGGCGGTACGAGGGTCACGACGACGTTGCGGGCCTCGTTGGGGCCCTCGTTGACGACGGTGCCGCGGACCGTGCCGTCCTGTCCGACTCGGAGGGTGGAACTGACGTTCTCGAAGTCGAACGTCTGGTCGTCGTCGGGTGCGACGCCGATGACGTCCCGCTCGCCGGTGCCGTCACTGCCGCGCTCGTCGTAGTTCATCGTGAGGTCGACGGGGTACTCCCGCGTGCGGGCGTCCTCGGCGAAGGAGGCTTCGACCTGAACGGTTCGCTGGTCGCCGGGTTCGACGGTGCCGAGATACGCTGCCGTTCGGTCGCTGGCCCCGAAGGCGAGGCCGGAACTCCGGGACTGGAACTCGACGGTGGTCTCGTCCAGCGTGCGGTCGCCGGTGTGGTTGAGGGTTACCGAAACGCGGCCGTCGCTGCCGGGTTCGGCGGAGGATTCCACGCCGGTGACCTCGAAGTGGCCCTCCTCGTCGACGACGACCCGGACGTGCTTGGTCCGACTGCGAACCTCGTTTCGCTGGGAGTTGCTGGCCCGCTCGGAGACGAAGGGGCTGTATTTGTAACTGACTTCGACGGGGATGCGGTAGGTGCCGGGGTCGGCGTCCTCTGCGACGGTGATGTCGAGACGGGCCGGAACCGCCTCGCCGTCGGGGACGTTCCCGATGGCCTGCGTGTTGGTGTGGACGGTAATCGGGCCGTTGTTCTTCGGCTCGAGCGTCAGGCCGCGGGCCGTCGTGGCGCGCCGTTCGGCCTGGACGTTGCCGATGTCGCTACCGGATTCGAGTTCGCCGCGGTTGACGACGCGGACTTCGAGGCTCGTGCTTTCGCCGGCGTCGACGCGGTTGTCGGCGATGGTGAGCGAGATGTCCGGTTCGCCGGTGACGTTCGCGGCCGCGGTGCCGGCGAAAAACGGAGCGACCGCGGAAACGAGGAGCAGCGAGACGAGCGCCACGACCGCGATTCGGGAGCCGATAGAGCGCGTCCCGATCCCATCGAGGATACGCCCGCCGTATCCGTTCCCTCCGGTGCCGCCGCGCTGGTCGTTCTTGCTGTCGTCACCCGCGTTCGCAGCACAGGTCGCATCACTAGTTCTTTCTCCATCGGTCGACTCCGTCCGGTCCATGTTGATTGAACGTTCAATCACCTCCCGGAAAAGCATTTTTACTTTCTCGCGTGCGCGGCTATCGAGGAAACGTCCCGACGCGGGCGAGTCGAACGAGACGACGGGGTCCGGGATGGGCCGCCGGAAAGCGCTCGGTCCGATTCGTCGGTCGACCTACTGGGATTCGACGAGGCCGTAGGTGGATTCGAGGTGGTCGATAATCCAGTCGACCGTATCCGGGTCGTACGTCCAGAAGCCGTAGAACGACCGGGGTTCACGCTCTTCGGCCAGCAGGGCGCACTTGTTGACGTCGATACCGGCGCCGTCGTAGACGACGAACCACGACCGCTCGATTTCGTCGGTGCGTTCGACGTGAATCGTGAGGTCGCTGTCGTGTTTCGGCACGTCGGTATCGGGGACAGCGTAGGCGTAGACGTCGAGGGTGCCCTTTTCGGCCAACTGTTCGTAGATGTCCATCTGGTCTTCGAGGATGGAGAGTTTCTGGAACCCCGAGTGGAGCGACCCCTTGCCGAGTCGCCACGCACGGTCCTCGATTTCCCGGGAGGCGGCGACCATCTGTCCGATATCGTAGGAGGTGAACATCGTCTCGTCGAGATGGTCGAGGATGGGCCGGTAGGCCTCCTCGGCGAAGTCCGGGTCGTTCTCGTCGGATTCGGGGCCGCGAATCTCGTCGAGGCTGGCGGCGGTGACGAACTCGCCGTCCTCCGACAGCACGGCGAAGGCGTTGGGTTTGCCGCTCGGCGTCCGCTCGGCGGTCACCGAGAGGTTCCGGTCGTGGAATTGCTCGCGGAGGGCGGCGACGGCGGCGTCGTCACCGTTGAAGACGGTCAGCGTCTTCTCGTGTTCCTCGACCCCCGCGATGAGTTCGGTCAGAGACATCCGCTTGTGATACACGCAAGTCATTCCACCTAATAAGCCTGTGCCAACCGTTCCCGAAAACGCCCCCGTTTATCGCGCCGATTACCGTCAAACGTCCGTTATTTATAACGAACTATTGATACGAAACGCATGATAGCGGCCGTGTTTAAACACCTATGTCATTATTAATCTGTGTGAATTGTTCGCAAACCCTTTAGTCGATGCACCCGAAGTTCGATCAAGGCGCCCTTCCGGGCGCAGTGATATCAATGACAGAGGAAATCGTCTGGCGAATCGCGGGTGGTTCCGGCGACGGAATCGACTCGACGAGCCAGAACTTCGCGAAAGCGCTGATGCGGTCCGGACTCGACGTATTCACCCACCGGCACTATCCGTCGCGGATTCGCGGCGGCCACACCTACGTCGAAGTCCGGGCCGGCCCCGACGACGTCGCATCGAGGGGCGACGGCTACAACTTCCTACTGGCGCTGGGTGACTCCTTCGCCCGTAACCCACAGGAAGACGCCTACTACGGCAACGAGGAGGCCAAACCGCTGGCGGAGAACCTCGACGAACTCCGCGAGGGGGGCGTCATCGTCTACGACGAGGGACTCATCGACCCCGAGGAGATTCCCGACTTCGAGGAGCGCGTCGAGGAGAACGATTGGAACGTCTACCCGCTCGACCTCCGTGGGATGGCCCGCGAGAAGGGCCGCGAGGTCATGCGGAACACCGCCGGCGTCGGCGCGACCGCCGCCCTGCTCGACTACGACCTCGAACACGTCGAGGACCTCATGGAAGACGCCATGTCCGGCGAGGTACTGGAGGCCAACCTCGAAATCCTCGAAGCCGCCTACCAGCAGGTCAAAGAGATGGAGTTCTCCCATGACCTCCGGATGCCGACCGGCGACCACGACGAAGAGCAGGTCCTGCTGTCGGGCAGCAACGCCATCGCCTTCGGCGCCCTCGACGAGGGCTGTCGGTTCATCTCGGGCTACCCGATGACCCCGTGGACCGAGGTGTTCACGCTGATGAGCAAGTACCTCCCCGAGATGGGTGGAGTCTCCGAACAGGTCGAAGACGAAATCGCCGCGGCCGCGCTCGCGCTCGGGGCGTCCCACGCTGGCGTCAAGGCCATGTCCGGTTCCTCGGGCGGTGGCTTCGCACTCATGTCCGAACCGCTCGGCCTCGCCGAGATGACCGAAACGCCGGTCGTCCTCATCGAGGCCATGCGCGCCGGGCCGTCGACGGGGATGCCGACCAAACCCGAACAGAGCGACCTCGAACACGTCCTGTATACGAGTCAGGGTGACTCCTCGCGGGTCGTCTTCGCGCCGGGCAACGTCATGGAGGCCTACGAGCAGACCCGCGAGGCGTTCCGCATCGCCTACGAGTACCAGTTGCCGGCCATCGTCCTCTACGACCAGAAACTCTCCGGTGAACTGCGGAACGTCGACGAGTCGTTCTTCGACCGCGAACCGAACCCGGACCTCGGCGAGACGCTCACCGAGGAGGAACTCGCCGAGGCCGCCCACCACGCCTCCGGCAAGTTCCAGCGGTTCCAGCACGACCCCGACAACGACAAGGGCGTCTCCCCCCGCTCGATTCCAGGTCAGAAGGGCGGCAAGTTCCTCGCGACCGGCAACGAACACACCCCCGAGGGCCACATCAGCGAGGACCCCGACAACCGCGTGGCCCAACTGGAGCGCCGCCTCGGCAAACTCGACACGATTCGCGATGACCTCGACGAGCAGGAGGGCAGCCACCAGTCCTACCACGGCCCCGAGGACGCCGACTACGGCATCCTCACCTTCGGCAGCCAGCAGGGCACCGTCGAGGAGGCCGTCGACCGCCTGAACGAGGCCGGCCACAGCGTCAAGTCCCTCGGTGTCTCCGGGGTCATGCCGCTGGCCGAAGCCGAAATCACCGAATTCCTCGAATCGGTCGACGAGGCGCTCGTCGTCGAGATGACCGCCTCCGCACAGTTCCGCGGACTCGTCCAGAAGGAAATCGGTCGGTTCGGGCCCAAGATGAACAGCCTCCTGAAGTACAACGGCAACCCGTTCGAACCCCACGAAATCGTCGAGGGGTTCGAAACCATCATCGAGGGGAGCGAACCCGCGCCGACCACCCGGTTCGTCCCCGCGGCAGGTGATTGACCATGAGCGCATTCAACGCAATCGGCGAGGACCGCGAGGTAGAACGCGACGAGTACACACCCGGTATCGAGCCACAGGCGACCTGGTGTCCCGGCTGTGGTGACTTCGGCGTCCTCAAGGCGCTGAAAGGCGCCATGGCCGACCTCGGCAAGGACCCCGAAGAGATCCTGCTCGTGACCGGTATCGGCTGTTCCGGCAAACTGAGCAGTTACTTCGACAGCTACGGCTTCCACACCATTCACGGCCGTGCGCTGCCCATCGCCCGGGCCGCCAAACTCGCCAACCCCGAACTCGAAGTCATCGCGGCGGGCGGCGACGGCGACGGCTACGGTATCGGTGGCAACCACTTCATGCACACCGCCCGGGAGAACCACGATTTCACCTACATCGTGTTCAACAACGAGATTTTCGGGCTGACGAAGGGCCAGACCTCGCCCACCAGCCCGAAGGGCCACAAATCGAAGACCCAGCCCCACGGCTCCGCGAAGTCGCCGATTCGGCCCCTGACGACGGCACTGACCGCCGGCGCGACGTACGCCGCCCGAACCGCTGCCGTCAACCCGAATCAGGCTCAGGAAATCCTCGTGGAAGCCATCGAACACGACGGCTTCTCGCATATCGACTTCCTGACCCAGTGTCCGACCTGGAACAAGGACGCCAAGCAGTACGTCCCCTACGTCGACGTCCAGCAGAGCGACGACTACGACTTCGACGTCTCGGACCGGCGAGAGGCCGCCGACATGATGCAGAAGACCGAGGAAGCCCTCTACGAGGGCGAGGTGCTGACCGGCCGGTTCTACCACGAGGCGGACCGACCCTCCTACGGGCAGGAGAAACGCGAACTCGGCGAGATGCCCGACGAACCGCTGGCCGAGCGCTACCACGACGACGATTACGAGTGGGAACGCAGTTACGACCTGCTGGACCCGCATAAGTAGAGCGTCATTTTTCGCCCGTTACTGCTGTTCGGTTCCGCGATTTGTATCCTGAACCAGGAGACGAGCGGTCCGACCCGGAGATTTACACGCCGAACGCCCGATTCGAAAGCCAATGCGCCTGCATTGGCACCGGCGGGACCTTCGCGTGGCCGACAACCGCGGGCTGGCCGACCCCTCCGAGCCGGCTGCGGGAGTGTTAGTCTTCGATGAGAACGTCCTCGAACACGCCGGCGCGCCGCGCGTGGCCTTCCTGCTGGATGCGCTCGAATCCCTGCGAGACGCCTACCGGGAGCGTGGGTCTGACCTCTTCGTCCGCCACGGCGCTCCCGCCGACGTGCTGTTGGATCTCGCCGAGGAGCACGACGTCGACACCGTCTCGTGGAATCGGGATTATTCGGGGCTGGCCCAGCGCCGCGACGAACTGGTCGCTGAGGAACTGACGGAGTGGGACGTCCTCCCCCAGCAGTTCCACGACGCGATTTGCCACCAACCCGGCTCCATCACGACGAATCAGGGCGACCCCTATTCGGTGTACACCTACTTCTGGAAGAAGTGGCGCGATAGGGAGAAGGCCGATCCCTACGAGGTGCCGGAGTTGGCCGAGGCCTCCGACGGCGAACCGATTCCGACGCTGTCGAATCTCGGCTTCGATGCCCCGGCAGCGTCCATCCCCGAGGCAGGCACCGAGGCGGCCCGGGAGTTGCTCGATGATTTTCTCGCGACGGACGTCACCCGGTACGAGGAAGCCCGCGATTACCCGGCTGAAGAAGCCACCTCCCGACTCTCGCCGCATCTGAAGTTCGGGACCATCGGCATTCGGGAAGTCGATGCGGCGGTGCGGGAGACGCAAGCCCACGCCGAAGACGAGGCCGCCGAATCCGTCGCGGAGTTCCGCTCGCAGTTGGCCTGGCGGGAGTTCTACACGCACGTCCTCCACTTCAACCCGAGCGTCGTCACGGAGAACTACAAGGAATACGACCACGAAATCGAGTGGGAAAACGACGAGGACCTGTTGGCGGCTTGGAAGGCCGGAAAGACGGGCTACCCCATCGTCGATGCCGGGATGCGCCAACTCCGCGAGGAGGCGTACATGCACAACCGAGTGCGGATGATTGTCGCCTCGTTCCTGACGAAGGACCTGCTCATCGACTGGCGCGAGGGCTACGACCACTTCCGGGAGCATCTGGTCGACCACGACACGGCCAACGACAACGGCGGCTGGCAGTGGGCGGCTTCGACGGGCACCGACGCCCAGCCGTATTTCCGTATCTTCAATCCGATGTCACAGGGCGAGCGGTACGACCCCGAGGCGACCTATATTAAAGAGTACGTCCCCGAACTCCGCGAAACCGACCCCGAGACGATTCACTCGTGGCACGAACTCTCCGAGGACGAGCGCGAGGCCGCCGCTCCTGATTACCCCGAACCGGTGGTCGACCACGGCGAGCGCCGTGAGGAAGCGCTGGCGATGTTCAAGCGTGCCCGTGGCGAGGAGGAGACGTAGCCGGTTTCGGCGCCATCTCTTCGGCCCCGTCCGCACGCTATCTGTCGGTCTTTGGTTCGGTGCATGTTAGCCTCTGACAACGAAGTTTTAACAGTCATCGCGGAGAGTCCTAGAAATGGAGGACGATATAAATGCCTGAACATTCCAACCCCGAACTACCGCCGCTCCCGTACGACTACGACGCCCTCGAACCGTCCATCTCCGAGCAGGTCATGACGTGGCACCACGACACCCACCATCAGGGCTACGTCAACGGCCTCGAAAGCGCCGAGGAGACCCTCGCGGAGAACCGCGAGGCGGGCGACTTCGGTGGCTCCCCCGCAGCCATCCGCAACGTGACCCACAACGGTAGCGGTCACTATCTCCACACGCTGTTCTGGGAGAACATGGCCCCGAACGGCGGTGGCGAACCCGACGGCGAACTCGCCGACCGCATCGAGGAGGACTTCGGGTCCTTCGATGCCTGGAAGGGCGAGTTCAAGGCCGCTGCCGGCGCCGCCGGTGGCTGGGCGCTGCTGGTCTACGACCCCGTCGCCGACCAGCTGCGTAACCTCGTCGTCGACAAGCACGACCAGGGCGCGCTCTGGGGTAGCCACCCCATCCTGGCGGTCGACGTCTGGGAGCACTCCTACTACTACGACTACGGTCCGGACCGCGGCAGCTTCATCGACAACTTCTTCGACGTCGTCGACTGGGACAACGTCGCCGAGCAGTACGAGAAGGCCACGCAGCAGTAAGGTACCGTAGTCACACCATCGATTTTCTTTCGCGCGCCACACCGGATAGCCACAGTTGTCGCGATTGCCTCACCAGTGTTTGCGGCCGATCTTCTTCGTCGCCTTGGCTCGGAAGCCGTGCTCGTCGATAATCGAGTCGAAGACGGTCTGCCGTTTCATGTCGAGGGCCCCGCCGAAGGAGCCGACACGGACCGTTCGATAGGTCGTATATCCTTCGTCGTTCGAATAAAAGTAGATGTGACCGTGCAGGAGCCCGTGAATAGTGTCGTTTTGCCGGACTTCGGCCGCCCTGCTGTCGTATTTGACGAAGGCGACGGTCCCCCAGTTGACGACGGCCTCACGAAGCCCGATTAAAAAGGCGAGTTTGTGGTTCCGCGGTAGGCCGAACTCCGTTGCGCGTTCGAGGTCCGACAGCGAATCGACGACGATGAGGTTGTCGCTCGCCTCGGCGAGGCGGTCGCCGATATCCTCCAGCAGGTCGCCGAACGTCTCCACGTCGGGGTCGGGGTCGGCCGGTTCATCCACCCCCTCGGCGGCTTCGAGCGGGGACGCTTCCTCGGAGTCGTTCGGCGTCTTTCGACGCGCCTCGAACAGCGCCGACGGGACCGGGAGCAGGTCCATGAACCGCTGTGAGTAGTCGGCGACGGTCATGTGGTCGGCCAGTACGTCGAAGCTCTCGTCGTCGAGGACCGCGTCGAGTTCGCTGTAGACGTGTTCGCGGTCGTTGCTCAGGGTCAGGTAGGTCACCGATTCGGGGACGTGTTCGGCCCGGTCGGCGAGTTCGCTGCGGACCGTCTCCGGGCGGTGTTTCGCGGCCATCAGGCGTGCGAGGCTCGTATACGTGAACGCGTCGCCGCCGGCGTCGGGTGCGCCGGCCAACAGGACGCAACTGCCCGTCGGGATGCCGCGAACGTCGCCGTCCAATCCGCGGATTCCGAAGGGAATGTAATCGATCGAGTCGCTGAGGTCGCGCGCCGCCGAGGCGGAGCCGGGTACCATACGTTCGGAACGGCCCGCCAGAAGTATAGTGTTGGGGCGGCCGCCCTCGCTACTGCTCGCGGTCGCTGCCGTCGGCGTCCTCCGTGATGTCCTCGTCGGGTAGCGCCAGCACGTTCTCCCGGCCGAGTCGGAAGCCTTCGAGGTCGCCCTCCTCGCGGAGGCCCTTCGTGACCTGACTCGTCTTGGCGTCGGTCCAGCCCAACTCCTCGGCGACGGCCTGCTGTTTCATGCGCCCGCCGTGCTGCTCGATGAGTTGGAGGACCTGCTCTTCGTTGCTCAGTAGGTCCGGGTCGGTTGGTGTGGGTTCGGCTTCGTCTTCGGCCGCGGCGGCTGGGGAACTGCCACCGCCGCCATCTCCGTCATTCTCGTTGTTCTCACCTCCAACGCCAAACATGCCGCCACGCCGCCAGACGAGCAGCAGCCCCCCAAGGAGGAAGACCAGAAGGACGAGAAGACCCCCGACGAGGAAGGAGGACCCGGCCAGCCCGTTATCGGCGGGCGTGGCATCCTTGGGACCGAGTTCGAGCCGCGGCTCGCCGGTCGCGAAGTTGGTCGGGCCGTCGTAGCTTGCCGTCCCGTCCCGTGATTCGGTCGGTGAGGGATTCGCATCGAGGAGGGCGTATTCGTCGGGCCAGGTGATCAACAGCGAGGTGTTCTCGTCGAGGACGAGGCCGTCGATGGCGTCGCCGACGAGCAGGCGGTCCCCGTCGGTGGCGGCGAAGTTCGACCACCGGAAAGTGAAGGTGACGACGCCGCGTTCCTGCGGAAGTTCCTCCCGCGTGGCCGAGACGGAGACGTTCGTGATGGCCATCTCTCGCCCCGTCGCGTTGGCGGCGCTGTCAGCCGTCGCGTTCATCCGGTTGTGGAACCGCTCGACGTACGGGCCGGGGTCGGATTCGATGTCGTTCGAGAGGTTCTCGAATGCCTGTTCGTCCTGGTCGGTATTGAGTCGCATCCGGTATTCGATACGCCAGGCGGCATCGCCGTCCGCCTCGACGTCGACTTCCATCACGACGTCGTCGGGGTTGATGTCCTCCTGGAGTGTCGGTGCTGCGGCGGTGCCCGTTGAGGCGGCCGCAAGCCCGGGCACGGTGACGCCAGCGACGACGACGAACACGATTACTACGGCGACGAATCCCCGGTTCACGTCCGTGAGAAGGATGCGTGTATATAAAGGCATTATTGCCGAAGCAACCGTTTCGTGCGGCCGACCCGGGCGGCGATTCGGCCCGGCCAACAGAGCTAAATACATGAATCGGGCCGGCGACGCTGCCGCTCGAAAGGCGATTTAATCCGGCTTAATTCGGCTTTAGAAGCGTTCAAACCGGCTAAATCCGACTTCGGGGTCTACCCCCGTTAAGTGGCTGTCCGTCCCAGACCCGAGTGCAATGAGAGCGAAACAACTCATCACGGTCGCGGTCGCAACGATGCTGCTCATCGGTGGCGCGGCGGCGCTCGGTGCCGCCAGCCCCGGTGCCGCAGCGAACGACAACGCCACGGACGCGCACGACGAAAACGTGCCGGCCGATGCGGACGCTGACGATGCTGACGACGCCGAGGACGGCGACGCAGCCAACGCGAGCGAGGCCCGTGAGGGTAACGCCGACGGTGTCGGCCCGAGCGACGGGCTGCCCGAGCAGGTCCCGGACCACGTGAGCCAGATTCACGACACCATCGAGTCGTACCTCAACGGTGAGGTCGACAACCTCGGCCAGTCGCTGAACGACCTCCTCGCGGACGACGCCGCTGACGACGAGGCGGCCGACAGCGAGGACGGCGATAGTGACGCTGACGAAAGCGCTGACGACGGCGACGCTGACGACGACACGGATAGCAACGAACCCACCGAAACGTCCGACTCGGACGCGTAATCTGGGTTTTGGCCGTTAGGATTTAGCGACTATCGGTTTTATTAAACAACTATGAACATGGACAGACGTACGTACCTTGTAACGACGGGCGCAGCGACGGCGAGCATGGTCGGCTTCGCGGGCTGTCTCGGTGGTTCCACCGGGACGCTCGCGACGCGGGTTACCGACCAGCCCGGCGATATCGGGGACTTCGAGGAATGTATCGTTACCGTCGTCGGGATGTGGCTCGGTCCGGACGGCGCCGACTCCGGCACCGAATCCGGCGAGACGCCCTCCGAGCGGGAGTATTACGAGTACGATGAACCGCAGGAGGCCGACCTCGTCCAGTTGCAGGACGGCGAGACACAGTTGGTCGACGAGCGGGAACTGGAGACGGGCACCTACGAGTTCCTGCAACTGGACACGGACGGCGTCGACGCGACGCTGAACGACGGCAGCGAGGCGACCGTCGAGGTGCCGGGTGAGGCCCCGCTGACGTTCAACCAGTCGTTCGAGGTGCGCGAGAACACCCGGACGGTGTTCACGGCGGACTTCACGCCGGTCAAGCGCGGCCAGACCGGTAGCTACGTCCTCCAGCCAGTGCCCGACGGTATCACCGTCGACTATGAGGGCGACGACGGCACCGCTACCCCGGAATAGCGCGTCGCCGACGTCGGTCCTTTTTCTGTTCCCGCTCCGGGGAGCGACGGTAATCAACGCCTAAAAGGCGTGACGACCTACCCGGAGCCATGCCACGACCGCGCGAGGAGTTCGATGACCTCCGGGAGTTCCAGTTCCGCGACCCCGAGGAGGTTCTCGAGGACGACCAGATGTACACCGTCTACGAAATCGCCCGCCGCCTGCAGGGGGTCGACCCCGAGCGGGAACTCGACGTCGAAACCGAGAACATCCTGCTGGACTGGGCGATCCCGTGGATGCTCGACCACAGCGACGCGTTCGTCTTCGCCGAACCGGACGACGAGAACGAACCGGGCTACTACGGCCTCAAATAGATGCAACTGCTGGTCGCAGGCGCAAGCGAGGTCGATGCTGGCAAGACGACCTTTACGACCGGCCTCATCGAGCGGACCGGCGTTCGCGGCTACAAACCGCGGGCCGGCAACGACTACTGGTACGACCAGGACGATTACCGCGATGCGGTCGACCGTGGCCGCCTCTACGGCAAGGACGCCAAGCGACTCGCGGCCGCCGCACCGGGCGACGTGCGGCCCGAGGCCATCAACCCGATTCATCGTCTCTGGCTGCCGACCCCGGGCAAGGGGAAGGGCCTGCTCGGACGCGAGGGCCGGGCCTTCGTCGTCGACCGGGTGACACGCCTTGGCGATGTCGAAGGGGACAACGGCGGGGAAAACGACCCGCGCGACGAGTACGTCGTCAACGGCACCGTTACGGTGCCGCCGGCGGCCGAGCGGGCATTCCCGCTCGATTCGGCGCCGAAAGTGGAGTCGCTGGCGGCGCTGAACGACCTGATGGCCGAGAAGCACAAACCGGCGCTGGCCGCGCTCAGCGATGAAATCGCTACCCGCGAGGACGCGATTGTCGAATCCTATTCCGATATCGCCCGGCCGCTGGCTGGCTTCGAACCGGATGCCGTCGCGGTCGTCGAACCGCGTCGCTGTCGGATTTACCCCGGGGACCGATACGCGAAGGCCTGCGAGGTCGCAAGCGGGAGCGCCCACGAGGGCCGCCTCGAAGAGCGGGTCGACCACGTCATCGAGTTACTCGACCCGGTGGCCTCGGTGACGCTCCCGGCGCTATCGAGCGAAGAACGAGGCGATCTGCCGGTCGTCGCCGACGCGTACTCGGAGGCTTACGACGCCCTGCTTTCGGCGGTCTGAGTTATTGGCCCATCCGGGCCGCCTGCCCGGCGAGTTCGATATGGTGTGCGGGGTTCGTTTCGACCGCGGGACCGTGGCCGACGTACATCGCCGAGAGGGCGTTGCCGACTTCTTTCTGCAGGTAATCGATGCTCTCGATGAGCGTCGGGCGGTCGCCCTCTTCGAGGTCCGTGCGGCCGAACCCACCGTTGGCGAAGACGAGGTCGCCCGCAAAGAGCAGGCCGTCGTCGGTCGAATAGAAACAGAGGTGGTCGTCCTTGTGGCCCGGCGTGTGGAGCGCGCGGTAGTCGCCGTCACCGATGGCGACCGTCTCGCCGTCGGCGATGGCGTGGTCGACGAGTTCGTGGTCGGGGTCGAAGCCCCAGACGTCGACGTCGAAGGCGTCGACGACGCTGGCGACGTTGCCGACGTGGTCCGGGTGCGTGTGGGTGAGCACGAGCGCGTCGAGGTCGTCGGTCACCGATTCGATGCGGTCGACGGCGTCGAACTCGTTGCCCGCATCAACGAGTACGGTGCGGTCGCCCTCGATGAGGAAGGCGTTGCTCGTAAACGAGCGGACACCCTGTGCGATATTGTGGACGGTGGTCATCGGCCGTGGGTTGTTCGTCGGCGCGTTTGTGCCTTTCTACACGGGGGTCGTGACTCCGAAACGGTCAAGCGGCGAGGTGGCGTACGTCGAGACGACTAAATGGCTCTGACCAAGCGCATCATCCCCTGCATCGACGTCGACGTCGACGAGGAGGGGAACGCCGCGGTGTATACGGGAGTCAACTTCGAGAACCTCGAATACACCGGCGACCCGGTCGAACTCGCCGAGAAGTACAACGAGTCGGGCGCCGACGAGTTCGTCTTCCTCGATATCACCGCCTCCGCCGAGGGCCGAGAGACGATGCTGGATACCGTCTCCTCGGTCGCCGACGAGGTGTTCATCCCGCTGACCGTCGGCGGCGGCATCCGCACGAAAGCCGACATCAAGGAGACGCTCCGCGCTGGCGCGGACAAGGTCTCTATCACGACGGGCGCCCTCGAACGCCCCGAACTCATCACCGAGGGCGCAGGGGCCTTCGGCAGTCAGTGTATCGTCATCAGCGTCGACGCCCGCCGGCGCTACGACGACGAGGGCGAACACTACTTCGAGGCCGACGGCGAGGACGTCTGGTTCGAATGCACGAAGAAGGGTGGCCGCGAGGGCACCGGTATCGACGTCGTCGAATGGGCCCGCGAGGCCGAGAACCGCGGCGCCGGCGAACTCTTCGTCAACTCCATCGACCGCGACGGTACGAAGGACGGCTACGATATTCCGCTTATAAAGGCTGTCTGCGACAACGTCTCGACGCCCGTCATCGCCTCCTCCGGTTGTGGCAGCCCCGAACACGTCTACGAAGTCTTCGAGGAGGCAGGCGCTGACGCCGCGCTTGCGGCCTCTATCTTCCACTTCGGCGAGTACACCATCGAGGAAGTCAAGGAGTACCTCGACGAGCGGGGCGTTCCGGTTCGGATTTAACCAGCGGTTCTTTTTCGTTTCTCATCTGCCGACTCGCGGGTGATTGCTGCTCGGAAGGTCGAAAAACGAAATCGGTTGATGGGGTGGGCGGTGGGGTAATCAATGCAGAATTCATATTCGGCTCGTCCCGGGGAAATAACATATGTGTCTGCTATTTGAATTAACAGTATGCTCAAGATGACCGCCGATGAGATTGGGGCCTTCCTTCAGCAGCAGGAAACCGGTGTCCTCTCTACTTGTGCCGACGCAGAAGCCTACGGTACTCCCGAATCCTTCGGCTATCGGAACGGAAAGCTCTATTTCGAGTTAGCGATGCCCGCAGAGAGCAAACGACGAACCTTTCTAACTCAAACAGACACCGCCTGCTTCACCGTTCAGGATGCGAAAACAGCGCGTGACTTCGCGAGTGTGATTGTTCAGGGGTCACTCGACCAACTCTCCGAAGACGGCCAAGAAGCCGGAATGGCCCTCGCACAAAATGACCAGTTCCCCTCCAGCCATGTCTTTCCGGGCCAAGATACCTCAACAGTCAGGGCATTCGTTCTTGAACCAGGGTCGGTCTCTGGCAGGAAAGGGCCAGATTTCGAAATCGATGCGACTGCGGCTAGTCTCCCTGTTCGGGGCGACAACGAGTAATCCCGGTATAATCGACTAGTGAGAGAAATCGTTCAGTAGAGGGAATCTACGAACCAGCCAGTACAAGACCCCGAATTAATATACAAATGGGCTGGTGTGTGGCCCTGTGAAACGAACCAACATCCTCGCGTTCGGAAGTATTCTTGCTGGATTTTTGACGCTGTATGTCGGTTGGGGTGAGGGTCTTGGGTTCGTCACTCTGGGGCAACATGCCTGTGAGAGGACGGTGCCACCGCAAGGGTTACATCTGAATGAGGCAGGTCAAATCGTGTACCGAAGATGCCAGTATGTATACGATTTCGCGTGGCCAGTCTTCATTCTGGCCTCCTTATTGGGAATCACTCTTCTGGCAAACGGTGGCAGACTCTATTGGACAAACTGATTCGTCCGAGACGTATGACCAACCCGAGAATCGTTCACAGTTCGAACCTCTGACTATCTACCTTTGGGGGCAGAGAGAGTTCGGCCGATCTCCACGCTCGTCCTTACAGCTACTTCGACCAATGCCGAATAAAGAACCCGTGCTACCAACTACTCCTTCCGGCTGTTTGTGCCCGAGCAGTCGCCAAGTTCGGTTTATAAAATAGAACTAGTGTCTATTCGGGATTGAAAGGAAAACCGACATCATACGGATTCACCGAAAAATTCAGGCGGCGGACTGGAAGGCGTCGCGGAAGGCGTCGGTCTTGGATTTGACGCCGTCGGCGGCCGCTTCGAGCGCATCGAGGGGGTCGATGCTGCCGTCGGTCTTGATGGTGACGATGGGGTCGGTCTGGCCACCGGACTGTTCGGGGTTCATGTCGTAGGTCGCCGCGGCAACGCCGTCGACCTCCAGCAGGGCGTCCTTGAGGACGTTCATGAAGGTGTGGTCTTCGTCCTGAATCTCGATGGACAGTTCGGTCTCCAGGTTCTCGATGACGCGCAGGTCCATTACGGGTATGTAGACCCATCGGCCGTATGAGCGTTACGAACCGGACGGACGCTCGGATGGTGAGCCGCGCCACGGGCTTTTTGCCGGCCCGCCACGCGAGTCCCGATATGGACCTGAACCTTTCCGGCACGACGGCCGTCGTCACCGGCGGCACGCGTGGCATCGGGCGGGCGATTTCGCTTGGCTTCGCCGACGCTGGCGCGAACGTCGTCCCGCTGTCCCGGACGGAATCGTCCGTCGAAGCAGTCGTCGACGAGGTCCGCGAGCGCGGCGTCGAGAGCCGCGTCGAAACCGTCGACGTCGCCGACACCGAGGCAGTCGAGGCGGTCTTCGAGCGCATCGACGAGGATCTCGGTATCGACGTCGTGGTGAACAACGCGGGCATCAATCCGGCATCGGCGCTCGGCACTCCCGAGTCGGTCCCCGAGGAGGGCTACGAGCAGGTGATGGACGTCAATCTCGGCGGGGCCTTCGCCTGTGCTCGGGCCGCCGAAACGTCGCTGCGGGAATCCGGCGGTTCGCTGGTCAACGTCGCCTCGGTCGGCGGGCTGGTCGGCCTCCCCCGCCAGCACCCCTACGTCGCTTCGAAGCACGGTCTCGTGGGCCTGACCAAGAGCCTCGCGCTGGATTGGGCTCCCGAGGTACGGGTCAACTGCCTCGCGCCGGGCTACGTCGCGACGGACCTCACCGAGGACCTGCAGGAAGACGAGGACCTCCGGCAGTCGATTCTCGACCGGACGCCGATGGACCGCTTTGCGGACCCCGAGGAAATCGCCGGTCCGGCCGTGTTCCTGGCCAGCGACCTCGCGTCGTATGCCACGGGGTCGGTATTCGCGGTCGACGGTGGCTGGACGGCGCGGTAAAACTTGCGACGGCGGTTTATTTCATCTGGGCAACTGGTCCAAAACGTACCGCAGATTTAAGGGGTATCTTCTGTAAGAAGGTACCGGACCAATGGTTAACAATGGCAAAAGTAGTCGGTCAACGGACACAACTGGGTACCGCGGCGTCGACCGCCGGGCCTTCCTGAAAGCAACCGGGGCCGGCGCGGCCGGTGTCTCGATGGCCGGTTGTCTCGGTGATGGCGGCGGCGGTGAATCGGACGGGTTCAAGATCGGCCACATTGGGCCGATGTCCAACCCCCTCGGTATCGGTTCGGCCCGAAGCGCCGAGATGGCTATCGCGGAAATCAACGAAAACGGTGGCATCAACAACGGCGACGTCGAACTGGTCACCGAAGACACGCGTGCCGACCCCAGCGAGGCGCAGTCGGTCACCGAGGAACTCATCCAGCAGGAGGAAGTCGACCTCCTCATCGGTGGGTTCGCCTCCGAGGCCTCACAGGCCGTCGTCGACCTGACTTCCAACTTCGACGTTCCGTACTTCATCACCGGCTCCGCATCGCCGGCGCTGACGGCCGACTTCGCGGGCGAGGATTACGAGACGTACAAGAACGTCTTCCGTATCGGCCCCGTCAACTCCGACTTCCAGGCGGAAGCGATGGCCGGCTACTGTGAGTACCTCAAGGAGCGACACGGCTGGGACCAGGTCGCCTTCCTGCGCGACCAGGCGGCCTGGACGGAACCGTTCGCCGAACTGATTCCGGGCTACCTCGAAGAGCGCGACATCGAAATCGTCCACGAGAGCGCACTCAACATCAACACCTCGGACTTCTCGCCCATCATGAGCGACGTGGACGATTCGGGTGCGGATTACGTCCTGCGCTTCTTCGCCCACATTCAGGCCGGCCAGATGCTCGGCCTCTGGCACGACGGCGAATACGAGTTCGGTATCGAGGGCATCCACGTCGCGTCGATGCTGCCCGCCTACTACGACGCGACCGAAGGGGTCGCGCTCTACGAGACGACCTCGCAGACGGGGGCAGCCGGCGTCACCGACATCACCGAGAAGACGGTTCCGTTCACCGAAGCCTACCGCGAGCAGTACGGCGACGCCGAGAACCCGCCGTTCCGGGCGCCGATGTACATGGGCTTCAACACCTACGACGGCCTCTTTATCGCACAGAACGCCGTCGCCAACGGCGCCGTGCCCCGGCAGGACCTCGACTCGTTCATCGACGCGATGCTGGATACGAGTTACACGGGTGTCGCCGGCAACATCGAGTTCTACGGGCAGGATTCGGATTACCCGCATGACCTCAAGGAGACCCGCGACGAGAACGGTGACATCTCGAACTTCCCGGTTACCCAGTGGCAGGAGGGCGGGGAAATCGAGTGTGTCTATCCGTCGAAGAACCGTACGGAAGAACACGTCATGCCGGCGTGGATGCGGTAAGCGATGGTCTTCGGCCAGGTATCCTCGCTGATTATTCAGGGCGCGATGATTAGTGCCGTCTACGCCCTGATCGCAATCGGCTTTACGATGATTTTCGGTGTGGGGGGTATCCTGAACCTCGCCCACGGCGCGCTTATCATGGCCGGGGCCTACGTCTTCGGCCTCCTCGTCCGGGATGCGGTCGTCCCGGCGATACATCCGGCTATCGCGTTTCCGATCGCCGTCATCGCTATCGCGGTTCTCTCTTTGGCGATGTACGAAATACTGATCAAATACATCGAGGACGACGTCGTCATCACGTTCCTTGCGACGGTCATCCTCGCGACGATGGCCACCGAGTTCGTCATCTACCAGTTCGGTTCGACCCCATTCGGGATGACGCTCATCTCGGGGGCACAGAACCTCGGACAGTACGGTATCGGTATCCGCATCCGTAACGTCGAAATCGTCGGCTTCGTCGTCTCGTGGATCGCCATCGGGTTGCTGTATTACTACATCACCCAGACCGACGATGGCCGGTCCATCCTCGCGGCCTCGATGAGCGAACGCGGTGCGGTGCTCACGGCCGTCGACCTGCACTCGGTGCGAGCCAAGACGTGGCTCATCGCGGGTGCGCTGGCCGGCATCGCCGGGGTCTTCCTCGGTTCGTCGAACGGCGCCACGCCGCTGATGTGGCTCAACCCGCTCGCGCTGGCCTTTATCATCGTCGTCATCGGCGGTATCGGCTCGGTCAAGGGCTCGGTGGTCGCTGCGTACCTCGTCGGGTTCCTCGAACAGTTCACGGTCACCTTCATCGGGCAGGAGTTCCGCGGCATCCTCTCGCTGGCGCTGCTCCTGCTGTTCATCCTCTACATGCCGGAAGGCATCTACGGGAGGGAGTTCGTCCATGACTAACCCGCTTTTCTTCATCGGTACTATCCTGGCTGCCGCCTCCGGTTCGGTTCAGGAGGCGGTCGGATCGATTCGTGAGAACGTACTGGCCCCGCTCGGCCGCGTCTTCGACCGCGTGTTGGCGCCGGTCGACCGCGCGCTGTCGCCGGTCGCGAACGCGTTCAACGCACGGCTCGGCGACTACTTCGGCGAACTGACGGGGTTACAGTTCCTCTTCCTGCTGGTCACGTTCGTCGGCCTACTGACGGCCGGCGTCTGGGCCCCGCTCGTCAGCGGCAGCATGCTCCGGACGCTGGCGCTGGCCAGCATCTGGGCCATCTTCGCCATGAGCTGGGACATCCAGAGCGGCTACACCGGCTACATCAGTTTCGGCCACTCGGTGCTGTCGAGTGCCGCCGGCTACACGACCGCGCTCCTGCTGGTCAATGTCAACCCCGAGATGTCGCTTTTCATCACGGCACCGCTGTCGGTGCTTGCGGCGCTCATCGTCGGCCTGCTCGTTGCGCTGCCGACGCTACGGCTGGAAGGACCGTACTTCTCGCTGATTACGTTCGTGTCGGTCCTGCTGTTCTATCGGCTGACGACCGCCTACAGCGCGCTCGGCGGGATTCCCGGCTTCCAAGAGCCGAGCGTCTTCACGTGGGACCCCATGCTGCGGTACTACTACATGGTCATCCCGATGCTGCTGATCGCGCTGGTACTGACGTATCTGGCGCGGTCGAACCTCGGGATGATCCTGATCGCGATTCGGGAAAACGAGGCGGCGGTTTCGGCTGCCGGCATCAACCCCACGAAGTTCAAGATCGGGTCGTTCGTCCTCAGTTCGATTCCGATGGGTATCGGCGGCGTTCTGCTCGTCGGCTTTACGGGCAACGTTGACCCGAGTACCTTCGTCATCGTCGACAACAGCATCGAGATAATCGCGATTGCGGTCCTCGGCGGGATGAGCTCCATCCTCGGTCCGCTCGGTGGAGCCTTCCTCTTCGAGTTCCTCAACCACGAGATTCTCGGTGACCTCGAAACATCGGTTCGGTACCTCCTGCTGTGGACGGCCGTGCTGTCCGTGCTCGTGTTCGCGCGGAACGGCCTGTTCCGCAAGGTCTGGCATCGACTCGGCGCCGTCGGAGGTGACGAACAATGAGCATCCTCGAAATCGACGGGCTGACCAAGCGGTTCGGCGGCCTCGTCGCAGTCGACGACCTCTCCTTCGACGTCGAGGAGGGCGAAATCCTCGGCCTCATCGGCCCGAACGGCTCCGGGAAGTCGACGGTGTTCAACTGTACGATGGGTATCTACGACGTGACCGACGGTCACGTCCGGTTCGACGGTGCGGATATCACCGAACTGGATACTCACGAAATCGTCAATCAGGGCCTCTCGCGGGTCTCCCAGGAGTCGAACCCCATCGACATCCTGCCCGTGGCCGGCAACATCAAGCTGTTCACGCTGCCGAACAGCATCACGTCGCTACACGGCGGTGCCTCCGACGAGGAAATCGCCGGCTACGCCAAGCGGGTCGACATCGACGACGTGCTCCACGAGACACCCGATGAGTTGCCGCACGCGGACGTGCGGCGACTCGAAATCGCCAAGGCGCTGGCGACGGAGCCGTCGATGATGCTGCTCGACGAGCCCTTTGCCGGCATGAATCAGGCGGAGATCCGCAAACTCTCCGACCAGATCGAACGGCTCCGCGAGGAGGGCATGACGATGGTCGTCGTCGACCACAACATGAGCAGTCTCATGGAGTTGGTCGACCGCGTCGTCGTCCTGCATAACGGCGCCAAACTCGCGGAAGGCACGCCAGAGGAGATCGCGAACAACGAGGACGTACAGGAAGCCTACCTCTCGACGGAGGGCGACATATGAGCGACCCACTACTCGAAATAGCAAACCTCGACGTATACTACGGGAAGACCCAAGCGCTCGACGACGTCTCGTTGTCGGTCGACCGCGGCGAAATCGTCGGCGTCATCGGCCCGAACGGGGCCGGCAAGACGACGATGCTGGATACGGTTGCCGGCCTCCTCGATTTCGAGGGGTCGATAAACTACCACGACCAGGACGTCGCGGCCGTATCGAGCCAACAACTCATCGAGGACGGCCTCGTCTACTGTACGGAAGACCGGGACCTCTTCCCGTTCTTCACCGTCGAGCAGAACCTGCTGATGGGCGCGCAGTTCCGCGACGACCGCGAGGCGGTCAAAGAGGACCTCCAGATGGTCTACGACCTCTTTCCCCGCCTTGACGAGCGTCGCGAGCAGGAAGCCGAAACCATGTCCGGCGGCGAACAGCAGATGCTCGCCGTCGGCCGCGCGCTGATGAGCGACCCCGAACTGCTGATGCTCGACGAACCGACGCTCGGGTTGGCGCCGGTCATCATCGACGACATCAGCGACGCCATCGAGCGACTGCTCGACGAGGGCCTGACCATCCTGCTGGTCGAGCAGAACTCGACGTTCGCGCTGCGACACGCCGAACGCCTCTATCTAATCGAGAACGGCCGCATCGAACTCTCCGGGACCGCCGAGGAGTTCAAGGAAAGCGAGTACGTCCGCGACGCCTACATCGGCGTCACATAGGGCGTCCCTCGCGAACGGCCGCTTTGAGCAACCGAAACCACGTGCGGTTCTATTCTTTCAATCGTTAGGAATATACTACAAAGCCTAAACGCTGGTCAGCGTATTGGGAAGGCTTTAGAGGGAGGGGTCGTATGTGGTGGTGTATCATGAGTGACGCAGCGACCCTCGATATCGAGGACGGCATCGCGACGATTACGCTCAACCGCCCGGACAGCCGCAACGCGCTGTCCAGCGAGATGTCCGGCGCTATCGTCGATGCGGTCGACGAGGCCGAAGCCAGCGACGATGTGCGCTGTCTCGTCATCACGGGCAAGGAGGGCACCTTCTGTGCGGGCGGCGACGTCAACTCCATGGTCGAGTTGATGAGCGACCAGGCCGAACTCCACGAGGCCGTCGAACGCATCCAACACGAGACGAGCCGCGCCATCCAGCGCATCGCCGAGTTCCACCTGCCGACCATCGCGAAGGTCGACGGCGTCGCCTATGGTGCGGGCGCGAACCTCGCTATCGCCGCGGACATCACGCTTGCTTCGGGCGACGCGAGCATCTCCTTCGGCTTCCGGCAGGTCGGCCTCGCCGTCGACACGGGCACCTCCTACCTGCTGCCCCGCGAAGTCGGCCTCAGCAAGGCCAAGGAACTGGTCTTCACCGGCGAACTGCTTGACGCGGACGACGCCGCGGACCTCGGCCTCTTCAACCACGTCTTCGAGGAGGACTTCGAGGAACAGGCCGCGGAGTTCATCGACCCCATCGCGAACGGCCCGACCATCGCGCTCCGGAACTCGAAGCAGGCTCTCAACCAGGGCTTCGACGCCTCGCTGAAGGAGGCCCTCGACAACGAGGCGTCCGCGCAGGCGGCCGTTTTCGCGACCGACGACCACGAGGAGGGCGCGACCGCCTTCATGGAAGGCCGCGAACCCGACTTCAAGGGAGAATAGTACGTCCGTCCGCGCATCGAATTAACGCTGTTCGATATGAGGGGCAATCTATTTTGCATCGGAAGCTAATGGTCCGTACATGTCCTTTAAGCTCAACGCTGAGCACGAGGCGATTCGTGAGGCTGTCCGCGAGTTCGGACAGGAAGAAATAGCGCCCGTCGCCCGTGAACACGACGAAAGTCAGGAGTATCCCGAGGACCTGCGCCGGCAGGCTGCGGAACTGGATTTCGTCTCCCCGCACATCCCCGTCGAATACGGCGGCGCGGGCATGGACGCCATCGGCCGCACCATCGTCACCGAGGAACTGTGGCGTGCGGACCCCGGCATCGGCTCGGCCATCGGCTCGGCCGGCTTCGGTTCCTCGATGATCGTGGAGTACGGTGACGAGTGGATGAAAGAGGAGTGGCTGCCGAAAATCGCCAGCGGCGAATCGGCATCCTGTTCCTGTATCTCCGAGCCGGCCCACGGCTCGAACGTCGCCGGCATCGAAACCCACGCCGAGAAGGACGGCGACGAGTACGTCCTCAACGGTAACAAGATGTGGATTACCAACGGCACCGTCGCCGACGTCGCGGTCGTCATGACCAAGACCGACCCCGACGCGGAGCCGCCACACCGCGGTATCACCGCCTTCCTCGTCCCCACCGACAAGGACGGCTTCAAGCCGACGAAAATCAACAACAAGCTCGGTATCCGCGCATCGGACCTCGCGGAGGTCGTCATCGACGACGTGCGCGTCCCCGAGGAGAACATCATCGGCGAGAAGAACAAGGGATTCTACCAGCTGATGGACTTCTTCGCCTCCGGTCGAACCAGCGTCGCCTCCCAGGCGGTCGGCGCCGCACAGGGCGCGCTCGACGCGGCTATCGACTACGCCAACGACCGCGAGCAGTTCGGCCAGAAGATCAAGGAGTTCCAGGCTATCGAGCACAAGATCGCCGACATGGCGACGAACCTCGAAGCCGCCCGCTCGCTGACCTACCGTGCGGCCTCCCACGTCGAGGAGGACAAGGACGACACCGCCGTCCGCCTGGCCTCGATGGCGAAACTGTTCGCCTCCGAGAACGCCGTCGACATCGCCGACGAGGCGATTCAGGTACACGGCGGCGCGGGCTACGTCTCGGACCACCCCGTCGAGCGCATCTACCGTGACGCCCGTATCACGAAGATCTACGAGGGTACCAGCGAGATCCAGAAGAACATCATCTCCGACCGCCTCCTATGAATCACGAAGCGTGGACCGACGCACAGTCGGAGACGACTGTCACCGTCGACGGCCACGACCTGTCGGTCGCGTACTACGAGGACGGCCCCGAGGACCCCGAGGACACGCTCGTCTTCGTCCACGGCGTGCCGACGTGGTCGTTCCTCTGGCGTGACGTCGCACCCGCCTTCGCCGACGACTACCGCGTCGTCGTCCCCGACATGCTCGGGTACGGCAACTCCGCGAGCCACGAGGGCTTCGACCGCTCGATTCGCGCTCAGGAGGCGATGCTCGAAGACCTCCTCGATACGCTCGGCGAAGACTCCGTAACGCTCGTGGCGCACGACATCGGTGGCGGTGCGGCGCTTCGTTTCGCGGCCCACAGCCCCGAGCGCGTCCACCGGTTCGTCGCGTCGAACATCGTCTGCTACGATTCCTGGCCCGTCGAGTTCATCTCGAACCTCGGCCTGCCGGGAACCGAGGAACTCGACGACGAGGAGTTCGAGGCCAAACTCGATTTCGCCTTCGCCGAGGGCGCTTACGGCGATGCCGACCCCGAGTTCGTCGCGGGAATGAAGGCGCCGTGGCTTCGCGAGAACGGCAAGCGCGCTATCGCACGAGCGGCCGTCGCTACGAACACCAACCACACGACCGAGATTCCCTACGACGCTATCGACGCCGAGGTGCTGTGTCTGTGGGCGACAGACGACGTCATGCAGCCGCTGGAGTACGGCCAGCGGCTCGCCGAGGACCTCGGTGGTGAGGTCGTCGAACTCGACGAGGCCTACCACTGGGTCGTCGAGGACCGCTCGGAGACCTACCGGGAGGAACTGCGGCGGTTCCTCACCGAAACTGACACCTTGGAGGGGAGTGAGTAGCCGGCCATGCCATCGAGTGACGCCCCTAGCTGGGATTTCAAAGAACGGGACGTGCTGGTCCTTCGGGAACTCTCCCGGGACCCGCAGTTGTCCTCGCGGGACCTGGCCCGGATTCTGGACGAGAAGTACGACATCGACGTCTCCCACGTCACCGTTTCGGAGTCCATCCGAGGGATGCGCGAGGAGGGCGTCTTTCGGGAGGCCATCATCCCCAACGAGGAGTACTTTCACTTCGCGCTCTTCGAGTTCAAGTTCAACCCCGAGAACTTCGACGAGCAGTGGCGTCCGGCGATGGAGTTCATCCGGGATTCGCCCAACACGCTGTTTTACTTCCTCTCGGATGGGGAATACCAGTGGAAGTCGGTCATGATGTTCCCGACCCGGGACGCCCAGTCCCAGTGGATTCACGAGTTCTACAAGGAACACGGCGATATCGTCCACAACCTCCGCAACTCCGTCGTGACGAACGTCCTGAAGTTCCGTACCGACCCCGAAATCCTCGAGAGCCTCCACGACGCCGACGATTGACGTGATGGACGCGGACGGCGACCCGTTTTCGACGGTCGCACTCGTGGTCGGTTCGCTCGCCTTCGTCTTCGCCGCCGTGCTGGTGGCCGTCCAGCTCGCGGGCCGCCCCGAGGGCGTGCTGACCCTGCCGCTCGTAATCGTAATCCCGGCCGTCCTCGGACTGATTTACTGGTACGTCCGCTACGGGTAGGGACGACCTTTTTGCGTGACCGGCCGTAGGCCCGCCCATGTCGGATATCGATGCCGCGCTTGCCGACCGGCTTCCCGCGCCCGTCCTCGCGGTGGCCGTCGCCATCGGCCTCGCGGCGCTGGCGTTCATCGTCGGTAACGGTGCCGCAGCGCTTCTGGCTATCGCGCTCGATTCGGCGGGTATCGACATCACGCCGCGCCGGGCGGTCGTCCTGTCGGTGGTGACGCTTCAACTGGTCGCGTTCAGTGCCGTCTCGCTCGGGTATCTCCGCTATCGGGACCGCACGCTGGCCGATATCGGCGTCGAGGTGCCCTCCCTCGAAGGCTGGATTTCCCTCGGCGCCGGCTACGTCGGGATGGTAGTCGTCTGGCTCGTCGGCGCCATCGGGACCTTCATCATCGGCAACCGCCTCGGCATCGAGCGCCAACAGCAGGGCATCATCGAAATCGCACAGCAGGACCCGCTCATCTTCCTGCTCATCGGGGTGCTTTCGCTTTTCATCGTCGGCCCGGCCGAGGAACTGCTCTTCCGTGGCGTCATCCAGACGCGCCTGCGGGAGACGTTCGGTCCCGTCGGAGGGGTCGGCATCGCGACGACGCTGTTCGCGTTCGCCCACATCACCGGCTTTCTGCCGGGGAGCATCGGCGGCGCACTGTTGAGCGTGTCGGTGCTGTTGCTGGTCGGCCTCGTGTTGGGGCTCGTCTACGAGTTCACGGATAACCTCGTCGTCGTCGCGGCCATTCACGGCCTCTACAACCTGACGCAGGCAACGTTCGGGTATCTCGGCGTTCGGTTCAGCGACCCCGAGGCAGCCGCTGTCACTCTGCGGACGGTCGCAGCAATCGTCGGGGTATAAAAGGGAGCGTCAGGAAATCAGGCCAGCGCGGAGCCGGCGCGGATAATCGTCTCCTCGTCGAAGGCGGGCCCGACCAACTGCAGGCCGACCGGCCCTTCATCGGTTTCGCCCGCCGGGACCGAGATGGCGGGCAGGTTCGCGAGGTTGACCGGGACGGTGTTGGCGTCCGCGAGGTACATCTGGAGGGGGTCATCGAGGCTCTCGCCCATCTCGAACGGCGGGACGGGCATCGTCGGTGAGGCGAGTACGTCGACGTCCTCGAACGCCGAATCGAAGTCCTGCTTGACCCACGCGCGGGCGTCCTGAGCCTGTTTGTAGTACTTGTCGTGGTAGCCGGCCGAGAGGGCGTAGGTACCGAGCAGGACGCGGCGTTTGACCTCCTCGCCGAAGCCCTCCTCACGGGCGTTGGCGAAGGATTCGTTCCAGTTGCCCTCGTGGCCGCCCGACTTGCCGTAGCGGACGCCATCGAAGCGCGCGAGGTTCGAGGAAGCCTCGGACATCGCGATGACGTAGTAGGCCTGCACGGCCGTCTCGACGGAGGGAAGCGAGACTTCCTCGGTGGTCGCGCCCTGCGACCGGAGGTCCTCGAGGGCGGCCTCGAAGGTTTCACGAACGCCCTCGTCCGCGCCTTCCAGCAGTTCGGTCGGGACGCCGATAGTGAGGCCGTCGACGTCGCCGTCCGCGGCGGCGGCGTAGTTCGACCCGGCGCCGTTCTCCCGTGTCGTCGCGTCGTTCTCGTCGGGGCCGGCGATGACGTCCAGCGCCTCGGCGGCCTCCTCGACGGTCGGGGCCAGCGGGCCGATTTGCTCCAAGGAGTTCGCGTAGGCGACCAGTCCGTAGCGGGAGACGAGGCCGTAGGTCGGCTTGATGCCGACGACGCCACAGAAGGCGGCCGGACAGCGGACCGAGCCACCGGTATCGGAGCCGAGTGCGATGTCGGCCTCGCCGGCGGCGACGGCAGCGGCGGAGCCTCCCGACGAACCGCCGGGGACTCGGCCCTCGGCAGCGGGGTTTTCCGTCGGGCCGAATGCGGAGGTTTCGGTGGTCGTCCCCATGCCGAACTCGTCCATGTTGGCCTTGCCCACGATGGTCGCACCGGCGTCCTTGAGGCGCTGGACGACGGTGGCGTCGTAGGGCGGGACGTAGTCTTCGAGCATGTTCGACCCGCAGGTGGTGCGGACGCCCTCCGTCGAGATGTTGTCCTTGACGGCGACGGTGACGCCGGAGAGGGGCCCCTCGTCGGCGCCCTCGACGGTCTCCTCGGTGATGAATGCGTTGTGGCTCATTACGATACCTTCGGCCCCTTGAAGTAGCCGTCCTCGGTCTCCGGCGCGTTCTGGAGGGCTTCCTCCTGAGAGAGGCCCTCGTGGACCTCGTCGGGCCGCATCACGTTGGCTAACTCCGCTTCGGCCTCGACTTCGGGCACCTCGTCGAGGGCCTCGAAGTAGTCGAGGATGTCGGCGAACTGCTCGGTGAACCGGTCGACCTCCTCCTCGTCGAGGTCGACGCGGGCCAGCGAGGCGACGTGGCGGACTTCCTCCTCGTCGACGGTCATGGTCGGTTGTGGGCGTGGGGTGTCACTAAGGGTTTCGAATGGCCCTGCGCGCCGGTTTCGAACCACCGTCACGACTATTTAGGGAAATACCGCGCCGTTCCCTGATTCTCACCGATGACGGGCCTCGGACAGAACGGCCGCTAGAAGCGGTCTAAACCGCGTTTCAGCGCCTTCCTCGGCCCCAATATTTAAGTCGGTGACGCGACAACAGATTAATAGCGCAGTTCCTCCACCAACTGCCGTTTGTTCAAAATGACTGACAGTACCGTCAGACGTTCGCAACGCGAGGAAGAGGAGGAAACCACCGAGAGCGACGAGTCCGAACTGGTGTGTCCGGAGTGTGGCGGGTCCCTCCGGGCGGATACCGAACACGGCGAGACCGTCTGCAGCGAGTGCGGTCTCGTCGTCGACGAGGACGAAATCGACCGCGGCCCCGAGTGGCGCGCCTTCGACAGCGCCGAAAAGGACGAAAAGAGCCGGGTCGGTGCCCCTACCTCGAACATGATGCACGACAAGGGCCTGTCGACCAATATCGGCTGGCAGGACAAGGACGCCTACGGCAATTCGCTCTCGTCCAGCCAGCGCCAGAAGATGCAACGCCTGCGGACCTGGAACGAGCGCTTCCGGACGCGTGACTCCAAGGAGCGCAACCTCAAGCAGGCGCTGGGCGAAATCGACCGGATGGCGAGCGCACTCGGCCTCCCGGATAACGTCCGCGAGACTGCTTCCGTCATCTACCGCCGCGCACTCGACGAGAACCTCCTGCCCGGACGCTCCATCGAGGGCGTCGCCACCGCGTCGCTGTACGCCGCCGCCCGACAGGCCAAAACTCCGCGGAGTCTCGACGAGGTCACGAACGTCTCGCGGGTCGACAAGGACGAAATCGCCCGCACCTACCGCTACGTCGTCCGCGAACTCGGCCTGGAAATCCAACCCGCCGACCCCAAGAGCTACGTCCCGCGCTTCGCCAGCGACCTCGAACTCTCCGACGAAGCCGAGCGCCGCGCCCGTCAGTTGCTCGACAGCGCCGCCGAGGCCGGCATCACCTCCGGAAAATCGCCCGTCGGCCTCGCTGCCGCCGCGGTTTATGCCGCTTCGCTGCTGGTCAACGAGAAAGTGACCCAAAGCGAGGTCAGCGAAGTCGCCGATATCTCCGAAGTGACGATTCGGAACCGGTATCACGAACTGCTGGAAGCCGAAGAAGGCCTGGACGTCTGACGGGCTTTTTCTCGCCGAGAGCGAAACGCCGAAACCGCCTCGCCGCCCGCTGTCGGTATGGAGACGACACGACATTTCGTGGCGACGATGTACGCCGTCAACGACGGCGCAACTCTGCTGCACGAACACGAGAAGTTGGACATGTGGCTGCCGCCGGGCGGCCACATCGACCGCGACGAACTCCCCCACGAGGCCGCCCTCCGGGAGACCTACGAGGAAACGGGACTGGAACCCGACCTCGTCGCCGAAACCGGCCCCTACGACACCGAACAGGCCGAATCCCTGCCGCAGCCTGACGCCTTCCTGCTGGAGGACATCGACGTTCACGAGAGCGGCCGCGTTGCTCACCAGCACATGGATTTCGTCTACTTCGGGCGCGCCGAAAGCCGCGAAATCGACCCGGCGGGCCACGACGAAACCGCGGCGGACGCGTGGGCGTGGTTCACCGCCGAGGAACTGGACGCACACGACGAGTTGGCGGCCGATATCTGCGACCTCGGCAAGCAGGCAATCGAGCAGTTGGGATAGAACGGACCCCGGCGAGGGTCAGCCCATGGCTTCGTCGAGGGGGTCTTCGAGTTCGCCCATCACGGCCTCGAAAGCGTCGGTCGCCGTGACGAGGCCGACCACCTCCCCCTCGGAGATGACTAGAGCGAGTTCCTGACTTTCGGCCTGAAACTGGTCGATGGCGTCGCTGACGCTCGTTTCGGGCGAGACGGTCATCGGCGGCGCGGCGATTTCCTCGAAAGTGGTCTCCTCCGCTCGAATCTCGTCGATACGGTCGAGAACCGCGGGGACGTAGATGATGCCGACGAAGTCGTTGGTCGTCTCGCCGACCAGCGGATAGCGCGTGTGCGGCGTCTCGAACATTCGCTCGAAGTTCTCCTCGGGACTGTCGGCCGTCGAGAGGAAGACGACGTCGTCGGCGTCGACCATCACGCTCTCGACGGGAATCTGACCGGCATCGAGCGCGCCGACGATTTCCTCGTGGCGCTCCTCGGAGAGGTCGCCGCGTTCCAGCAGCGAGTCCAGCCGGTTGCGCAACTGCGCGCGGTTCTCGATGACCTCCTCGCCGGTCTCCAGCCACGCGCCGGTCATCTCGACGCCGAAGAGGCTGAGGGTCCATTTGGCGACGGTGTCGCCGATCTCCATCACCGGGCGGATGAGTTTGGTGAAGTAGTACAGCGGCGTCGCACCGTACCGACAGACGGTCTTGGTGCGTTCGACGCCGAGATAGGTCGGCGTCTGCTCGCCGTGGGTCAGATGGACGAGGTTGATGATGACGAAGGCGATGATACCGCCGGCACCGATAGCCGCGAGCGTGCTCCCGCGGAAAAGCGGCTCGAAGAGGGCTGCCAGCGCCGGTTCGGCGACGATACCGACCGCGATACTGGAGGCGGTGATGCCGACCTGACAACTGGTGAGATAGATCTCCAGTTCGTGGGTCATCTCCCAGGCCCGGCGGAGGCTGGGTTCGTCGAACTCCGATTCGGTGTACTGACGAACCCGGGTCAGCGCGAACTCGATGGCGACGAAAAATCCGTTCGCGAGGATGAGCAGGATTCCTGCGACCAGCCGAAGCCCGATTTCGAGCGGCGTCATCGTCGGACGGGTTCGTCTGCCGACATGAAAGAAACCCCGGATTCGGTCTTTCCGGTCGGGATTCGTGGCGACCTATAATGGGGGAGGCGCTCGTAGGCCCCGACGAGGCATGACGCACGTACTACTGGCCGTCGACGACGACGAGGAGCGAGCGGAACTGCAGGCCGAACGCATAGTCGACCTCGATTTGAACCGTGAGGACCTCTCGGTGACGGTCTTCCACGTCTTCACCGACAACATCGAGGGGGCGGGCATCACCCAGTTCCGCCCCGCCCGCGAGGCCATCGACATTCTGGAGGCGGCGGACATCGAGGTGTCGGCCGACGAATCCAGCGGCGACCCTGCCGAACGCGTCCTCTCCTACGCGGACGAAACCGACGCCGACGTCATCTGTGTCGCCGGGCGCAAGCGCTCGCCGGCCGGCAAGGCCCTCTTCGGCAGCGTCTCCCAGTCGGTCATGCTGGACAGCGACGTCCCGGTCCTGTTCTGTCCGTCCGGGGAGTAACCCCTTCTCACGTCGCCAGCAGTTTGTAGAACATCGGCAGCATCACGACGACGAAGAGGACGAAGAGCCACCACGGCATCAGCAGGCCGAACAGGACGACGAAGAGTAGCCCGATGCCCGCGACGACGAGTCGCCCCTGTATCGTGAGCCGAGCCATATCCGGGGCTGGACGACCGCCCTATTAAAACGTCTCACTCACACAGCGAGTCGATATACTGGCCGACGTGGTCGTCCATCCGCCGCTTGAAGCCGGCCTGCCGGGCCAGTCGGTCGAGTTCTCGCGAGACCAGCGTCCCGTACTGGACGGCCTTTTTATCCCGTTCGCGAACCGCGTCGGGGAGGAAATCGGCCGCCTCCCGGAGGGCCACTTTTCGGGTTTCGCCCGAAACGAGCAACTCGCCTGGCAGCCGAAGCGCCGTTTCGACCACCCGGTCGTCCAAGAGTGGCGCGACGGGTTCGACGCCCGCCGCCCGCAGGGCCAGCACGTCCCGTTCCAGTTGGTCGGGCAGCGAGGCGATGACTTCGCGGGTAGCGCCCCGGACCGTTTCGGCGTCAACGCGGGGGTCCTCGGGAGCCTTGGCGACCTTCGCGTAGCCGCCGAACAGTTCGTCGGCTCCCTGTCCGACCGCCAGTCGGTCGTAGCCGTCCGCGGCGACCCGTTCGGCGACCAGATACAGCGGGAGGGCGATGTTGATGTCCATCGCGTTGGTCCGGCCGGTCGCACGTACCAGTTCGGGGACCGCGCGAACGAGGTCGTCGTGAGAGAACTCGACGACGTTTACCTCCCGGTCCAGCGCCCCGGCGGCCGTCCGCGCAGCCTCGACGTCGTGGCTCTCGGCGAAGCCGCCGACGTAGAGCGGGCCGTCCAGTTTCGAGGCGAGAATCGAGGAATCGATACCGCCGGAGAAGGCGACGGGCACCTCGCCGTCGGTTTCCTCGCCCGCGTCGTCGACCGAATCGACGATGGCCGCCCGAACCGTCTCGATTGCCCGTTCGGCGGCCACGTAGGGGTCGGGGTTCGGCAGCGTCCACACGCGCGTATCCCCCTCTTCCGTACGGCGGTGGCCTGCCGGAACGGCCTCGGGTTCGCGGAGGTCGGTCGGGTCGGCGCTGAAAACGGACGGTGTGCCGGCTTCCGAAAAGAGGGGATAGCGACCGAGCACGTCCCGGACGAGAGCGCCGTCGACTGTTCCGGCGAACCCACGGGTGCCGATTAGCGGGTTTCGCGTATCCAGCGCCTGTCTGACCGTCGCGGGGGCGGCGCCTTGCATGGAGTCGTCGGCGCTCGTAGTGTCTCCCGTCATCACCACGGCAGCATGGAGGCGATGCGTCGTTTCACCCCGCCCCCGAACTGCTCGATGCTGATGAACCACGGGGTGCGCTTGCCGACGACGCTGGTGCGGCCCTCCTGAATGGCGTCGAGAATCGCCTCGGCGCTCGGGTGATAGGCGTCGACCTCGGTGACGGCCTGTCCGACCATCTCGGCGATGTGGGCGTCGCTGCCGGCGGTCATCGGCAGGCCGTGGTCCTCGGCGAAGCGTTCGGCCTGCCGGTTCGAGCGGCCGGTAAAGAGCCGCGAGTTGTACACCTCGATGGCGTCGGCACTCGCGAGGGTTTCCCGCGAGATATGCGGCGCGACGCCGTGGCGAGATTTCTGGAACGGGTGGGGAACGACGGCGATACCACCCAGGTCGTGAATGCGGTCGAGCGTCTCCTCGAAGGAGAGGCCGGCGGGTATCAACTCCTCGACGCCGAGTGCCAGCACGTGGCCGGCGGAACTGGAGACCTCCATGCCGGGAATACCCACGAGGTCGTATTCCTGGGCCTTCGCGGCGGCCTCCAGCGAGGCGTCGATTTCGTCGTGGTCCGTCACGGCGAGCGCGTCGAGACCCACCGCTTCCGCCTGTTCCAACAGGAGGTCGACGGGGTCGCGCCCGTCGTAGGACAGCGCCGAATGCGTATGAAGCTCGACCGACAGCACGGGCGGGCATAGGACACCCCCCGAGAAAAGCGCCCCGGTTGGGCGTCGGACGGTATTTATATCCATAAACGTGCATATGAAAAGCGATTTATCCCGGTAAAGACAGCATACAGGTGAATGCCTCTTTCGCCGTCGGACCGCGACCTCGTCGTCGAGGAGTTGGGCCGGGACCCGACTCCGGCCGAAGAAACGCTCTTCGAGAACCTCTGGAGCGAACACTGTGCGTACCGCTCCTCGCGGCCCCTGCTGTCGGCCTTCGACAGTGAGGGCTCACAGGTCGTCGTCGGCCCCGGGGACGACGCCGCCGTCGTCGCCCTCCCGGACGCGTCGGGCGACAACAGCGAGACGTACATCACGATGGGCATCGAGAGCCACAACCACCCCTCGTACGTCGACCCCTTCGACGGCGCCGCGACGGGCGTCGGCGGCATCGTCCGCGACACGATGTCGATGGGCGCCTACCCCATTGCGCTCGCCGACAGCCTCTATTTCGGCGACTTCGAGGCCGAACACTCCAAGTACCTCTTCGAAGGCGTCGTCGAGGGTATCTCCCACTACGGCAACTGCATCGGCGTCCCCACCGTCACCGGTAGCGTCGCCTTCCACGACGACTACGAGGGCAACCCGCTGGTCAACGTCGCCTGTGTCGGCCTGACCAACGAGGAGCGACTCGTCACCGCCGAGGCCCAAACGCCCGGCAACAAACTCGTGTTGGTCGGCAACGGCACCGGCCGCGACGGCCTCGGTGGCGCGTCCTTCGCCAGCGAGGATTTGAGCGAGGACGCCGAAACCGAGGACCGGCCCGCCGTGCAGGTCGGCGACCCCTACGCCGAGAAACGACTCATCGAGGCCAACGAGGAACTGGTCGATGCGGACCTGATTCGCGCGGCCCGCGACCTCGGTGCGGCCGGCCTCGGCGGTGCCTCCTCCGAACTGGTCGCCAAGGGCGATTTGGGCGCCCACATCGAACTCGACCGCGTTCACCAGCGCGAACCGAACATGAACGCGCTGGAAATCCTGCTGGCGGAATCCCAAGAGCGAATGTGCTACGAGGTCCGTCCCGAGGACGTCGAGGCCGTCGAGGAAATCGCCGAGAAGTACGACCTCGGTTGTTCGGTCATCGGCGAGGTGACCGAGGGCAACTACGTCTGTACCTTTGAGGGCGAGACCGTCGTCGACGTCGACGCCTACTACCTCGCGGAGGGCGCGCCGATGAACGACCTCGACCACGTCGAACCCGAGGAGTCCGAGCGGGACCTGCCCGACGTCGACCTCACCGAGGCCTTCGAGGCCGTCGTCGCCTCGCCGAACACCGCCTCGAAATCGTGGGTCTACCGGCAGTACGACCACGAGGTTGGCACCCGAACGGCGATGAAGCCCGGCGACGACGCGGCACTGATGGCCATCCGGGAGGTCGGCGACGACGATTCGCCCGGCGTCGGCCTCGGCTTTTCCTCCGGCGCCGACCCCAACTGGACCGACGCGGCGCCCTACGACGGCGCCCGCGCCATCGCGCTGGAGAACGCCACGAACCTCGCGGCGAAGGGGACGACGCCGCTTGCAGCCGTCGACTGTCTCAACGGCGGCAATCCCGAGAAACCCGACGTCTACGGCGGCTTCCGGAACATCGTCGACGGCCTCGCGGACATGTGCAGCGAACTCGACGTGCCCGTCGTCGGCGGCAACGTCTCGCTGTACAACGACTCGCCCTCGGGGCCCATCCCACCGACGCCGACGCTGGCAATGACTGGGACGAAACAGGGCTACGACGCCCCGACCGCGGAACTGGACGGCGACGGAGAACTACTCGTCGTTGGCCCCGACCGAACCGAACTCGGTGGTTCCGAACTCCTCGCGCAGTTCGGCGGATCCGACCGCTTCCCCAAACCGCCCGAGCACGCGAGGGAACTGGTCGCGGCCATCGCCGACGTGGCCAACGACGAGTCGACGCTGTCCACCCACGACGTGAGCCACGGCGGCCTCGCGGTCGCGCTCGCCGAGATGGTCGGCGAGGCCGGCGCTGACGTCGAACTCGATGGGGACGCTTCCCCTGCGGAACTGCTCTTCTCGGAGTGTGTCGGCCGCGTCGTCGTCGAGACGACCGACCCCGAGGCGGTCCGCGAACGCTTCGACGGCATCGCGCCGGTCGAGCGTCTGGGCGAAGCGACGGATTCGGGCCGTCTCGAACTGGGCGTCGGCGAGGAAGAACTGGTCTACGACGCCGAAGAAATCGCCGCGCTGCGGGACGTTATCGCGAACGACCTGGAATAGCGCGCCAGAGGCTGTCCGCACGGCCGCGGATTTTTTCGAGACTCGGCGGGGTGTCCTCCATGTAGACGCCGATACGGACGCTGACGTAGCCGAGCATGATGCCGAAGATGACGTCGGTCGCCCAGTGGATGCCGAGATACATCGTCGCGATGACGACGCTGACCGCGATTACCGCCGCGAGGGGCGCCCACGTCGGGTATTCGTCACGGCTCAGCCACGCCAGATGGGCCGCCGTGACGGCCATCGAGGTGTGCAGCGACGGGAACACGTTCGTCTGGTCGTTGATCTCCTTGGTGAGGAACTGATACTCCGAGTAGTGGGTAAACAGCAGGCCGTCGACCTGCTCCGGAATCATGAGCCTGGGTCCGTAGGCGATGAGGACGATATAACAGAGCACGCCGATGATGTAGTTGGCGCCGTAGGCGACGATGGTTCGCCGGAGCGGTTCGGGCTTCGGTAGCGCGAAGTACGCGATTAGCGGGAAGACGAGCAGGAAGACGTAGCCGTAGATGTATATAAAGGAGAAGTACGCGGTCAGTTCCGGCGTCGCCAGCGTCTGAATCCACATGACGAACTGTGGCGTCTCGGTGCCGAACAGCGGCCACAGAATCACCCCGTCGACGCGCTGAAGCAGCGGCGTGATGCTGATGCCGATGAGCCACGACAGTTCGGGGCCGATGTCGCGGGCTATCTTGTTGGCGATGAGGACGATACAGAGCAGGCCGACGTACGGCGCGACCGCACTGAACCGGTCGCGGTATTCGTAGCGGGTCCGCGAAAGGCGTTCGCGGCCGACGAAAACCAGCGCCGCCGTCGCGAGCATCACCAGCATGACCGCCAGCAGTTGCGGCAGGACCTGTTGCAGCATTAGTCACCACCTCGTCGGACCAGTCGGTCGTCCTCGTACTGGTAGCCGGCGTCCATGAAGGCCTCCTGAGCGGCGTCGACGGCGAGTTCGCCGTCCGCCCCCAGGAACGACAGTTCCGCGGTACCGTCCCATTCGAGTCCCTCCGGCGTCCACTCGCCCGTGAAGGGAACCTCGCTCGCCTCCGCGTAATCGTCGAACACCGACGATATCAGGTGCTCGCGGTCGATGAGGCGAGCGACGGTGCGGCGGAAACGGGGGTCGGACATCGGTGCTTCACGACAATTATATCCGATGTGATAAAAGGACTGTCCTCGGGTAATCGTTAGCGTGATGTCGTCGTTGCGGCCGATGCGTGGGACAACCGACGCCTCAAGGCTGTTCGCGGAGGCATCGGCGTTGTCGTTTTCGAGCACCTCGACGGCGGTGTCGGCCGACGGCATCACCTCGAAATTGAGACGCTCGAAGTCGATGCCGCTGGCGTAGGGATCTGGAATCCCCTCGGTGTCGCCGCGGTGGAGGAAGTGGTCCTCGAAGCGGACGAGGTTGAGGTTCTCGTCGCGCTGGGCGGATTCGAACCGGAGCGGACCGCTGCCGACCGGGTCCTCGTTGGCCCAGACGAGGGCTTCGGTGGTCTGGCCGGCGAGTTCGACGCCGGCCAGGTCGGCGGGGTCGGTCCGTTCGGACCAGACGTGCTCGGGCAACATCAGCACCTCCAGCGCACGGTTTGCGGTGTCGACGTTTTCGGTCGTGAACGCCATCCGGAGGGTCCGGTCGTCCTGAACCTCGACGTCGTCGACGAGGTCGACCCGGCCGCGACGCCACGGCGTCGGCACCGACGTCTCGAAGGTTCCGAGCGAGGTATCGTTCAGGAACTCGTAGGTAAAGGCCACGTCGGAGGCAGTGAGCGGTTCGCCGTCGTGCCAGTCGGCCTCGCGGAGGCGGATGGTCGCGGCGAGGCCGTCGCCGCGTTCGTCCCACTCGACGCTGCTGGCCAGCCACGGGGTCGGCGTCCCGCCGATGCGCCGCACCAGCGGGTCGTAGAAGAGGCCGATGACGACGCCGCGGTTCCGGTGTTCGACGGCGATGGGGTTCCGGTTTTTCGTCGCACGGGGGTCCTGCAACAGCAGCGACAGTTCGTCGGTTTCGCCGGTAGATTCGAGCTGGAAGTAGTTCGCCGTCTCGGGCAGTCCGCCCGCATCCCAGCCGGTAAACCGGTCGGTCCGGACGCCGGCGATGTGGTCGGGGAAGGCGACGACAGTAAACGGCTGGACGCGGACGACCTGTCGCTGTGTCTCGCGGACGGCCTCGACGCGCGTGTCGGGCCCGGCGGCCTGTTGGGCGTCGAGGCGGTCGTCCATCTCGAGGTCGCTGAACCCGAAGGGGTTCTGCCAGCCGGCCTCCTCGCCGTACGCCGAGTAGAGCATCGACCGGAGTTCGCCGGGATAGCCCTCGCTCGGGTACTGGAGCACGTAGAGGTCGAAATCTTGGTTGATGAGGATGTTCCGAAGCAGGACGTCGGGTTCCATCGGCTCCGGCGGCCCGGCGTCGATGCCGGCCAGATTCAGGTTCTTGCTCAATTGGTTGGCTATCCGGACCGCATAGGGGTCCGCCGATGCCGGCAGCGTCGCGATGTTCAGGGAGAGTTGCTGGGCGGCGTCGCGGCCGATGAGGTTTCGCAGGTTACCGATGCAGCCGCTGGTCGCCGCTGCCGTGCCGGCTGCACCAGTCAGGAAGGCCCTGCGCTGGAGGGAGGGGTCGGATGCCACGGATAGGGATATCTCACATGTGGATGCTTATAAGCTTCTTCGTCGGCCGAGCCTCAGAGGTAGCCGAAAAGCGGGGCGAAAAGCGCCGCTAACCACCCGAGAACGCCGACGAAAAGCGGTGATGGGTATTCGTCCTGCTTGGCGGCCAGCGCCCCGCCGAGGGCGATGAGGCCGAGCGCGATGACGACCGCCCCCCGGTGGAGGACGACCCGAAGCGGGATGAGCGAGACGCCCATCAGGGCGAAGTCGACGACGAAGGCCGTCCCGAGGCCCGCAGCGGCGAAGGCAAAGCCCCACGTGCGGTCGGTCCCCCGGCCGAGCAGATACGCGACGGTCGGCGTCCCCACCGCCAAGAGGAGATACAGCGGCGCGGCGATGACCTTCGGCGAGAGGTCGGTCGCCAGCGTTTCGCCGAGGATGCCGAGAGCACGAACGCTCAGATACAGCGCGAAGACGGTGACACCGAGCGCGAGTTCGCGGCGCTGACGGCGGGTGAACCGGCGCGTTGCTCGTTTGACGTGTCGGATTCGTCCCATGAGGCCGAAGAACATCACTGAAGCGGCCGCGAGCGAGATGACCGACGCCCAGCCGTCGCCGTCGGCCGTCCGGTTGCCGAACGGCTGTCTGACCACTTCGGCAACGTAGGGTTCACCCATGAAGTCCGCCTCCAGTTTCCGCTGGGGGTCGTCGATGCCGGTGACGGTATGGCGGAGGCGGAACCAGTCCCAGTGCTCCTCGTGGACCTGTACTGCCGTCCACTCGTCGTTGGGGTCGTTGTAGGCCCGGATATGCATCCGGGCGCCGAGATAGTCCCCGGAGTGTAACTGGTAGGATTCTTCGAGCCAGACGCCCTCGCCGTCGGTTTCGACGTAGGTGTACCGCTTTGCGCCCTCTGCTTCGCGGAACTTGATGGCGTCCTCGATGCGCTCGGCGTCGGGGTCGAACTCCACGCGCTCTTCGGCGGGCGTCTCCGTCGTTGTTCCGTTCGACGTTCCGTCCGCCGTCCCGTTTGTCGGTTCGGCTGCTGTCTCGGTTGCCGTCCCGTTCGTCGTCTCGTTGCCGACGGTATCGATGGACTGTTCCTCCCAGCGTAACGCCGACCGCTCCCTGAGTGCGGTTTCGACGCTCTCGGGGTCGTCGTAGAAGACGACGTTGATGCCGAGCGTGCGCGCCTCGAACCGCTTTGCGCGGGCCGTGTAGGGCCACAGTTCGGTTTCGGCGTCGCCGACGGTAACGAGGTCGGGGTCCTCCGGTTGGTCGATCTGGACCCCCCAGAAGGGCCACTCGGCGAGGACGACGGCGCCGCTGAGACACGCCGCAAGCAAGATTGCGGCGGCGACCCATGCGGCGTCGCTCCCGAGGTCGACCGGGGGGTCCTGTTGGCTCATCATCCCCCCGTTGGATGGAACGGACAAATATATTGGTGGCCGTTGGGATGTCGCCGCGGTCGAAACCGACCGAATCTAAGTCCCCCGCTGCCGACGGACCGGATATGTCCTTCGAGATTCGCCGCCGGGTCGTCCACGCCTCGGGGGCGGTGGTCCCCGCTGCCTATCTGCTGGACGCCCACTACGGGGTCGGACTCGTCACCTGGCGGGTCGTGCAGGCCCTCGCGGCCGTCGGACTCGTCGTGACGGCCCTCCTGGAAGCCGCCCGCCTCTACGGCGGCCTCGAACACGCCATCTACGAGCAGTTGACCCGGGAGTACGAACAGGATTCCGTCGCGGGGTATGCGCTGTACGTCCTCAGCAGTACCATCGTCGTGCTGGTCTTTCGGCCGGATATCGCGGTTCCGGCGCTGTTCATGCTGATGCTGGCCGACCCCATCGGCGGTATCCTCTCCAGCGACGAACTCCGCCCGGTCGCCCGCCCGCGGGTGCTCGTCAGTATGTTCCTCGTGAGTTTCGCGCTTGCCTACCCGTTCGTCCCGCCGCTTGCGGCCGCCGCCGGCGCCTTCGGTGCGATGGTCGCCGACGGCGTCAAGCCGATAATCCGCGGATGGGTCGTCGACGACAACCTCACCATACCTATCCTCGCTAGCGTCCTGATGTGGGCCGCACTGAGCCTGTAAGGGCATTGGCAACTCCTCTCGTGGAAATAGATGGGTTTTTGCCGCGCGACGCCACTTCTCGTGATATGGCAGTTCATGACAGTCCGAACGGGACCGCTGGTGCCGCTTCTCTCCCATCCCTCGTTCCATTCGAATTGTCCCATCTGACCCGGATGAGTTGGGAACTCGGGTCGCGAACCGTTCAGGACGAGACGGCCGAGCCCCTCGGGCGCTGGGAACGCCGGAACGACAACTGGTCGCTATCGGTCTTCGGCGTCACCGGCGAGACGGCCGTCATCCGGATTCGCACGCCGGTCGGACGCGAGCAGTTTTACGGCGCTATCCGTTCCGAGGTTCGGACAGCCATGCGGGAACTCGAGGCCGCTCCCACCTGGCGAGCAGTCGAGTAGCGGTTCGTGGGTTCACTTCTCGCGTGACGCCGCATCTCCGGACGTTACTCTAGCAGTTGCTTCGTCGTCCGGTGGCGGCCGCGGAACATGGGTTCGAAGCCGACCCAGCCGAGCGGCGAGACCGCCTTCCCGAGCGGACCGCCCGGGAGTTCGTATTCGACGCGGTCGGAGACGACTGTCCCGCCGTCGTCGGCGAAAAAGCGGTGGGTGTGTTCCCACGTCGGGAACGGGCCTTCCTCCATCACGTCGTGGAACATGGCGGCGCCCTCCCACTCGGCGCGCTCGGTGATGAGCGAGGTCCATACCTGTCGTGGCCCCACGTCGAACGGCCGGATGGACATCTCGATGCGCGTGCCGGCGGCCAGAATCTCGGGGTCCGACTGGCCGTCCGGGCCGACGACCTCGTGGACGTCGAGATGCATGTATTCGGGGGTGAGATTTTCGAGGCCCTCGATGGTGGAGTGGAACGCCCAGACGTCTTCGAGCGGGGCGTCGACCCAGGTCTCGCGCTGGTAGGTGGCCATAGCTACTGTTGGGCGGCGACCGGCAAAACAGCACGGGCGACGGAAAGCCGCGGGCGGAGACGGACGGCGGGTTATTTCAGGCGTTCCTGCAGGAAGGAGGGGTGGGCGGCCTCGATGCCCTCGATTTCGAGGATTTCCTCGGCGATGACCTCGCCGACGGCGTCGCCGTCGGGCGCGCGGACCTCGGCCATCAGCATGTGGTCGCCGCTGGAGGTGTACAGCGACTCGACGGCATCGAGAGCCTTCAGTTCCTGAGTGGCCTCGACGTAGCGTTCGCTGGCCACGTCGATGCCCACGAGGGCGATGGATTTCCCCGAGAGCTTCTTGGGGTCGATGTCGGCCGAGTAGCCGACGATGACGCCCTCGGATTCGAGTTTGTCGATGTATTTCCGGACGGTCGGTTTCGATACGTCGGCGCGCTCGGCAATCTCCGCGTAGGAGGCCTGCGCATCGTCTTCGAGGACCTCGAGAATGCGATCCTCCGTCTCCGCGCTCATGGGTGTTTCTTTTCCGTGCGTGAAAAAATATCTTCCGAACCGGAAAACACTCTCAACACCTCGGACAACGGATTCGTTTCGGTGACGTCTGGTTTACAACCCTTAGCACATCTGGCTGTGTGCCTAACAACGATAACGACATGAGGTAGCCTTAAGGGGTTTCCGCCGACAGAAGCAGTCGTATGACTCTCGATGCCATCGACCGCGTCGCCGTACTCGGCGCGGGCAACATGGGACACGGTATTACGGAAGTCGTCGCGCTCGCGGGCTATGACGTCACGATGCGTGACATCAAAGAGGAGTTCGTCGAGGACGGCTACGAGGACATCTCGTGGTCCCTCGAAAAACTCGCCGAGAAGGGCCGCATCGACGAGGCGCCCGCCGAGGTCCTCGACCGCATCGACACGACGACGGACCTCGAAGCGGCCGTCGAGGACGTCGACCTCGTCATCGAGGCCGCGCCCGAGGAGATGGACATCAAACACGACATCTTCTCGGACCTCGACGAGTACACTCCCGAGGACGCCATCCTCGCCTCCAACACCTCCTCGCTTCCCATCACGGACATCGCGGAGGCGACCGACCGACCGGAACAGGTCGTCGGGATGCACTTCTTCAACCCGCCGGTGAAGATGGACCTCGTCGAGGTCATCTACGGCGAGGAAACCTCCGACGAGACGGCCGAGACAACCTACGACTTCGTCGAATCCATCGACAAGACGCCCATTTACGTCCGGAAGGACGTTCGCGGGTTCGTCGTCAACTCCGTGCTCGGCCCGTTCGGCGACGAGGCCGGCTGGATGGTCAGCAACGGCGAGGCCACGATTCGGGAGGCCGACGCCACGCTCGTCCACGAGCGCGGCTACCCGATGGGACCGTTCGAACTCGGCGACCTGACGGGCATCGACATCGGCTATCACGTCCGCAAGGAAGCCGGACAGCCCGTGCCGCCCATCGTCGAGGAGAAGGTCGAAGCCGAGGAACTCGGCCAGAAGACCGGCAAGGGCTACTACGACTACGAGGACGGCGAGGGTGCCGATTACGGCCCCGAGGACGTCTCCGATGACTTCGATTGGCTCCGCGTCGAGGCACGCATCATCAACGAGGCTGCAAAACTCATCGGCAACGACGTCGCGACGCCCGACGCCATCGACACCGGTCTCCGTCTCGGTGCCGGCTTCCCCGAAGGCCCCTGCCGCCGCGCCGACAAGATCGGCCTCGACGAAGTGCTCGACAAACTCGAAACCCTCCACGAGGAGACGGGTGCCGAGCGCTACGAACCCGCCGACTACCTCGAAGACCTCGTCGCGGACGGCAAGACCGGCGAGGACGCCGGCGAGGGCTTCTACGAGTACGGCGAGGACAGCGAGCGTGATTACACGACCATCAACGTCGACCTGAACGACGACGGCCTGCTCGAAGTCGAACTCGACCGGCAGGCCCGCATGAACGCGCTGAACGACGACATGATGGACGAAATCGTCCACGTCCTCGAGAACGCCGACCTCGACGAGGTTCGCGCAGTCACCTTCGAAGGCGCGGGCGACCGCGCGTTCTGTGCCGGCGCGGACATCACCGGCTTCTCCGGTATCGACCCCCACGAGGTCGAGGTCACGCCCGTCTTCCAGACGGTCAACGACTTCCCGCGACCCACGCTGGCCAAAATCGACGGCTTCTGTCTCGGCGGCGGCCACGAACTCGCGCTGGCGTGTGACCTCCGTATCGCCACCGAGGATTCGTCGTTCGGCTTCCCCGAGATCAATCTCGGCCTGCTGCCGGGCGGCGGCGGCACCCAGCGCGCCATCCGCATGCTGACCGAGGCCCGCGCGAAGGAACTCGTCTTCCGCGGCGAGCGCATCGACGCTGAAACCGCCGAGGACTGGGGCCTTATCAACCGCGCCGTCTCCGAGGACGAGTTCGACGAGACCGTCGAGGAGTTCCTCGATGACCTCGTCAACGGCGCGCCCATCGCCCTCCGGAAGGCCAAGAAGGTGATGAACGAGGGCCGCGACCAGGACATCTCCGCCGGCCTCGAACTCGAATCGCAGGCCTTCGGCCTCCTGCTGTCGACCGACGACATGATGGAAGGCGCCTCGGCGTTCATGGAGGACCGCGACCCCGAATTCGAAGGGAAGTGAGCCACGATGAGTAGCGAGGGTGCCGCCGACCACGACGACGTGCTGGAGGCCGCACTTCAGGAGCACGGCCTCTTCCAGTGGCTGAACCTCGACATCGAGACGGTCGAACCCGGCCACGTCGTCTTCGAATTGCCCTTCGACGACAAGTTCGCCAACATCGCCTCGGGGACGGTCCACGGCGGCGTCACTGCGACGGTCATCGACACCGCCTCGGGCTTTGCGCTCCGGTCGACGTTCGAGAACCCCGAGTCCGCGATGCTGACGACGACGGACCTCAACGTCCGCTACGTCCGGCCCGCCCGCAACGACCTGCGGGTCGAAGCCGAAGTCGTCCGCGCGGGCGGCTCGATGGGCTTTACCGAAAGCGAGGTCACGACGCTGCACGACGGCGAGGAGAAAGTCGTCGCTACCGGCGGCACCAGCTACCGACTCTTCAGAGACCAATGAGCGACACTAACACCGACGAACCCAGCGTCTTCCACGAAATCGAGGAAGGCGACACCGACCGCACGCAGGGCCGAACCATCTCCGAAGCGGACGTGATGAACTTCGCGGGCATCTCCGGGGACTTCAACCACCTGCACACCGACGAAGAGCGGATGAGCGACTCGCCGTTCGGCGAGCGCATCGCCCACGGCATGCTCGTCCTCTCCGCCGCGACCGGCCTGCTGTGGCAGAACCGCACACCGGAGGAACGGGAGGCCGTCGTGGCCTTCTACGGCATGGACAACCTCCGGTTCCGCCAACCGGTCCTCATCGGCGACACCATCCACGTCGAGACGGAAGTCGTCGAAACCCGCGAGAAAGACGAGGGCCCCGGCAACGGCACCGTCAAGAACGAGGTCGAAATCGTCAATCAGCGCGACCAGACGGTCATCTCCTGTGAGATGATTTCGCTGCTGAAGTAGGCTGTTCTTCCTTTTTCAGTCGAGATACGAGTCGATGGCCGAACGCGAGGGGAGCGACGGGACGGCACCGCGTTCGGTGCAAGCGGCCGCGCCCGCAGCGACCCCTCTCTCGGCTGCCTCGACGATGCCGCGTCCCTCACCGCGAGCGACCGCGAACGCGCCGTTGAACGCGTCGCCGGCGCCAGTCGTATCCGCCACTTCGGCCTCGATGGGCGATACTGTCGTCGACTCCCCGTCGGTCACCACGAGCGCGCCGTCGGCACCGAGCGTCACGACGACGGCGTCGGGACCCCGGTCCAGCACGTCGCGGGCAGCCCGTTCCTCGTCGATGGCAGCGTCGGGGTCGTGGCCGGCCAGCATGCGCACCTCGCTTTCGTTCGGCGTCGCCACGTCGACGGCGGCCATGAGTTCGTCGGGGAGTTCCTGGGCGGGTGCGGGGTCGAGGATGACCTCCGTCTCCGCTTCGTCGGCGACCGTAGCGGCCGCTCGAACGGAGTCGATGGTGGTCTCCAGTTGTGTGAGCAGAACGTCAGCACCCCCGATGGTCGCCGCCGCCTCGCGGACGTCAGCCCCATTGAGTTCGTGGTTCGCCCCCTGTGCGACGGCGATTGCGTTCTCGCCGCCCTCTTCGACGTGGATGAGTGCGACACCCGTTGACGAATCAGCAGTGACGACATCCGAGCAATCGATACCTTCCTCGTCCCACAACTCCCGTGCGAATTCGCCGAATCGGTCGTCACCGACGGCTCCGATAAACGCTACTTCGCCACCGCTTCGTGCGGCCGCGATGGCCTGATTCGAGCCTTTCCCGCCGGCGTTCTGCTCGAAATCCTTGCCCATAACCGTCTCGCCGGGAACCGGAATCCCCGGTACCGTCACGGACATGTCGTGGTTGTAGGACCCGACGACGGCAATAGAGGCCGACTCGTCGTTCGACATGTGCGAACCAGCGTCCGGCGCGACGAAAAGCGTGGGGGCGGACGGGCGTAGCTTGATTATAAAATCAATAGGGATAGCATCCTCCGAGGGGGCGTCCGAAGGTCTCGTGAGCGCAGCGAACGAGAGCGTTGGAAGACGAGCGAAGCGAGTCGCGCATATTTTCCCCATGTTTTTGCCGTCATCAGACCGCGAAGCGGTCTGATTGCCCATCAGATTCCCGCGGGAATCTGATGACTGCGGAGGCGGGTCTGGCGCCGTAGCGCGCCAGGCCGCCGGAGCGTGCAAAAAGTGGCTATGCGTATCTCTGTTCTTCCCACGGATTCGCCGTATTCGAATACCCGCGCTTCTCCCAGTAGCCGCGTTCGGGTTCGGTGAGGAACTCGACGCCGGAGACCCACTTGGCGCCCTTGTAGGCGTATTTGTGTGGCGTGACGACGCGCATGGGGCCGCCGTGTTCGGCGGGGAGTGGTTCGCCGTCGAGTTCCCAGGTGAAGAGGACCTCCTCGCGCATGCAGTCTTCGAGTGGGAGGTTCGTAGTGTAGCTGTCGTGGGCGTGGAACATGACGTGGACGGCGTCGTCGGTGACCCCGGCGTGCTCGGCGAGCGTGGGGAAGGTGACGCCGCGGAACTCACAATCGAAGCGGGACCAGCCGGTTACACAGTGGAAATCCTGCGTCTGTGTTTCGCTGGGGAGGTCTTTGAACTCCGCGAAGGAGAGGGCGAGTTCGTCGTCGACGGCTCCCCAGACGTCGAAGGTCCAGTCGGTCGGCACCGATGGCGTCTCGCCCTTCGAGAGGACGGGAAAGCGACTGGTTTCCCGCTGGCCGGGCGGGAGGCGTTTGCCGTCGAACTCCCGGTGGAGGTCCGTAACGTCCTTCATGGCCGGCGATTCGAGTCGAAAACAGGTAGGCCTGTCGTTCGGGGTTGGCACCTCTCGCGGGCAACGGGAGTGAACGGTTCACAAAAGATACTTTCGGTCACCGAGGGTTGAATTTGCTCGCGGCAAAAAAAGCCCGTCAACGTTAAATACCCCATCCCCGAAGCTTCCAACGTTCCGATGCCGAAGGTACACCTGACTATCCCGGAGCATCTGGAGATGCAGATCGCCCAGCTCGTAGAGAAGGGCGAATTCGTAAACCGGGAGGAAGCAATCGAAGAGTTACTCTCGACCGGTCTTCGAGCCTACAAGACGAGCGGTCCGATGGAGGACGAAGACCCCGGTCTCGAAGAAGACGGTATGATGGGCCACGACGACGAGTACGTCTTCTAACCCGTTTTTCCGGCTTGTCGCCCGTCTAGCGGCTGCGCTGTACTCGTACGTACAGTTCGGTATCCGCGTGCTGGTGTGTGCCGCGTTGCCGCGCAAGCGTTAAACGCCGTCTTCCAGTACCCACGAATATGCACAAAGACGAGCTTCTGGAGCTGCACGCCAAGATGGTGTCGATTATGGAACACTTTCAGGACATGGACAGCGTCGATAGCTCGATTTTCGACGCCTACGAAGGTCTGGACGTGACGCCGGACGACGTTCACAAGTCCAAAAGTGAACACAAACACGCGGTGTTCGTCCTCGGAAACGCCCTGGCGAACGTGATGAGCGAAGACGAGTTCTCGGATGCCGGCCGTATCGGCAAGCGGATGCAGGAACTCGCGGACGACGCGGAATCGAAACTGTAAGTCGGCTCTTCTATGGCGCCGTCCCTGAACGGGTAACCTAAAACGGTGGGGTCCCAAGACGGTGGTAATGGAACCGTTGCGGAGCGAGGAGGCCGCCCCGTCCTCGGCGGGGCTCGTCAGCCGGTCGATGCGACTGCCCGCGGCGCCAGAGCCGAAGGCGGCGCTTGCGGCGGCGGACGCCCCCCGGACCTTCTGGGCGGCGCCCGACGAGGCGACGGTCGTCGGCAGCGGAACGGCGGCGACGATAACCGCCGACGGCCCCGACCGTTTTCGGGCCGTCCGGGAATCGGCCGCTGACCTGTTCGCCGTCGGGGACGTCCACGCTGGCGCGCTCGCGGCCCGCCCTCGGTTTTTCGGCGGCTTCGCGTTTCACGACGAACACACCGGCGACGACCCGTGGGCGGGCTACCCGGGCGCGGGGTTCGTCCTGCCGCGCATCCAACTCACCTACACCGACGACGGCGCGTGGCTCACCGTCAACGCGGTCGATGCCGACCCCGACGCCGTCGAGCAGCGACTCGAGGCCGCCGAGGAGGACCTCGCCTCGCTCCCACCGGCCGGCGAGGGCACCGACCCGCCGGGGGTTCGCGCCCGCGAGCGGACCACCTCGAAGGGCGAATGGCGCGAGAGTGTCACCGCGGCGACTGACCGCATCGAGGCCGGCGAACTCCGGAAGGTCGTCCTCGCACAGGCGCTGGAGGCGTCGCTGGAACGACCGCTCTCGCTGCCGGACGTGCTGGCCCGACTCGGCGACACCTACCCGGATTGTTTCCGATTCCTTTTCGAACCCGACGACGGGAGTGCCGGCTTCTTCGGTGCGACGCCCGAGCAGTTGGTCGGCCTCCGCGGTCGGACGGTCGAGACCGGCGCGCTCGCGGGGACGACTGGCCGTGGTGACACTCCCGAGGAAGACGAGTGGCTCGCCGAGGAACTGCTGGCCGACGACAAGAACGTCCACGAACACGAACTGGTCGCCGACGCCATCCGCGAGCAGTTGGACCCCTACGCCGCGGCCATCCAGACCGGCCAGCGCCGCATCCGGCGCTTGGCGACGGTCCAGCACATCGAGACGCCGATTACGGCCGAACTGGCGGACGACGAACACGTTCTGACGCTGGTGGAGGCGCTGCATCCGACGCCCGCCGTCGGCGGCCTCCCCCCGAACGAGGCGCTGCGGACGATTCGGGATACCGAACCCTTCGAGCGCGGCTGGTATGCCGCCCCCGTCGGCTGGTTCGACGCCGCAGGCTACGGCTCGTTTTCGGTCGCCATTCGTTCGGCGGTTGCCCGCGGCGACATGGCGACACTGTTTGCGGGCGTCGGCATCGTCGCGGATTCGGACCCGGACCGCGAGTGGGACGAGGTACAGTTGAAATATCGGCCGATTCTGGACGAACTGGAGTAATGGCCCGGAACGTCAACAGCCTCTGGGCCGAAATAATTGCGGGCGAACTGGCGAAGGCGGGCATCGAGACGGCCGTACTTGCGCCCGGAAGTCGGTCGACGCCGCTAACGGTCGCCTTCGCGGAACACCCCGATATCGAGGCGCTGTCGCTGCTCGACGAGCGGTCGGCGGCCTTCTTTGCGCTTGGCCGAGCGAAACGGACCGGCGACCCCGTCCCCCTGATTTGTACCTCCGGAACCGCGCTGGCAAACTTCCATCCGGCCGTCGTCGAGGCCAATCAGGCCCGCGTCCCGATGCTGCTGTTGACGGCCGACCGGCCACCCGAACTGCAGGACAGCGGTGCCAACCAGACCATCGACCAGCACGACATCTACGGCGATGCGGTTCGGGACTATCGGACGCTCCCCGAACCCGAGGCTGCCGACCGAAAACTCCGCTCGTTGCGGACGACGCTCTGTCGGGCCGTCGGAACGGCGACTGGCACCGAACCCGGTCCGGTCCACCTGAACGTCCCGCTCCGAAAGCCGCTGGAACCGGGCGCCCGCGCGGCGGACCTCTCCGAGGCAGTCCCCGATGCGACCGTGTCCGACGATTTTGCCGCGGAGCATCCCCTCGCCATCGAGGGCCGTGACGGACCGTTCGTCGACGTCACGCAGGGCCGCGCTGGCCTCTCGAAGACCGACCGGCGAACGATGGCCGACGCAATCGAGGACGCTACCTCGGGACTCATCGTCTGTGGACCGGCCAACCGTCCGACGCCGGCCCGCGATGCCCTGCTCGGCCTCGCACGCGAGACGGGCTTTCCGGTACTCGCGGACCCGCTTTCGGGCCAGCGGTTCGGCGCTCATCTGGGGATGGCCGAGACGCCGATTTGCGGCGGCTACGATTCGTATATCGGCGCTATCGAGGAGTCGCCGGACGTCGTTCTCCGGTTCGGCGCTTCACCGACCTCGAAACCGCTGCGACAGTACCTCCGTGACTCGGGTGCCCGGCAGTTCGTCGTCGACCCGGCCGGCGGGTGGCGCGAGGCGACGTTCACGGCGACGGACCTCGTGGTGGCCGACGAAACGCGACTGGCGACGGAGTTGGCGAGTGCGGTCGGCCGCGAACCGGGCGCCTATAGCGAACGTTTCCGCGAGGCCGAAGCCGACTACTGGGGTGTGGTCGAAGGGAACGAACCTGAGGAGGGTGCTGTGCTTGCTGACATCGCAAAACTGGCGCCGGACCCGGCGACGGTTTTCGTCTCGAACTCGATGCCCGTCCGGGATTTCGACCGATTCGCCCGGCCGCGTGAAGCGAATCTGACCGTCCTCGGAAACCGCGGCGCGTCGGGCATCGACGGCATCGTATCGACCGCTCTTGGTGCCGGGTCCGGAACTGACGACCCGCTGATAGCCGTGTTGGGAGACCTCGCGTACTACCACGACATGAACGGCCTGCTGGCGGTCTCGCGCTGTGACGTCGACGCAACTATTGTCTGTATCAACAACGATGGGGGCGGCATCTTCCGCCTGCTCCCAATCGAGGACCACGACACCTTCGAGGAGTGGTTCCGGACGCCGCACGGACTGGATTTCGAGGGGTCCGCGGACATCTACGATATCGAGTTCGCGCGCACGAGGGACCGTGAGGGGTTCCGCGACCTGTATACCGAGTCCGTCGGCAGCGAGGGTACGCAGGTCATCGAAGTCGTCACCGACAGCGAGCGGAGCCACGAGGAACGCCAGGCCCTCCAGGAGCGCGTCCTCGCCGAACTGTCCTAACGACTGGCCGCAGTCGGGTGGGTTTTTGCTGTCGGCGCTCCCGGTTCCGGTATGGTCTCAGACCTCTTCGACCCCGACCGCTGGGAGCCGATTACGGACGATTTCGAGGATATCACCTACCACCGCGGGACGGACGTCAACGCGGTCCGAATCGCCTTCGACCGTCCGGAGGTGCGGAACGCCTTCCGCCCGGAGACTGTCGACGAACTCTACACGGCGCTGGACCACGCCAAGCGCCAGACCGACATCGGCTGTGTCCTCCTGACGGGCAACGGCCCCTCGCCGAAGGACGACGGCTGGGCGTTTTGTTCGGGCGGCGACCAGCGGATTCGCGGGGACGCGGGCTACGAGTATGAAGACGATGAGAACGAGGCTGAGCAGCAGGATGCCCCCAGACTACACATCCTCGAAGTCCAGCGGCTGATTCGGCACATTCCGAAGCCGGTCATCGCCGTCGTGCCGGGGTGGGCCGTCGGCGGTGGTCACTCGCTGCACGTCGTCTGTGACATGACGCTGGCCTCCGAGGAGAACGCCAAGTTCCTCCAGACCGACCCCGACGTCGCTTCCTTCGACGCCGGCTTCGGGTCGGCGTATCTCGCCCAACAGGTCGGCCAGAAGAAGGCTCGTGAGGTGTTCTTCCTCGGAAAGACCTACTCCGCCGAGGAGGCCGTCGATATGGGGATGGCCAACGAGGCGGTCCCCCACGAGGAACTGGAGGAGGTCGCCTTAGAGTGGGCCGACGAAATCCTCTCGAAGTCGCCGATGGCGATCCGGATGCTCAAATACGCCTTCAACATGGATACGGACGGCCTCATCGGCCAGCAGGTGTTCGCGGGGGAGGCGACGCGTCTCGGCTACATGACTGATGAAGCCCGCGAGGGGCGGCAGGCGTTCAACGAGAACCGCGAACCGAACTTCGAGAAGTACGATTGGTATTACTGAGGCGCGAACGCCCGTCTGCTTCCTATCTGTCTCATAAACCCGGCGGCAATTGCTGGCAGTACCCCTTCGGAGATGGAATCCGTAGAGACGCCTGTCAGCGCCGACACCATGTCGGGCTGTCCGGCGGGTGACCTCCACCCGCCAACCATTGGTCCACTTTCCTGAGACACTCAATGTAACTCAATGGTTCTGAGTGGTTTTTAGAGTCAAATTTATATGCCAAGGGGTACTAATCGGTAATACGATGAGCGAGAACACGAACCCCGTCGAAACGGTATTCGAACTGCAGCGTAACACCATCGAGCAGACCCACAACGCCGTCTCCCGCGGCGTCGAAATCCAGAAGCAGGTCAACTCCACGGTCCTCGACACCATCGACCCGGCCCGCGACGTCTCCGACCGCGGCAACGACCTCCTGCGGACGACCGTCGACAGCTACCTCGACGCCGTCGAATCTGCTGTCCCCGCCGAACAGGACGTTTTCGGTGACCTCCGCGACAGCATCGACGAGCAGCTCGACACGCTCGAAGAGAGCCAGACGGACGCCCTCGACACGCTCGAGGAGAACCTCCGTGACGGCAACGACTCCCTCGAGGAGTTCCTCGATGACTTCCTCGACCAGCTCGACGAGCAGGTCGACGCGCTTCTCGAGGCCAACGAGGACCTCGAAGACCAGACTATCGACGCCCTCGAACAGCTCGAAGAGCAGATCGAGGACCTTCAGGAACAGCTCGAAGAGCAGGGCGACGACTTCCAGGAGCAGGTCGAAGACCAGCTCGACACCATCTCCGAGCAGTTCGAGGAGCAGGCCGAAAGCGTCTCCGAACAGGTCGAAGACGTGACCGAACAGGTCGAGGACGTCTCCGAGCAGGTTCAGGACGCTGCCGACGACGTCGCAAGTCAGGTCGAGGACGCCGCCGACGAAGCGACTTCCGCCTAAGTCGCAGTCCCCGTCCTCCCGTAGGCACCCTCGTATCCCATTCCTCCCTTTCGACGCCACCGCCGACAGCGGCCGCACTTCCCGGCCGAGAGCGTCTCCTTCGAGGTATTCCATCGTTTCCTCGTCCGCCTGCGAGGAATCGCAGTAGTGGCGGCCGACATCCGACTGCGGAACGTCCCACGAAAACGTCTCCCGACTGATGGACGAAACGTCAGGGCGGACCACCGGGCCTTATACTGCGTCCGGCCCGAGTATCGACAATCAGGTATCCATGACCGAAACGACCGAGGCGGTTTCTCCGGTGAAGGCGTGGCTGATGGCGGCACGGCCCCAGACGCTCCCGGCTGGCGCCGCGCCCGTCATCGTCGGGACCGGCCTGGCGATTCACGAAGGCGTTTTCGCACCGCTGCCCGCCGTCTTCGCGCTCGTCGGCGCGCTCCTGCTGCAAATCGGGACCAACTTCGCCAACGACTACTACGACGCCGTCCGCGGCGCCGACACGGAGGACCGGGAGGGCTTTACCCGCGTGACGGCCGGCGGAATCATCGACCCCGGTCGCGTCAAGGCGGCGATGTACGCGACCTTCGGCCTCGCTATCGTTATCGGGGTCTATCTCGTCTATATCGGCGGCCTCCCAATCGTCGTCATCGGCCTCGCCAGCGTCGTCGCCGGTATCACCTACACGGGCGGGCCGCTGCCCTACGGCTACCGCGGCCTCGGAGACGTCTTCGTCTTCGTCTTCTTCGGCCTCGTCGCCGTCGCTGGCACCTATTACGTACAGGCGGTCACCTACGTTGCCGACCCGCTTCCGCTCTCGGTCCCGCCTGAAACGCTCCCCGTCGCCGCCGTCGTCGCCGCGCTGCCCGTGGCCGGCCTCTCGACGGCCATCCTCGTCGTAAACAACATCCGAGATAAGGAGACCGACGCCGCCGCCGGCAAACGGACGCTGGCGGTCATGCTCGGCTATCGTCTCAGTCGCATCGAGTGGACCGCAATGGTCGGGATGGCCTACGTCGTCCCGGTCGTCTTCTGGGCGGACGGTTACACGCCCGCCGTCCTGCTGCCGCTTTTGACCGCGCCGCTCGCCGCTCGTCTCGGCCACACGGTCTGGACCCACACCGAGGGTGCGGCGCTGAATCCCGCCTTGGAGCAGACCGGGAAGCTCCTCTTTGCCCACTCGCTGCTCTTTGCCATCGGGTTCGCCTTCCCGACGCTCGTATGAGAATCGACCCCTTTTCCCTGTCGCTGTCGACGCCGCTGGAGACCGCCGCCGGTACTATCGACGAGCGCCGGGGCTTCCTCGTACGTCTCGATATCGACGGCACGCCGGGACTCGGCGAGGCGACGCCGCTTCCGGGCTGGACGGAATCGCTCGACGATTGCGAGGCCGCACTCCGGGATGTCGCGGACCCGGAAGCCGCGCTCGATAGCGGCCGGCTCGATGGGACACCGGCCGCTCGACACGGTGTCTCGCTGGCCGCTCTCGATGCCCGCGCACGCGCTGCTGACGTGCCGCTATATCGCTACCTTGGCGCCGATTCCCGCATCGAACGCGTCCCGGTCAACGCGACGGTCGGTGACGACGACGCGAAGGCGACTGCCGAGGCGGCCGCCGATGCCGTCGCCGAAGGGTATCCGGCAGTGAAACTCAAGGTCGGTTCGCGGTCGCTCTCGGAGGATATCGACCGTCTCGAAGCCGTCCGACAGCGGTGCCCGGATATCGAACTCCGGGCCGACGCCAACGGTGCGTGGGACCGCGAGACCGCCGAGCGTGCGCTGTCGGCCTTCGCCGACCTCGATGTGGCCTTCGTCGAACAGCCCTTGCCAGCCGACGATTTGTCTGGCCATGCCGCTCTCAGCGGTGGTACCGTCGGTATCGCCCTGGACGAGGGACTCCACGAGCACGGTATCGATGCGGTACTGGAGGCGGGGGCCACCGACGTCGTGGTCTGTAAGCCGATGGCGCTGGGCGGTATCGACCGGGCTGCGGATGTAGCTCGCCGTGCTCTCGATGAGGGCCTCGATGTCGTTGTCACGACGACCATCGACGGCGCGGTGGCCCGGGCTGCCGCGGTCCACCTCGCGGCTGCACTCCCGCGGGTTCGTGCCTGTGGATTGGCGACGAGAAGCCTCCTCGTCGAGGATATCCGGGAGAACGTCGCCCCGATACGGTCGGGGGCGGCCGTCGTTCCACAAGGAAAAGGAAATATTCCCCCCTCGTGAAAGAGGCTACGCTACGATGCGAGACTGGCTGGCGACCCGGGCGAGCGCGACGCCGACGGCAACCGCGATAGCCGCCGCTGGCGACGTCGACCGGGCCAAGACGTACGCGGACCTCGACGAGCGGGTCGAGGTACTCGCCGGCCGCCTCGCCGCACGCGGCGTCGGCGTCGACGACGCGCTGGTCGTCTGTGCCGAAACCCGCGCGGAGTTCGTCGAACTCGCCCACGCGGCCCAGCGGCTCGGGGCCGTGCTGGTGCCGGTCAACGCCCGCCTGTCGGCCGCCGAACTGTCGGTTCGCTTCGACCGCGTGAATCCTACAGTCGTCGTCTGCGAGGCCGACACGGAGGCGGCCGTCACCGAGGCCACCGACGCAAACGTTCTGTCGGTCGACGAGCCTGAAGGGAGCGCCGAGGCGCTGGCGAGCGTCCAGCCGGAACCCTTCGACCTCCCCGAATGGGAACTCGACAATCCGCTCGTCGTCATGTTCACTTCGGGAACGACCGGCGACCCGAAGGGCGTCGTCCTGACGATGGGCAACGTCCTCGCGAGCGCGACGGCCTCGGCGTTCCGGCTCGGCCTCCGGGATACCGACTGCTGGCACGTCTGCCTGCCGATGTACCACATGGGCGGACTGGCGCCCGTCTATCGGTCGACGCTCTACGGGACGACGATATCCGTTCAGCGTGATTTCGAACCCCGAGCGGCGCTGGCCGCGATGGAAGCGGCCGGCACGACCGCCGTCTCGCTGGTCCCGACGATGCTGGAGCGACTGCTCGATACCGATGTCGACGCCGGCCCGCTTTCGGACCTCCGGTTCGTCCTGCTGGGCGGTGCCGCCTGCCCGCCGGACCTGCTGGAGCGCGCCCAGAATCGGGACGTTCCGGTCGCGCCGACCTACGGGATGACCGAAGCCGCCTCCCAGATAGCGACGGCGACGCCCGAACAGGCCCGGCGCAACCCCGAGACGGTCGGCAACCCCGTTATGTTCGCCGAGCTAACCGTCGTCGACGAGGCTGGCGCAATCTGTGAGGCCGGCGAGACGGGCGAACTCGTCGTCACCGGCCCGATGGTCACGCCCGGCTATCTGGACGATGAGGCGACTATCGAGGCCTTCACTAACGGCGGCCTCCGGACGGGCGACCTCGGCCATCGCGACGAGGAGGGGCAGGTCTACGTCCACGCGCGGGTTGACGACACCATTATCACCGGCGGGGAGAACGTCGACCCGTCCGAGGTGGCTGCTGCGATTCGCGCCCACGAAGCCATCGAGAACTGTGCGGTCGTTGGCCTCCCTGACGAGGAGTGGGGCGAGCGCGTCGCCACGCTGGTCGTCCCAGTCGACGGCGCCGAAACCTCCGCCGACGCAATTCGGGACCACTGCCGAGATCGACTCGCGGGCTACAAGCTCCCCCGAACCATCGCCTTCGCCGAGGCGTTGCCTCGCACTGCCTCGGGCACGGTCGACCGGGAGGCCGTTACGGCGCGACTCCGTGAAGCCGACGGGCATGCCGACGAGATTTAAACCGGTGCCGGCCCTAGCCTGAGGCGTGTGCACCCTCACTGTTGCATGGCGCGTCTTCGATGATGCGCCGATCTGTGTCGCCGCGAACCGCGACGAGGCGTTCGACCGACCAGCCACGCCGCCGACGGTCCGTGAGGGGCCGCCCCGCGTGCTCGCACCCCGCGACGAGCGGGCCGGCGGGACGTGGATCGGCTACAACGAACACGGCGTCTTCGCGGCCGTCACTAACCGCTGGGAGGCCGGCGAGGGCGACCGTTCCCGCGGCTTGCTGGTAAACGACGCCCTCGCGGAACCGACCGCTGACGACGCCCTCGCCCGGGTCGAGGCGGAACTCGACGAACGCGAATACGCGCCCTTCCATTTCTTGCTTGCCGACAGCGAGGACTGCCTGTTCGTCGCGAACCGTGGCGACGAAACCGGCGGCGGCTACGTTACCGAGTCCTTCGCCCCCGGCATTCATGTCATCGTCAACGTGGGCACTGCCGACGAGTGGTTCGTCCCCTCGGCACGCCCCGACGTCGGCAAGCAGCAGGCCGCCAACGCCGAGCGCCTCCAGACCGACCTCCAGCCACGTGACGGCGAGACGGCCGCCGACTGGACCGCCCGCGCAAGCGAGTATCTCGGTGACCACGACTACGGCGTCTGCGTCCACCGCGACGGCTTTGGCACCCGCTCGTCGTCGCTCGTCCGCCTCGGCGACGAGCAGCATTTCGCCTTTGCCGACGGCCCGCCCTGCGAGACTCCCTACGAGGCTGTCGAAGAGAGGCTTTAAAAGGCTCGCAGGCCCACGTATACACAATGAGCGCTTCTGAGGAGGACCTCTCGGAGACCGAACGCGAAGGCCTCGAACTGATTCGCGAGAGCGGCGGTATTCATCAGAGCGATTTCTGGAAGGAACTGGACGTCGATTCCCGGAAGGGGAGCCGCATCATCGACAAACTGGCCGACATGGGCCTCGTCGACCGGGAGGAAACCGTCTACGAGGGTCACAACACCTACTACATCACCCCCGTTCGCGACCCGAAGGACCTCGATTTCTCCCTCCTGATGGCCGGCGATATGCTCTCGCCGTTCGTCGGCGACGAGGAAATCGACCCCCAGAGCGACGCCTTCTCGCACTGGGTGATGAATCTCGCCTATCAATAACCACTTTTTGCACCTCCTTCGCGCGCCTGCGGCGCGCTCAGTCGGGCAAAAACATGGTGAAAATATGCGCGACTCGCTCCTGTCGCGCCGCTTCGCGGCGCGGTAGTCGCTCGTCGCTACGGCGCCTCCCTGCGGTCGGCGCCGGGAACCGCCTCGGGGGCGACCTCCGGACGCCCCCTCGGCGGATGCACTCTTGACTTTGAATTCAATAGTTCGAAACAGTGGCGGTTACCCTCATCATTATTCAGACGAATAAAACAGCAATAGTCAGGTAGCATCCGCGCGAGCGAAGCGAGCGCGGTTCCCCGGACGCGAACGGAGTGAGCGTCCGGCCTTTTTTCATCAACGTTTTTTAGCGGGGGTTGAGGCGGCGCTTCGCGCCGCCGATGCCCCCGCTAAAAAAGGTTGGGGCGAAGCCTATATACCCGTCCTGTGGCTTTCGGCGTGTATGGATGCCCACACCGTAATTGAGGAGTGGGAGGTTTCGCCCTTCGACGGCGGGTTCGACGGCCTCCGCGACCTGCAGTCGCGGCGGTTCAGCGGCGCCGTTGAGGTCGGCGACAGCCGGTTATTCCTCCGTGAGGGGGAACCGCTGGCGGTCGTCTCGAACTTCGAGGAAGATCCCCGGGAGGGACGCATCGACGTCTTCGAGGACGCTGCCGGCCGACTTCACGAAGCGTCGGCGCCGGCGACGGCGTCGCTGGCCGCGATGCTCGCTCTCGATGGCGAGGTTCGGGGTCGGTATTTCAGCGACGACACGCCGATATCGAGAGTCCACGAGACGCTTTCGGGCGGCGGGTTCACGGGCTATATCGAACTCTCGGAGAACGTTCTCAGCGGCGATTACTTCGTCGTCTACGAGGACGGCGACGAGGACTACATCGGCTACATCAGCGCCAGCGGGCGGCTGATTACCGACGAGGAGGCCCAGCAGAAAGCCGAGGGTGAAATCGGCATCTACGACGTCGTTGCCGTCTCCTTGCCCGACGTCGAGATTCCGGAGCCATCCGAACCGGATGCCGGGACGGCCGCTGCGGGCGTGGTCTCGGACACCGAACCTGAGTCGGAGCCGGAATCGACGACTGAACCAACGCCGGTAGCTGACTCTGGTCCCGAACCGGAAAGCGAACCCGCCCCCGAGTCCGATGCCGAGGCTCAATCGGAGACTACGGCTTCGGTTTCGGAACCCGAAGCGGATTCGGAGCCGGCCTCGGAGCCGGCACCCGAGTCGGAGTCGGAACCCGCAGCCGAACCGACAGGAGAGGCAGAATCCGACCCCGCCGTCGAACCGGAAACGGGGCCGGAATCGCCGGCCGAACCGGCACCGACGGCAGAACCGACGGCCGACTCGGAGGCAGAGACGTCGCCCACAGCCGACACCGAGACCGATAGCGAGGACGACGACGCGTCCCCGGGGTCGGCCGCGACGCCGCAACCCGACGACCCGTCGGATGCCGCGGCGGCAACCGAACCCGAAACGGAGCCGGTATCGACACAGGCTACGGAGACGGCGACTGACACCGAGGAGTCGACGACGCCAGCGGCGGACACCGAATCGGACGGGCGGGAGCCGTCGGGCTCCTCGTGGAACTCGACGGAGTCACAGCCTCCGACCAGCGATTCGACGTCGGACCCGACCGGGTCGGTCATGGACGGTATCACCGCGCGGTCGGTCCCCTCCATCGACCCGGAGAACACCGGTCGCGGGCAGACCAGCGACGGTGAAACGGCCGCCGGAGGTGCTGCTGCGGCGACGTCGGCGGCGGAGACCCAACGGACACAGGCAACCTCCGAGCCGGAGCCGGAACCCGAACCGGAATCGGAACCGGCGTCCGAACAAGCGGCTGCGCCCCCGGATGCCGAATCGGCTGAGGAGACGGTCCCGGAGGACGAGGTTCAGGACCGCATCATGGAGGTTCGGCAGGAATACGAGGCGGAACTGGATTCCCTGCGGTCGGAACTGGACGCCTTGCGAGCAGAGCGCGACCGACTACAGGAGCGGGTCGAAACGCTCGAAGCCGCCGAAGAATCGGCTGGCGGCGCGGGGGCAGGCGCAAGCGGCGTCAGCCTGACGCCGGACCGCGCGCTCGCGGGGACGAGCCTCTTCGTCCGCGATGAGGGACCCGGTGGCCCGACGCTGGAGGACGCACACGCAGGCAACGTCGACGCGGACGAACTGGACGAGAATCTCCGTATCGAGTACCACACCCAGTTCGAAGACGAAGGCGCAACCGTCGACGGCGAACCGTTCGATGCGTTCCTCACGTCGTCGCCGCGCTATGCCTTCGCGGAGTGGTTGCTCACTTCCCTCCTGTTCGAGATTCAGTCGACGCGTTCGGAGAGCGTGATGCGGCCGCTCTACGACGCGCTGCCGGAAATCGACCGCATAAGCTTCGACGATACGGTTGCCGTGGGCGAGGACGAAGAAGGCCGGGACATCGAGTTCGACGTCGTCGCGCGCGACCGGATGGGCGACCCGCTCGTCGTCGCCAACATGGACGAGAGCCGCGACCCCACCCATGCCGATTCGCTGGAGCCGCTCATCGACGACGCATCCGACATCGGGATGGACGCCGACCGATTTGCCGGCGCCTTCGCGGTCACGTCGAGTTACTTCGAACCGGACGCGCTGGAGGCCGCCCGCGAGGCGACGAGCGGGAGCCTCCTCAGCCGGGAGAAATACCGCAACTTCGTGAAACTCTCGCGCAACAAGGGCTTCCACCTCTGTCTGGTGGAGTCCCGCGACGAGTCGTTCCACATGACGATGCCGGAGTTGTAGGCGACAGGCGATATCGCGCGGTAGCCCGCGCTTTCCAGCAAAGCGAGAAACGTAGAGAAAAGCCGTTCAGTTCTCGATTTCCGGGACTTCGTCGATCTTCATCCCTTCGAGCTTTTCGATGATTTCGTCGACCTTCGTATCCAGTTCCGAGACGAATTCGACGGTATCCTCGGTCGTGATTGCGCCCTGGCTGGAGGGTTCGATGAGGTTCTCCTCTTCGAGAACGCGCAGCGAGTAGCGAACCTTGTGGTGGGGGTAGCCGGTCTCGTTGGACATCTTGACGATGCCGATAGGCTCGTTCTCGATGACCATCCGCAGCACCTGCAGATGGCGCTCCAGCATGTCTACTTCCTTCTCAAGCCGATCTATCATGGCATTTGTTAACTCGTGTTTGCAGGGTTTAAAAGTTGCTGTCCGTTTGGGCCCATCCCCGGCACATCTGGGGTATTGAAACGTAGTTCGAGAGTGCTGTTTATATGCCTTGTGACGCCGGCCCATATGGCAGGCGTTCAGAGCGGTGCAGGCGGCGGAATCCGCCCTCGCGCGCGGCGGAGCGTCGGCGGGAGGCTGGCCAGACCGTAATCGGTTTACCACCTTGGGCGAAACGTCGTCCCGATGACCGTAACCATCGTCGGTTCGCAGCTCGGCGACGAGGGCAAAGGGGGTATCGTCGACGTCTACGGCGATATCGCCGATGTCGTCGTTCGCTATCAGGGCGGCGATAACGCCGGCCACACCGTCGTCCACGAAGGCGACGAGTACAAACTCTCCCTCGTTCCGTCGGGCGCCGTCCGAGGCAAAATTGGCGTCCTCGGCAACGGCTGTGTCGTCAACCCGCGCACGCTCTTCGAGGAAATCGACACGCTCCGCGACCGCGGCCTCGACCCCGACGTCCGGGTCGCCGAACGCGCTCACGCGATTCTTCCCTACCACCGCGTTATCGACACCCTCGAAGAGGACGTCAAATCCGACGACGACCTCGCCGCCGGTACGACCGGCCGCGGCATCGGCCCGACCTACGAGGACAAGGCCGGCCGCCGCGGCGTCCGCATCGGCGACCTGCTGGACCCCGAGACGCTCCGCTCCCGGCTCGAATACGTCGTTCCCCAGAAGCGCGCGCTCCTCGAAGAGGTCTACGACATCTCCATCGAGGACCACGAGGACATCGACGCCGACGCCTTCGATATCGAGGCCCTCTTCGAGCAGTACCGCGACTTCGGCGACCGCCTCGCCAACGAAGGCATGACCGTCAACTGCGGTGAGTTCCTCGCCGACCGCCTCGATTCGGGCGAGGAACTCATGTTCGAGGGCGCACAGGGCACCTCCATCGACATCGACCACGGCGTCTACCCCTACGTCACCTCCTCGAACCCCACCGCTGGCGGCGCGACCGTCGGCACTGGCCTCGGTCCCACCGTTATCGGCGACGGCGAAGTCGTCGGCATCGTCAAGGCCTACCTCTCCCGTGTCGGTACCGGCCCGCTTCCGACCGAACTCGGCTCCGTCGACGGCCAGACGCCCGACGACGGCGGCCGACCCTCCGAGGCCGACCTCGCCGAGTACATCCGCGACGAGGGCGGCGAATACGGCACCGTCACCGGCCGCCCGCGCCGCGTCGGCTGGCTCGATATCCCGATGCTCCGCCACGCCGCCCGCGCGAACGGCTTTACCGGCCTCGCCATCAACCACATCGACGTGCTCGCCGGCCTCGACGAAGTGAAAGTCGGCCACTCGTACACCCTCGACGGCGAGGAAGTCTTCACGATGCCCCCGACGACCGAGAAGTGGGGCGACTGCGAGGCGAACCTCCGGTCCTTCGAGGGCTGGGAGGACGTCGACTGGAACGCCGTCGCTGAAGAAGGATACGAGGCCATCCCCGAGAACGCTCGCGAATATCTGGACTACATCGCCGAGGAACTGGACACGCCCGTCTACGCCGTCGGCGTCGGCCCTGGCCGCGAGCAGACCATCGTCGTCGAAGACCTGACCTAGAATCGCTCGGCCGTCGGTTTCTGCTGGCAGTCGTTTCGAAGTCCTAGCGCATGCCAGGGATGTGGCGCTGAATTTTCAGCGCCTTCGTCATGATTTTCGCGTAGAGCCAATGCGGCACGCCCGGCGGGTTCGTCATGCCGAGGTGCTTCTGGACGGCGACGGTCTGGGGTTCCGTATACTTCATGAAGCCCTCGTCACCGTGGCGACGGCCGATACCGGAGTTCTTCATCCCGCCCATCGGGGCGTCCAGTGAGACCCACGCGGCGGCGTAGGCTTCGTTGACGTTGACGGTGCCGGCCTCGATTCGTTTGGCAATCTGTTTACCGCGCTCGGTGTCTTCGGTCCAGACCGAGGCGTTGAGGCCGTAGTCGGTGTCGTTGGCCCGCTCGATGACCTCGTCCTCGTCGCTCCACTTGTAGATAGAGACGACGGGACCGAACGTCTCCTCGGTACAGAGGGCCATCGACTCGTCGACATCGGTGAGGACAGTCGGTTCGTAGAAGTACGGGCCGAGGTCGGGGCGTGCGGTGCCGCCGGTGAGTACGGTCGCGCCCTCGGCTTTGGCTTCCTCGACGTGTTCGGTGACCTTGTCGAACTGGTCTTCGGAGATGAGGCTGCCGACGTCGACGTCGTGGCCGTAGCCCGTGCCGATATGCAGGTCCTCGATTGCGCTGACGAAGGCCTCGACGAACTGCCCGTAGACGTCCTCGTGGACGTAGAGTCGTTCCAGCGAGATACACAGCTGGCCGGCGTTGGTGAAACAGCCGCGGATGAGGCCTTCGACCGCGCGGTCGATGTCGGCGTCCTCACAGACGATACCGGGGTTCTTGCCGCCCAACTCCAGCGAGACGTCGGTGAGGTGTTCGCCCGCCTGACTGGCGACGATACGGCCCGTCTTGCCGGAGCCCGTAAAGCAGACGTAATCCGAATTCTTCACGAGCGGTTCGCCGAGCGTCGGACCGAAGCCGGTGACGACCTGGAAGACGTCGCGGGGGACGCCGGCCTCCCGGAGCAGTTCGACGGCCTTCAGTGCGGTGTAAGAGGTCTGTTCGGCGGGTTTGAGGACGACGCTGTTGCCGGCCAGAATGGCAGGGAGGGCGTCCGAGACCGCGAGCGAGAGGGGGTAGTTCCACGGCGAGATGATGCCGATAGTCCCCTTCGGGTGGTGGTGGACCGTCGTTTCGGTCAGGCCCGGAATCGCGGCATCGCGCTGTTCGATTTTCAGGTAGTCCTCGGCACGGTAGGCGTAGTGGCGGGCCGTAATCGCCACGTCGAGGATTTCCTCGTAGGCGTGGCGGCGGGCCTTCCCGCTTTCGAGTTGGACGATATCCAGCAGTTCCTCGGCGTGTTCGAGGACGAGGTCGTGATAGTCGATGATGACCTCGGCGCGTTCCTCGACGCTCCAGTCGGCCCAGGCGGTCTGGCCCTGGTCGGCCTGCTCGAAGGCGAGTTCGATGTCGTCGGCGTCACAGGCGGGCAACCGGCCGATGATGGAGCCGTCGAACGGCGCCTCGACATCGAAGCGTTCGTCGACGCCACCGGCGGTGGTAACGTACGATTCGAGCCCTTCGAGTGACTCGTGTTCGGTTGAGCCGATATCCGGCTCTGTCGTGGACTCGGAAACTGTCATGGTGAGGTATTCGCTCTACGGTGTGTTAACCATACGGGAACGAGCGAAAACGCGGGGAGCGTTGCCGACGGTACCTGCCGGTAGCGGGCGAAGTACCGATGAAAACGAATCAGCGAATACCGATTAGTGGATGCCGAGCGCTTCGATCTGCTCCTGATAGCGGTTGCGGATGGTGACCTCGGTCACCTGTGCGACTTCGGCGACCTCACGCTGGGTCTTCTTCTCGTTGCAGAGCAGCGAGGCGGCGTAGATGGCCGCGGCGGCGTAGCCGGTCGGGGACTTGCCCGAGAGCATGCCCTTCTCGGCGGTGACTTCGATGATTTCGCGGGTCTTCTGTTCGACCTCCTCGCTGAGGCCGAGTTCCGAGCAGAAGCGCGGGACGTACTGGACGGGGTCGACCGGTTCGAGGCCGAGGGAGAGTTCCTGTGCGATGTAGCGGTAGGTCCGGCCGATTTCCTTCTGTTCGACACGGGCGACTTCGGCGACTTCGTCGAGGCTGCGCGGGATGCCCTCCTGTCGGCAGGCGGCATACAGCGCGGCGGTGGCGACGCCCTCGATGGAGCGGCCACGGATGAGGTCCTCGTCGAGCGCACGCCGATAGATGACCGAGGCGACCTCGCGGACCGAGCGAGGGACGCCCAGCGCCGAGGACATCCGGTCGATTTCGCTGAGGGCGAACTGCAGGTTTCGTTCGCCGGCGTCCTTGGTCCGGATGCGTTCCTGCCACTTGCGGAGTCGGTGCATCTGGGAACGCTTCTCCGAAGAAATCGAGCGGCCGTAGGCGTCCTTGTCCTTCCAGTCGATCTGGGTGGTCAGCCCCTTGTCGTGCATCGTCTGGGTGGTCGGCGCGCCGACCCGGGACTTCGATTGCCGCTCGGAGTGGTTGAACGCACGCCATTCCGGGCCGCGGTCGATGTTCTCCTCCTCGATAACGAGCCCGCAGTCCTCGCAGACGAGCTCACCCCCGCCATCGGCGCTCCTGACGAGTGAATCGGATTCGCACTCCGGACAGCCAGTTTCTTCCTCGCTTTCTGTCTCGTCTTCGCTGGTGCGCTCACGCTGGCGGGTGGGCCCTGGCATTATGCTTATATGGTTTGCCTACTCCACATATAAAGTCTTTGCACTACTCGCTTGTTGCCCCAAAAACGTCCACCTCGTTCCCGTCGGACGGCACCGAATCACACGATTCCGGAAATTCCTGCTCCTATTCGGGGCGGGCGAGGGGGCGGTTGGGTCGAATTCACGTCGAAAGTCAGTTCGCGCGCGGTCCGAACGCACGGTCATGACCGACATCCGATAGGATGCGCTTCAAGTTACGGAACGACCAAAGGTAAGTAAGCGACGTCCGGTCAGGAGTTCCGGACGGCGACGAGACAGACCGCACCGGCGAACAGGCCCGAGACGGCCAGGAAGGGCGACAGCGCCGCCAACAGCAGCAGGACGCAGGCGGCGTTGAGCGCTAGGAGGGCCGACATCGCGGGCAGTTCGCGGGGGCGGTCGGAGCGGTACAGCATGGAGGGCCGAAGTGCCGTTCGCATTCGAATCACGGGGCGATGCCCCAGGGTTCCGGCGGGGGTCGAACCCGCAGGGCCCCGACTGGCCCGGAACCGTCCGACGGCATCACTCGACGGTCGCTTCGAGGACGCCGAAGCCGTCCTGCAGCCGGGCTTCGGGTGCGTCGGTCGCGTCGGCGAAGCCGACCGTCGCGCGAGCGTCGACGTAGAGGTCGAGCGCGTCCGGGCGGACGCCCTCCAAATCCTCGACGTCGACGTGTTCGACACCGTCGACGTCCGCGAGCAGGTCGCGGACGCCGCCCTCTACGTCGCCGGCCGCGCCCCGGGGGACGCGGACCGACAGCCGTGCTCGGTAGGTCTGTGCGAGCATAGGTCCCCGGCGGGAGTCGAACCCGCCCCGCACGATGGCGGGACCTGCTGCTAACGGGGATGGATGTCTCTCTGCGATTCGCGCGAGGGGTAGCGAGGGTCGGAGCGCAGCGAGACCCTCGACCTCAGTAGCGAGGGACGGAGCGCAGCGAGACCCTCGGCTCCCGAGTATCGACGGCGCAGAAAGCGGGTCCGCACCCGCAGCACGGGCTTTCCCTCGTAGTCGGCAGGAGAAAGCCCGCCGCGCCGCCGAACCGGGTTATGCGGCGCGAATCACGGATGCGGACGGAGCGAGGGACCACCCGTTCGCAGCCGTGACGCACCGCTTGGCAGCGGCGGCATACACGAGCATGCGAGTGCGAGTGGTCATTGGGAATCGCTCCGAGTTATTTCAGCGTGTAAGCGGGTTCGTATTAGTAGTTTCCCCGGGGTGTGAGGTCCTAACACGGTTATTTCCGCCACTCTCGTGGACGGAACTGTCCATCGGCAGACGAATCTGTTCGGCACGTCTTATCTATCGAATAACAGGTTCTGCCGACTGTCCACCGTCTATGAGAATCTCAGCGAGCGCGCGCGAACCTACGGCCCGTCCTGCAACTCGGCCGCGCGGATGACCGCCTCGCGGTCGACGTCGCTCACGTCGTCGTAGCCGATGAGGCCCAGCGTGAGGTCGAGGTCGGCAAGGAAGTTCTTGACGACGGCTTCGACGCCGTCCTGACCGTCGATAGCGAGGCCGTAGGCGTAGGGGCGCCCCAGTTGGACGGCGTCGGCGCCGAGCGCCAAGGCGATGAGCGCGTCGGCGCCGCGGCGGATACCCGAATCGAAGAGGACCGGCACGTCCTCGCCGTCCAGCGCCTCGATGACGTGCGGCAGGGCGTCGATGGCCGGCACGGCGTTGTCGACCTGTCGGCCGCCGTGGTTCGAGACGATGACGCCCTCGGCGCCGCGGTCGACGCATTCGACGGCGTCCTGGGGGTGGAGGACGCCCTTGACGACGACCGGGATATCGGCGAACTCACAGAGCCATTCGAGGTCGTCGAAGGTGAGCGAGGCGTCGCCGAAGATATCGATGAATGTGCGGATGGCGGGCAGTTCGTTTTCCTCGGGCGGCGCGTCACACAGGTCGCGGAACGCTCCGTCGGCGAAGTAGTTGGCCACACCCTCGCCGTCGAGGAAGGGGAGGTAGGCGTCGCTGATGTCGCGTTCGCGCCATCCGAGGATGTTGTTATCCAGCGTGACGACCAGCGCCTCGTAGCCCGCCTCCTCGGCCCGGCGGACGAAGCTCTTGGCGACGTCGTCGTTCGAGGACCAGTAAAGCTGGAACCAGCCCGGGGTATCGCCCAATTCGTCGGCCATGTCCTCCATGGTGTGGGAGGCGGCCGAGGAGGCCACGAGCGGAACGTCGAGGTTCGATGCCGCCCGTGCCGTACCGAGTTCGCCCTCCTCGTGGATGATGGACTGGACGCCGATGGGCGCAAGCAGGACGGGCACCGAGAACTCGGTACCGAACAGTTCGACGGAGAGGTCACGCTCGGAGAAGTCCCGGAGCATCCGGGGCCACAGGCGCCACTCCGAGAACGCGTCGCGGTTGTGGCTGATGGTCCGCTCGCCGCCGGCACCCCCCGCGACGTAGCCGTAGGCCTTCTCGTCCATCACTTCGAGAGCGGCTTCCTCCAGTTCCTCGAAGGAGGGGGGGACGTCCGGCGTGATGTCGGCCATCCCCTCCATGAATATCTCGACCTGTCGGTCCGACCCGCGGTTGGACTCGCTCATGTGCCGTCTCATGTCCGGGTGTGGCATATACTTTCAGACCGCATCCGAGAAGCGAACTTTCTCGGTAATGGCGGCCGCCCACTCTAGTATGCAGATAACCGTCATCGGCGCTGGTAGTATGGGCCACGGCATCGCGCAGGTTTCGGCGATGGCCGGCCACGACGTCCGACTGAACGACGTCGACGAGGACCGCATCGAATCTGGCATCGAGTCCATCGCGGAGAACCTCGGCGGCGGCGTCGAGCGCGGCAAAGTCACCGAAGAGGAACGGGACGCCGCCTTGGACCGTATCGAGGCCGGCCCGGACCTCGCGGATGCCGTCTCGGATGCGGACCTCGTCGTCGAGGCCGTCCCCGAGGACATGGACCTCAAGAAGAACGTCTTCACCGACGTGGAGGCGGCCGCCCCCGAGGACGCCATTATCGGGTCGAACACCTCCTCGCTGTCGGTCACCGAACTCGCCAGCGCGCTGGACCATCCCGAACGAGCGGTCGGCCTCCACTTCTTCAATCCGCCGCACATCATGGACCTCGTCGAGGTCGTCATCGCCGAACAGACGAGCGCGGCCGTCGAGGATACCGCCATCGAGTACGTCGAGGGCCTCGACAAGGAGGCCGTCGTCGTTCGGGACAGCGCCGGATTCGCGTCCTCCCGTCTCGGCGTCGCGCTCGGCCTCGAAGCCATCCGGATGGTCGAAAGCGGCGTCGCCAGCGTCGAGGACATCGATACCGCGATGGAGGAAGGCTACAGCCACCCGATGGGGCCGCTGAAACTCACCGACCTCGTCGGGCTGGACGTTCGCCTCGATATCGCCGAATATCTCCGCGAGGAGTTGGGCGAACGCTTCCGACCACCGCAGACGCTCCGTAAGAAGGTCCGCGCCGGCAACCTCGGCAAGAAATCGGGCGAGGGCTTCTACGTCTGGGAGGACGGCGAGGCCGTCCGACCGGCCGACGAACCGCCCGAGAACTGACGGCGACGCTCCCACATCGAGGGCGTCGCTTTCGTCCTCCGAGGCCGCTCTCGTAAGTGACTTATCCGGCAATCGGGTAGGCCACCACGATGGAAATCGATCTCGTCTGGGGCGTCGGCGAGGGCCGGACCTCCCTCGGGTCGTTCGACCGGGCCCTCAGCGAAGCCAACATCCACAACTACAATCTCGTTTCCCTCTCGTCGGTCATCCCCGAGGGCGCGTCCGTCGTCGAACGCGGCGCACTGGAACCCGGGCGCTGGGGCGTCGGTGAGGTCGTCGCCGTCGTCACGGCCGAAAAGACGGGCACCGAACCTGGCGAGAAAATCGCCGCCGGTCTCGGCTGGATGACTGCTGAGGAAGGCGGCGTCTTCATGGAGCATTCCTGCGGGACGCGAGAGGAGTGCGAACACGAGTTGCTGCGGAACCTCGAAGACGCCCGCGAGACTCGCGAGTGGAACTGGACGGGCGAACCACGCACCAAAATCGTCGAGGCGACGACCGAGGAGGTCACGTCGGTCGTCACCGCCGCCGTCTACCGGCCGCTGTCGCTGGAGTAGCGGTTATCGGTCTCGGTTGTCGACGTCGACCCGGTCTTTCGGCATCAGGCTCTCGAAGGGCTGGTCGTCGAGCCACTCACAGAGTCGGACGAGTTGCTCGGTCGCGGCCTCGAACAGTTCTTCGCCCTTTTCAGGTGTCGCGTCGGTCTGGTCGCCGAAGACGCCGTTGTCGCTGTTGTCGATAGCGTCGTAGAACGTCCGGGCGCCGAACTGGCGGCCGGTCGTGTGCGGGTCGAAATCCAGCACGCCGCCGTCGCGGGCTTCGGCCAGTCGGTCCTCGTGGACTAAGCGTTCGGCCAGATGCATCACCATCGCCGTCTCCTTGGGGCCGCCGTGGGGGCCGTTGTGGTCGAACAGGTCGTCGACGAGATCGGGGATGGACTCGTCCCACATCCACTCGATGGCGTAGGCGGTCCGGTCCTCGCGGACGCGGCGGCCGACCTCCCGGAGGTGGTCGACGTTGCCGCCGTGGGCGTTGACGAAGACCACGCGGTTCAGGCCCTGATAGGCGAGGCTCTCGACGAGCGATTCCATGTAGTCGCGAAAGGCCGGCGGGTCGACCGACAGCGTCCCCGGGAACTGCTGGTGGTGGGGGCTCACGCCGATTTTGACGGTGGGCGTACAGACCACGTCCGCCCTGCTTGCGGCCTCGCGGGCCAGCCCCTGGGCGATGATGTGGTCGGTCGCGAGCGGGAGATGCGGGCCGTGCTGTTCGGTCGAACCGACGGGGACGATTGCCAACGACTCGTCGTCGAGTTGCTCGCCGGCCTCGGGCCAGGCGGCGTCTGCGAGATACATATCTCCGCTATGGACTGGCTCCACAAAGAATCCCGCCCGACGCTGCGCTTGTTTGGCGGCCGAGTCGGGAACGATAGGACAAAGTAGCCGCCCGCCGCAGAACCGCGTATGACTGACCACGACGACCACGTAGACGAGGCCGAAGAGGGACGCACCACCGCACCGCAGAGCGACTACTCGGGCCGCGATGTCGCCATCGGCGCGGTCGTCGCCGTCATCGGCCTCCTCGTGATTTTCGGCATCCCGTTCCTGCTGGCCTGAGGCCTTTTAATAGCCGCTGTTCAACCGCCGCGTCTCGTAACCGTCGGTGAGTTCTTCCCATCGGTCGGCGAGTTCGTCTCCGGACCAGCCCTCTTCCGAATCCGTCGAGAGACTCCGCTCGCGTTCGGGGTCCGAAACGATGGAGACGCTGTCGCCCGCGACGGCGAGGGTACAACCGGTGATTCCTTCGGCCTCGCCGCTGGCGAGGAAGACGGGTACACCCGTCGTGTGCTGCGGGCCCATATCCCCCTCGTCGACGCCGGCCATGCCGGGCAGGTCCTCGGTCATCCGGGTCAGTGCCGTTGGCCACATGGCGTTGACGCGGACGTCGTACTGGTCGAGTTCGAGGGCGGCGGTTCGCATCAATCCGAGGATGCCCGCCTTCGCCGCCGAGTAGTTGGCCTGTCCGATGTTGCCGACCGAGACGCCGCTGGAGACACAGATGAACGAGCGCTCACGCTCGAAGCCGTCCGACTCCTTGTAGCGCTTTCGCCAGTGAGCGGCGGCGTTGCGGAGCGGGGAAAAATGGCCCTTGAGGTGGACGTCGATGACGCTGTCCCACTGGTCTTCGTCCATCTTGAACAGCATGCCGTCACGGAGGATGCCCGCGAAGTTGACCACCGCGTGGACGGCGCCGTATTCGTCGACGGTGTCGGCGATGAGTCGTTCCGTATAGTCGAGGTCGGTCACGTCGCCGAAGTGAGCCATCGCCTCGCCGCCGGCCTGCTCGATTCTATCGACCGTCTCTTGGGCTGGTTGTTCGTCGGAGCCTTCGCCGGAGACGTCGACCCCGAGGTCGTTGACGACGACCCTCGCGCCTTCGTCGGCTAACGCCGCTGCCGTTTCCTCGCCGATGCCGCCGCCGCCACCGCAGACGATACAGACCGTGTCGTCGAGCATGCCTTCGGGTTCGCCGGCACCCCGTTATAAGTTGGTGCCGTCTACGGGCGGTGGCTTTAGCCGGAGACTCGAGTCCCGCCTACCGTCGCGGTACGAGCAGGACGCCGAGTAGCACGAGTGACCCACCGCCGACCACGACAGCAGAAACGGGTTCGGCGAGGAAGAGCGCGCCCAGCGCGACGGTGATGACGGGCTCGACGGTGCTGAGAATCGCTGCCGGGCCGGCGCCGATACGCGAGAGGCCGGCGAAGAAGGTGAAAATCGGGACGGCAGTGGCGAAGACGGCGATAGCGAGGATGGTTCCCCACGCGACGGTACCGGAGGGTATCGCAAGCGAGTCGGTGCCGAGGCCGATAACGAGGAACGTAATCGCAGCGGCGGGCATGACGTGGGCGGTCAGAATCGGCGCGGCCACGTCCTCCAGTGTGGTTCGGCTGGCGGTGATGTAACTGGCGTAGACCAGTGCCGCCAGCAGAACGATGCCGACGCCGCGGAGGTCAGCGGCCGCGGGGTCCGCGCCGGTGATGAGGGCGATGCCCGAGAGGGTGACCGCCAGCGCCGCGATGCTTCGGCGGCCGACGGGTTCGTTCAGGAAGGCCGCCGCGAGCACGAGGACGAAGACGGGGTAGGTATAGAGGATGATTCCGACCATACCGGCGGTCATGAATTCGAGGCCGAGGAAGTAGAGCCCGGACATGGCGGCGTAGCCGAAGGCACCGAGAGCGACGCCCGCGAGCAGGTCGCGCCCCCGGAGGAGTTTCAGGCGGCCGCGAACGCCGAGGAGAGCCCACACCAGCACCGTCGCCAGCAAAAAGCGGAAGAAGAGGACCGTCGGAATCGAGAGGCCGATGTCGCCGGCGACGGTGCCGAAGATGCCGAGCGTACCGAAGCCCACGGCTGAACAGAGCACGAACAGCGCGCCGACGCGGGCATCATTCATGTGGGAGGCACCGCCCGGGCGGGGAAAGCGATTGTGAATCGCCCGCGGGCGCGGCCGGTTGCGGAACCGACTTGTCACCGCCCCTGTTTCGTCCGTGTGTGCTGGCCCGTCTCGAAGCCCGGACGCCGCCGCTTGCCGCGCTGGCGGTCGCCATCGTCGCCGTCTCGACGAGCGCGATTCTCGCCCGCTGGAGCGCGGCCGACGCCGTCGTCTTGGCGTTCTATCGGGTGCTGTTGACGACGCTACTCATCGCGCCGCTGGTCTTCACTCGATACCGGGGGGAGTTCGACGCCTTCGGATTGCGCGACCTGCTGATTGCGGGACTGACAGGTGCGGCGCTTGCGGTCCACTTCTCGGCGTACTTCGAGAGCCTCGAATGGACCAGCGTCGCCGCCAGCGTCACGCTGGTCCAGTCCCAGCCCGTCTTCGTCGCGCTGGGCGCCGCGCTGCTTTTGAGCGAGCGTATCGGCGCCCGGAAGGCCGTCGGCATCGCCATCGCCATCGTCGGTATCGTGGCGATGTCGGCAAGCGAGTTCGTTTCCGGGGCGGCCGTCGCCGGAACCCGCCCGCTGTTCGGCAACGCTTTGGCCGTCCTCGGCGCGTTCATGGCAGCTATCTACGTCCTCGTCGGGCGGTCGCTCCGGCAGCGGATCGCCCTCGTCCCCTACGTCATGGTGGTCTACTCCGCGTGCGCGCTCACGCTGTTCGTCGTCGCGCTGGTGCAGGACCTCCAGTTGACGGGCTATCCGACCCGCGAGTGGCTCATCTTCCTCGGGATGGCCGTCGGGCCGGGGATTTTCGGCCACACGGTCATCAACTGGGCGCTCGAACACGTCGAATCATCTGTCGTCAGCGTCTCCCTTCTGGGCGAACCCGTCGGTGCGACGCTGCTCGGTGTGCTGTTACTCGCGGAAGTCCCGGGCCTGCCGACCGTCGCCGGCGGTGCCGTCGTGCTGTTCGGCATTTATATCACGTCGACTGCGCGCGCCTGATTTCGGCTTGAGACGTGAGCGTGTCGCTTACTCCGACCGGGCCTGTCGGTGCGCGTCGGCGACGGCCGTTTGCAGTTCGGCGCCCGTCTCGGCGTAGGCGAGGTGGCTTTCACAATCGCAATCGGAGGCGCCGAAGCCGTCGACTGGCCCTTCAGGGAGCCCGCTGGCGACGGCACACTCGATGTCCGAATCGGGCGTTCGCACGTCGCCGCGAATCCGGCTCTCGGGATGGCCCAGCAGGTAGTCGATATGCCAGTGGCGGGTCTCCCGGTCGCCAGCGGCGAGTTCGTAGTGGCGGTCCACGCGGCCGAAGCCGCCCGTTCCGAGCGCGCTGCCGGTGTATGCGTACCAGCCTGCGGGAAACTGCTGGTCGCCGAGGGCGCCGACGCTGATGGTCGTCGCTTCGGGCACCTCGACGAGCAGGGTGTAGGTACCGCCGGTCACACCCCCGCCTTCGTCGCCGGTCGGCAAAACTCCCCCGAAGCGGCGTGACCCGCCATACTTTTGGCCCGGCCCGCCGGAGACTGCTACATGAAGGAGTCGCTCATGGATATCCTGTGCTGTCCGCTCGACAAAAGCGACCTCGAACTGGAGGTCATCCGCGAGGACGACGACGAGATTCTGGAGGGGCGGCTGGTCTGTACCGACTGCGGCGAGGAATACCCCATCGAGGACGGCATCCCGAACCTCCTGCCGCCGGACATGCGCGAGGAAGCGGCAGCCTGACGTCGACGGGGCTACCTCCGATACCCGCCGCAAGCCCGTCTAGCAGCAGCCTTTTTTAGGCCACCCCGCGAGTCGTTGGCCGTGACCGAAACGCTCGGCGTCGATGTCAACCGGACGGGGCTGCATACGCTCGAAGCGCAGACCACCTTCGAGGCGAACGGCCCCTTCGCCATCGCGTTGACGAACCACGGCGAGCCGGCCCACGTTCACGTCCATCTCGACGACCGTCTCTCGGAAATAGCGCGCATCGAGGCCACGAACCACTACCTCGAATCCGACGAGACGCGCCACATCGAGGTCAAGGCCCGCGACCCGACGGAGTGGCCCTCGGATATCGTCCGCGGCAAACTGAAAGTCGTCACCGGCCACGGACGGGAGACCCACTACACCGACGTCCGGTTCGACCGCACCCCCGAAAAGGAGCCGGTCGAAGTCGATCCCGACCTTTCGAAACCGCAGCAAACCGAAGAAACGGGCGTCTCGCCGGCGATGCGCGCCCTGCCCGTCGGCGTCCTTGGCGCCGTTGCACTTCTCCTCGCTATCGGCGCGCTGTTCGCCGCCGACGGCATCAACTTCATCCTCGGTGCCTTCGCGATCTTGGCGGGCGTCTGCTGTGCCGTCGCCGCGAATTTCCTGCTGGGCTGATTACTCGTCGTCGGTCGGGACGCCACAGAGGTTTCCTTCCTCGTCGAACCGTTTCGCCCGCAAAAAGCGCGTCCGGTAGCGGTTGGCGTCGTCGTAGACGTCGGCCTCTCGGACCTCGTCGGCCTCGCCCTCGGCGACGGTGTCGATGATGGCCTCGATTTGCTCCTTTTCGCTCGGCGTGAGTTCGAACTCGTAGGTTTTCGGCTCCTCGGCTTCGAGCTTGGTCCACTGGCGTGCGGCCGCGACGACCATCGAACAGGGCTCCCGACACGGGAACTCGCCGTCGCCGCCGTCGACGTCGAGGTCCGTCTCCTCGTCGTACTCCCACTCGCGGCGCTTCAGGCATTGAGAGTCGTCACAACAGGCCTCGGCAACCCAGTTGACGTGCTCGTGGCCCTCGCCGCGGTCCCACGTCTGGATGACGCCGTAGATGCCGGTCTGCCGTTCCATGGTCGGCACCCAGTGGGAGACGTCGAGGTCGCCCTGCCGTTCGAGATGCCAGTTGGCGATGGTGACCGGATAGATGACGTCGACGGCGCGACCGAGCGCCCGGCCGTCCAGGTCGACGAACGCCCATCCGGTCGGGAGCGTCGGCGCCGTTTTCAGCGGCCGGTAGCGCCCGCGGTCGTCGTGTTTGACGAGTTCGCGAGCGTCCAGCGGGTCGGTGTGGACTTCCAGGGCCTCAACGTCGGCGTCGCTGTCTTCCTCGTTTCGGAGGGTGTAGACGCGCTGGCCGTCCTGTCCAAGCGAGATGTCGATGTGGAGTTGCCCCCACGATTCGGTGAGGCCGCCGTCGGCCATCGCCTCGTAGCGCTCCGGAACGGGCGTCTCGTCGGCGCCCTCCAGCCACCGGAGGAACGCCTCTTCGGGGTCGGGGCGATCCGCCTGCGTCCAGAAGTACCAGTTCGAGACGAACCACGGGTTCTCGGTAGCCACCTCGTGGAGGCCGTCCTCGTCGAGGCCCTCGTGGGAGGTGCCGGGGGTCTCGAAGGTGTAGGTGTCGCCGTCGCGGGCGACGGAGAGTCCGTCGTAGTCGATGCCCTCGTCGGTCGCCTCGACGAGCGCGGTGAGTTGTGTGTCGTTCACGTCAGTCCCCCGCGCTCGCGCTGGCATCTTCGGTTCCCGCAACGCGCGTGCGGCGACGAATCTCCTCGATGGCGTTGCCGACATCGGCGCCGGCATCCGCCGCCCGTTCGAGGACGACGTCGGCCATCAGCGCCTCGGTGCCGACGGCGCCCGCATACCAGATGCGGTGGCCGTCGACCTCCGCGGGCGTGTCCCAGCCTTTCCGGTAGTCGTCGGTCAGGCCCATGTCCTCGGGGATGTCCTCCTGTGTGTGGTAGCCGTCGGCGACGAACAGCGGGACGATGATGACGTCCTCGGCCTCGAAGAAGTCGGTCACGTCGTCGATTTCGGGGTCCTCGTCCATGAACAGCGCCTTCACCTCGTCGAAGCGGTCCCGTTCGGCGACGCGTTCGGCGTGGTACTCGATGGCCTTCGCGGAGTTCTCGTTGCGCTCGGTGCCGTGGCCGACGACGGCGAGGCCGAAGCCGTCCCCTACGTCGGGGTCGCCGGTAACCGTCTCCGCGCGGCGGACGATGACGTCGGTCATCGCGTCGTGGGTACCGACCGGCCCGCAGTAGTGGACCGTCTTTGCGACGTCGTCGGCTTCCAGCGTCGCGTGGGTGGCGCTCGTACCGTCCGAATCCCATTCCTCGACGTCCCAGTCGTCGAGGCGGAGTTCCCGGGGGATGACCTCCTCGGTGAAGTATCCCTCCGAGATGAACAGCGGGACGACGTACACTTCGTCGCTCTCGAGGGTTCGCAGGACCTCGCGGAACGACGGTTCCTCCTTCCAGAACGCGGTTTCGACCTCGTCGAAGACGCCGGCCTCGCGGATGGTGTCGGCGTGCTCGTAGGTCGGGGTACTCGCGTCCGGGTTCAGATGCGACCCGTGGGCGACGATGACGAGCGCCTGCATACCTCTACTGTGGGCAACTGCGGGCTTATGACCTTCGGGACCCGCTGTCGCTTGCTGGATTCTCGCGGGGTTTCGGGCGCTATGCCCCGCAGTCGCACGGCGAACGGAATCGACAACCCTTAAAACCGCGGCGACACTCGTGTCGTGTATGGCTGGAACTATCGAAGTGCTCGTCCCCGGCGGGCAGGCCGACCCCGGGCCGCCGCTCGGCCCCGAACTCGGCCCGACGCCCGTGGACGTGCAGGCGGTTGTCAACGAAATCAACGAGCAGACGGAAGCCTTCGACGGCACCGAAGTCCCCGTGACCGTCGAATACGAGGACGACGGCTCCTTCGAAATCGAGGTCGGTGTCCCGCCGACGGCCGCCCTCATCAAGGACGAACTCGGCTTCGAGACGGGTTCGGGCGAACCTCAGGAGGACTTCGTCGCCGACATGTCCGTCGAACAGCTCAAGAAAATCGCCGAGCAGAAGCTCCCGGACCTGCTCGCCTACGACGCCCGCGGCGCCTCCAAAGAGGTCGCCGGTACGTGTGTCTCCCTCGGTGTCACCATCGAAGGCGAGGACGCCCGTACCTACAAGCAGCGGCTCGAAGACGGCGAGTACGACGACACCTTCGCCGAGGCTGAAGCGGCAGCGTAAACCGGTTCGATTTTCGGTGCGTTTCTCGCGTTCTTTTTACTCCTCGCAGGCGTAGCATCGTGTGTGGCAAACGGCGAGCCAGTCGACAGCGGCGTCGCAATCCCAACTGACAAGCCGATACTGCTGTTCGACGGCGTTTGCAACCTCTGTAACGGCTTCGTTCAGTGGGTCATCGAGCGGGACCCCGAGGCACGCTTCCGGTTCGCGGCGCTGCAGTCCGAGGCCGGCCAGCAGTTGCTGGAACGGCATGGCTTGCCGACCGAACGCTTCGAGACGTTCGTGCTCATCGAGGGCGAGGATTACTATACGAAGTCGACCGCCGCGCTTCGGATGCTGAAGCGGCTCGGGTTCCCGTATTCGCTCCTCTATCCCTTCGTCGCCGTTCCGCGCTCGATTCGCGACCGGGTTTACGAGTTCGTGGCGGCCAACCGCTACGACTGGTTCGGCCAGCGGGACCGATGTCTGGTGCCGCCGTCGGACCTCGAAGACCGATTTATCGACGGCGACGCGCGGTGAAACCCGGTTCGGACACCGCTGGTTCGACGGCCTTAAGTGCGTCATCCCCGTCGTTTCGCACGAGACAGGCGCAGCCTGTTTCACACCGTAGTAGCCCTTGTGGCTGCAACTACGGAGGTGAACGATGGCAAATTCGATAGAGGACGCAGTAAATCGCGCACTCGAGGAGGCCCCTGAGCGGAATTTCCGTGAAACGGTCGACCTCGCGATTAACCTGCGCGACATAGACCTAGACGACCCCAACAACCGTGTAGACGAGAGTATCGTCCTACCTGCGGGTACGGGCCAGGACACGCGTATCGTCGTGTTCGCCGAAGGTGAAACGGCCCTCCAGGCCGAGGACGTTGCTGACGACGTGCTTGACAGCGACGACCTTGAAGACCTCGGCGACGACGATGACGCGGCGAAAGACCTCGCTGAAGAGACGGACTTCTTCATCGCGGAAGAGAACATGATGCAGGACATCGGTCGCTACCTCGGTACCGTGCTCGGTCCCCGAGGGAAGATGCCGACCCCGCTGGACCCCGACGACGACGTCGTCGAGACGGTCAACCGCATGAAGAACACCGTTCAGGTCCGTTCCCGTGACCGACGTACGTTCCACACGCGCGTCGGTGCCGAGGACATGGACGCCGAGAACATTTCCGACAACATCGACGTCATTCTGCGTCGGCTGTTCACGGACCTCGAGAAGGGGCCGCAGAACATCGACGCCGTCTACGTGAAGACGACGATGGGGCCGGCCGTGGAGGTGCCCGCATGAGCGCCGAAGCCGAATCCGAACGCAAAACCGAAACGATTCCGCAGTGGAAGCGTGAGGAAGTCGACGACCTCATCGAGTTCGTCGAGCGATACGATTCGGTCGGCGTCGTCGACATCGCCGGCATCCCGAGCCGCCAACTGCAGGACATGCGCCGTGGCCTGCACGGTACCGCAGCCCTGCGCGTCTCGCGGAACACGCTCGTGGTTCGTGCCCTCGAAGAGGTCGACGACGGCCTCGAAGACCTGACCGAACACGTTTCCGGACAGGTCGGACTCATCGGCACGAACGACAACCCCTTCGGGCTCTACCAGCAGCTCGAGGAATCCAAGACCCCCGCGCCTATCGGCGCCGGTGAGGTCGCGCCCAACGACATCGTCATCCCCGAGGGTGACACGGGCGTCGACCCGGGTCCGTTCGTCGGCGACCTCCAGGCCGTCGGTGCGAACGCTCGCATCGAAGAGGGCTCCATCCAGGTGATGGAGGACTCGAAGGTTCTGGACGCTGGCGAGGAGGTCTCCCAGGACCTCGCGAACGTCCTCAGCGAACTCGGCATCGAGCCGAAAGAGGTCGGCCTCGACCTGCGTGGCGTGTTCTCCGACGGCGTGCTGTTCGCGCCCGAGGAACTCGCCATCGACGTCGAGGAGTACCGCGCGGACATCGAGTCCGCCGCGGCCGCAGCCCGGAACCTCGCGGTCAACTCCGAGTACCCGACTTCACGGACGGTCCCCTCGCTGCTGGCGAAGGCAGCGGGCGAGGCCAAGTCCGTCGGTCTCTCGGCGTCCGTCGAGAGCCCGGACCTCGCGGACGACCTCGTCTCGACGGCTGACGCGCAGGTTCGCGCGCTGGCCGCGCAAATCGACGACGAGGAGGCGCTCCCCGAGGAGCTCCGCGGCGTCGAGGCGCCCGCAGCAGAGGCGGAAGCCGAATCCGAGGCGTCCGACGAGGAGGACGAGGACGCAGAAGCAGAATCGAGCGACGAAGAAGCAGCGGAAGCCGAGGAAGGCGCCGACGACGAGGAAGAAGACGGCGGCGACGCTCTCGGCGACATGTTCGGGTGATACATCATGGAATACGTTTACGCAGCACTTATCCTGCACGAGACTGGCGAAGAGATCAACGAAGACAAGCTGACGGGCGTCCTTGAGGCGGCCGGTGTCGACGTCGAGGAATCCCGCGTCAAGGCGCTCGTCGCCGCGCTGGAGGACGTTGACGTCGAAGAGGCCATCGAGACGGCCGCGGCCGCACCCGCGGGCGGCGCCGCTGCTGGCGGCGCTGCTTCCGGTGCTGCCGACGAAGAGGCCGAGGCCGACGAGGCCGAGGAAGAAGCCGAAGAAGAAGCCGAAGCCGACGAAGAGGAAGACGGCGACGACGAGGACGGCGGCGAGGGCCTCGGCGAACTGTTCGGCTAAACTGGCCAACAGCAACCTTCTCTATTTATCGACCGGATAGCCGCAGCGCCGTCGTTCGCGCCGCCGACCGAGCGCGGATTTAAGTACGAACACGCGGCCACCCACTCGCGATGGAGGTGGCCCTCGCGCCCCGAAGCACGCTGACAGCGCTGGCGTTCGTCGCCGGAGGTATCGCGCTGGGAACGGCCAGCGGACTGATTCCGGGGCTTCACGCGAACAATATGGCGCTGCTGTTGGCCGGCATCGCGCCGTCGGTACCGGGACCGCCGCTGTCGGTGGGGATGGCGATGTTGTCGGCCGGCGTGGTCCACACGTTCCTCGAAATCGTGCCGACGCTGGCGCTGGGCGTCCCCGACCCGGCGATGGCCGTCGCGGCACTTCCGGGCCACCGACTCGTCCTCGAAGGGCGGGGGCGGGAGGCGCTCCGCCTGTCGGCGCTGGGTAGTGGCATCGCCGTTCTGCTTGCGGTCCCGCTCGCGGTTCCGGTCACACGGACGATGGTCTCGTTGTGGCCGCTGGTGCGGGCGAACCTCTCCGTCGTCCTGCTGGCCCTCGTCGGCGTCCTTCTCTTGACCGAACGGGACTTCGTCTCGATGGCCGTCGGGGCCTTCGCCTTCGTCACGAGCGCGATGCTCGGGATTGCGACGCTGGACCTCTCACCGGATGCCCCGCTTGCGGCCGGGGGCGTGCTCGCACCGCTTTTCGCTGGCCTGTTCGGCGCGCCCGTACTCATCGACGCCATCGGCGGCGAAGGAGTCCCACCGCAGGACGACCCTGCCGTCGCCGTCTCGAAACTCGGAATGACTGGCTTGTCGGGGCTCGGAACCGTCGCCGGTGCTATCGTCGGCTACGTGCCCGCCGTCTCCAGTGCCGTTGCCGCGACGCTGTCCCTGCTCGCGGTGCCGGGCCGCTACGGCGCCCGGGGATTCGTCGTGACGACGTCCGGGGTCAACACTGCGAACACGATTTTCGCCCTCTTCGCGCTGGTCGCACTCGGTGCGCCACGAACCGGCGTGCTCGTCGCCGTCGAGGAGGCGAGCGTGCCGCTTTCGGTCCCGCACCTGCTCGCCGCGGTGGCTCTCGCTGCGGTAGTCGGGTTCTGTCTCGTGGTGACCCTCGGTGACCGGTACCTCCGGGTGGTCGGTCGCATCGACCCGACGCGACTATCGGTCACCGTGCTGGTCGGCCTCGGCGCTATCGGGTATCTGTTCGCGGGTCCCGTCGGTATCGGGTGTTATATCGCAGCGGCGGTAATCGGGCTGGTCCCCGCCCGGTTTCACGCTCGGCGCGTCCACCTGATGGGGGTGCTCATCGGGCCGATATTACTCGGATGAGGAATTCGTCGGATGCTGGATACCCGCGAGAAGCGTGTCGACGCGGGATTCCTCGTCGATATCGCGCGGGTGGACCGCGGCACAGATGACGAAGTCGCCCTCGTTTTGGATACGGCAGATATGGATGTTGATATCGACGTTCTGGCCGTTCGTCTGGGCCTCCGCGTCGTATTTCGAGACGGTGGTTTCGGTATCGCCGACCGTCGTGGTTCGGTCGCCGACGCTTTCGATGTTCCGAACGTTGTCGTACTGCTGTTGGACCCGTTCGGCGAGTTCGTCGTTATCCATGTCAGCGACGGGGTTCATCGCCTGCCCGGCGATATCGACTTCCGGGGTGGCGACTGCCGTAAAGCGGGCGAGTTCGCCGCTGACACCCAGGCCGGTATTGACCGTCCGGGAGTATTCCGCGAGGGAGTTGACGACGCGAACCGTTCGACCAGCCGGTAGTTCCCGCTCGACGGTGTTCTCCGTGACTTCGACCTCCTCGTAGTCGGTCTCGGAGCGGGCCGATTCGGAGACGGTCGCCGTCTGGGCCTCGAACTCGGCTTCCCCGTCGACCACGAGGCTCGTACAGCCAGCGAACAGCGCCATCGGAATACCTGCCAGTAGCGCGCGACGTTTCATGCCGATTCATACCCATCGGGCGCCCATAAGTTACGTGGCCATCGCTCGGCACCTCTCACTTAATATGCCGGTATTACCCCGCGTCAAGATTTAGCACGGCGGTTTCGATGAGTCGGTATCCGTGTCCCGTCCTACCCGACGAACGGTGCTTCGTGGAGCCGGTGCCGGACTACTTCCCCTCGCGATAGGTGGGGGTGCCGCCGCCCCCGTCGGCGACGCGGTCGACGCCGCCGCCCGAACCGCCCCCAGCGTCTTCGGCGAAGTCGGCCGGCGAATCGACACGCTCCGCTATCCGCTGGTCGGCGTCCCCGCGGTTCAGGAACCGAACGAGACACTGCGGGTCGAACTCGATGCCGACGTCGAGTCGGTATCGGCGACACTTGTTCCTTCCTTCGGTACCGCGAAACCGGAGACGGACCTACGGTTGGAATCCCTGTCCGACGGCCGAAAACCGAGCAATATCTGGGTTCGAACCGGCGAGGAATACACCGTCGCCGAGTTCGAGATTCCGAGTCTCGACCGGCGGTTCACCGAGGGGATGTACGACCTCCGCGTGACCGTCGACGGCGAAGTCGACGGCCAACCACTGGCGGTGAGCATCCACGAATCGTTCCCCGACGAACCGGATGTCGCCATTATGGGCGACCCCCATGTGGGCGACCCGCGGCCGTTTCAGGATGGCGGACGGGAATCGGTTGAGGAGCGGGGTCCCGAACCGTTCCTGTTTCGCTATCGGGAGACGTTCGGGACCGGCACCGAGGAGGACCGCTGGGGCGCCTTCCAGCGGGCCAACGCCGAAGTGAACGCCTCCGACCCCGATATCGTGCTCGTCATCGGCGACCTCGCTTTCGGGTCGCCGGGCTACTATCAGGAATACGAGGATGCCTACCGGGTTCTGAACCAGATTGACGCCCCCACGTTCGTGACGCTGGGCAACCACGACGGCTACATCTCGCCGGGCGCGGGCATCGACGGCAAGAAACTCTGGCGGCGCTACTTCGCGCCGTGGCACTACAGCGTCGATATTCGGCCCGATTTCCATCTCCTCTCGATGGATTCCTACGACTGGCCGGCGCTGGACCGCATCGCGCCGTCGGCAGTGCCCTCGACGTGGGGCGGACAGGTCCGCAACGAGCAGTTCGCGTGGGTCGCCGAGGACCTCCGCTCGTGGCGGGCCGAAAACGACGGCACCATCCTGACGCTCTCGCATCACAACCCCTCGTGGCGACAGACCGAGGGCGGGGAGGTGACCCGGACGACCGATGGAATCCCGGCCGCAGAGCAGGTCGGCCGCGGCGCCGAAGGGTCCGGTGGCGGCTGGCTCGGCAAGAACCGCGAGGCGATACGAACGCTCCTCCGGGATGTGGGCGTCTCGCTGCACGTCTCCGGCCACGCCCACCGGGACCGCATCGCCCGCAACGACGGGGCGGACAACATCGCTGCGACGACAGGGACCGGCCTCGAATACGTCGACCCCGACGGCAACCCGGTTGAGGGCGACGCCGAAGCCGTCCTCGCGGAGGGCGACGGGACGCTGTTCGTCGAGGCGACGACCGCAGCCTCAGGAACGACCCAGTACTGGGGCTGGCGGACCGTCCCGCTCGCACGGGACGGGAGCCGCGTCGACCCGCGAACGTTCGGCTATCCGGCGACAGACGGGTTCCTGAGCGGGCGGGCGCTTGAACCGGGTCTCTGGAGTGCGACGAACGCCGACCTCGGACTCTACTCGATGCCGTCCTATCGTTTCGATGCGTCGTTCGTCGAGCGGTCCGCCGAGCGGACGGTCGTTCGGCTCGAAAACGACCTCGCGCGCGAGTTCGAAGGCGCGGTGACGGTCCCGCTCGGCGCCTGTCCCGGCGTGCGCGTCGATGGGGGCGAAAAGCGCTGGCAGCGCATCGATGGCGACCGGCAGGACGTTCGTGTAGCCTTCTCGGTTCCCGCCGGCGAGACCCACGATATAATAGTCGCGTGTGCTTCGGCCACCGTTGCCGGTAAGCAGCACTAACCGCCCGGTAGTGGCCGGTTCAGGGTTTCTTCCACGCGTACTATTAGTGGTTCATTACCAGTAATTTATATGCCATGACGTCCACCAGCAGGTATGGAAGATTCGCAGGAGGCGGACAAATGAGCTCACAGGGCGGTTCCGACGCGACGTTACAGAGCCTGATAGGCGAACTGAACGGCATCAACCAGTCGGATTCCTCGTCGGACCCGGCGGTTCGGACCGAAACCGTCGTTCAGGATGCGTCCACTGACCTCTTCGATGACGGAACGCCGACCATCGACGACGGACTGGTAAAGGAATCCCTACCGGAACTGCTCATGCTGCTTGTCGGCCTCCGCGAGGGCGACACCCACGGCAAGGGCGTCATGGAGGACCTCAACCGCTTCTTCGGTGCACAACTGAGTCCGGGGACGGTCTACCCGCTGCTTCACGACCTCGAAGAGGAAGGCTTCCTCGAGATGCGCGAACTGGTCCAGACCAAGGAGTACGCCATCGACGACGCCGACGCCGTTCGCGACGAACTCCGCGAGGCGATGACCCAGCATCTCGCCCTCGGTATGGTGTTCCACCGAGCCCTCGACGAGTTCGACGCCGACGACGAATAACGACTCCTCGCTTTTCGGTCGACTTACTCCGCTGAGCGGTTGGTGTTTCTGCCGTTCGTGTCGGCCTTTCCGCGGTCACGGTTCCGGAGTGCCTCGATAGCCCCGCCACAGTCAGCGAACTGCTCGGCGCGGGCCGCGATGTCCGCGGGCGGGTACGCCTCCAGCGCGGCGAGATAAAAGAGGGTCTGCTCCCAGGTGTGGGGTTGGGCGTTGATGGAGACGACCTCGTTGTCGTCAACCATCCAGAACTCGCCGATGATACCCGACTGCCGGGCGTGTTCGTGGGCGACCCAATCGATGCCCTCACGGACTTGCGCGAGTTTCTCTTCATCGTCCTTCCAGGCCTTCGCGAGGACGACGAGCGATTTCAGTTCGTAGCCACCGAAGGCGCCATCACTGTCTGGTTTCGGCTGGTCGAACGTCTCGGAGACGCCCTCCCACATGATGTCGAGGTGGCTCTGCATCCGGTCGCTGTCGAAGTCCTTGAAACAGACGGGCCAGGCGACGGGCGCGTAAATCCCGGGGAACGGCGAAACGGGGATGCCGCCCGGACGTGGGACGTCGGGGTCCTTGCGGTAGGCGCCGTCAGTATAGAGTTCGCGGTCGATGGCGGCGCCGAGTTCGGTCTTTCGGGCGGCAAACCGGGCGGCGTCCTCGGCGTTGTCGAGTTCGTTCGCCGCAGCCACCGCACAATCCAACGCCAGCCACACCGGCGCGGCGCCGACGATGGTCTGGGTGTAGGCCGCATTGTCGTCCTCGTGGGCACGTCCCTGCAGGCCGTTTTCGGGGTCACGGTATTCGACGAAGAAGTCCGCTGCTGCTTGAATAGCCGGATAGACGTCTTCGAGATACTCGCGGTCGCCGGTGGCCTCGTAGTGGTCCCACAGCGTCCAGACCGTGAAACCGGTCTGGTCGATTTCCCACGGCACGGGGCCGCCGACGGCGCCGTCGGCGTAGTAGTTCATCGCCCAGTTGCCGGGCGGCGTCTTGGGGTCCTGGAGATTGGGGTCGCCGGCCCGCTGCTGGAGGCCGGCGTACCAGCGGTTGTGCGTGTCGACGACGTCGTGGAGGCCGATGAGGTCCAGTGCGTGGTTGAAGAAGGCGCCGTCGCGGGGCCAGTCCTCGCCGTAGGGCGGCTGGGTCGCGATGGAGGCGACGATGGCGCCCGTTTCGCGGTCGGCGTTCGTGATGAGCGTCACAAGCGCGCGGTTACAGACCGTCCGGACGCGCTGGTCGTCGGTGTTCGGCATCGGCGCGTCGGCGAGGAAGTCGGCGAACCACTCGCGTTTGGCGTCGATGACCGAGTCGATGGCCCGGTCCTGTTCCGTTCGGAGGGCTTCGGTGGCCTCGCTGGCGGTTTCGCCGGCCGCGAGCGTCACCGTCTCGGTCGCCCCACCATCGGAGAGGTCGAGATCCGTTAGGAGGCTGGCGGTGACCTGACCGACGTACTGGTCGTTGCCGGGGAACGTGCCCTCGCTGGCAGCGTCGTAGGCGTCACGGGTTGGACCTGCGTCGGCGGGCGCGGCCGCCGGGTCGTGGGCGTCGCCGCCGACCTGATGTCCTGCCGAGTCGCCGTCGAAGCCCAGCGCGAGGTTGACCTGTGTCCGTTCACCGGTCGAATCATCGACGCCCTCTCCCTCGACGAAGACGGCGTCCGCGTCGGCGTCGTAGCGGCCGAGGCCGTCGTTGGTCTCCTCGAAACACCAGTCCTGCGTCGGGTTGCCGACGTGCTTGGTCGTCACGGGATTGACGTTCGCGAAGGCGACGAGGCCGACCGATTCGGGACCGTCGGCAGCCCGTTCGACCGTGACTCCGCGGACGAAGGTGTCGGCGTCCGAAGCGACGACTGAGCGCACCCGGACGGTCAGTCCGAGTTCGTCGTCGCGGTGGACTGTTTCGATGCTGTCCGAGCGGTCTTTCTCGTAGCGTTGTTCCGTGTCCATCTCGCGGAGCCACGTCGTTTCATCGCCCGTATGGATGCCGAGGAACATTCCCTCGTTGGCGTTGACGCCCCACCGAGGTTCGTCGCGGGAAGTAGTGTGGTATTTGACATGGTCGTAGAAGGACGGCGAGGGCCACTTGCAGACGGTGACCGTGCCCTCGTCGTTGAGCGCGACCGACAGGCCCCGGTTGCCCGATTGGGCATCGATATCGGTCGGCCCGTAGAGTTCGGGGTCTTCCTGTGGTTTGACACAGGCGGTCGATTTCACGAGGGCGTTCTCGATGCCCGGGTCACGGTTTCGGAGTTCGTCGATAGCGTCCTCGACGGGGTTCGCGCTGGCCTGGTTCACGAGTGCGGGAGCGACGCCGGCCGCCCCGGCCGCCCGAAGGATTGCTCGACGTGATAGTTCGTCTGGCATATCCGGTGATGCATCTCCCCACGTTTAGGATTTCTACCACAAGTTTACTGTTTATTATAAGCGAGCGGCCTCAACGCGGTCGAAGTGTCGAAACCAAAGACAGACCGCTACAGTCGATAGGTCGGCCCGTCGTCGGTGTCCTGTACCTCGACGCCGAGGGCTTCGAGGTCGTCACGGAGGTCGTCGGCCCGCTCGTAGTTGCCCGCCTCGCGTTCGGCCTCGCGGACGTCGAGGACGAGTCCGACCAGTTCCTCGGCGAGGGTGGCTTCGCCTTCGGCGGTCCCCGAGAAGTCGAAGCCGAGAACGTCCTCGCCGAACGCCTCGAAGGCCTCGACGGCCGCTCGCAGGCCGCGGTAGTCGTGGTCGTCGGTCTCGTCGAGGTGGGTGTGGACCGCCGCCGCGAGGTTGAAGAGCGCGGCGATGGCCTCGCGGGTGTTGAAGTCGTCGTTCATCGCTTCGGTGAACTCCGCGCGGACTTGCGGAACGACCTCCCGGAGTTCGGATTCGACCTTCGTGTGGGCGTCGGGGGAATCGACGGCCTCGGCGGCGCGGTCGTAGGCGTTTTCGAGGCGGTCCCAGCGTTCCAGGGCCTCCTCGATGGCCTCCTCGCTGTAGGTCTGGGTGGAGTTATACGAAGCCGACAGGAAGAACATCCGCAGCGGGTTCGTCCCGAAGCGGTCGACGGCCTCGCCGACGGGGATGAAGTTCCCGAGACTGGAGGACATCTTCTCCTCGCCCATCTCGAAGAGGTCCGCGTGAAGCCAGTAGCGGGCGAACTCCTGGCCGGTCGCGGCCTCGCTCTGGGCGATTTCGTTCTCGTGGTGCGGGAAAACCAAGTCGCGGCCACCCATGTGGATGTCGATGGTGTCGTCGAGGTGGGTCATCGACATCGCCGAACACTCGATGTGCCAGCCCGGCCGCCCCTCGCCCCACGGGGAATCCCACGTCGTCCCTTCGGGGGTATCGGCCTCGTACTCGCCCTCGTCGTCGCGGTGTTCGTGGACTGCCTCCTCGGAGACGCCGCCGGCCTTCCAGAGGGCGAAGTCGGAAGGGTGGCGCTTTTCGGCGCGTTCCTCGTCCGGCCCTTGGGCTTCGACCTCGTCGAGTTCCTGATTCGAGAGTTTGCCGTAGTCGGGGAACTCGGTCACGTCGAAGTAGACTGACCCCTCCGACTCGTAGGCGTAGCCCTTCTCGATGAGCGTCTCGATGAGGTCGATGATTTCGGGGACGTGCTCGGAGACGCGGGGATAGACCTCCGCACGCTTGAGGTTGAGCGACCGCATGTCGGTCAGCAGTTGGTCGATGAAGTGGCGGGCGACGTCGTTCTCGCTGTCGCCGAGGGTATCGTCGTCGACTCGCTCGCCGATGCGGGCGACGATTTTTTCGTTGACGTCGGTGATGTTCTCGACGTGGCGGACGCCGTAGCCGAGGTGCTCCAGCCAGCGGTGAATTACATCGACGTGTGTCCACGTGCGCGCGTGCCCGAGATGTGGGTAATCGGAGACGGTCAACCCACAGTAGTACAGTAAGACATCGTCGGGGTCGGCCGGCTCGAACTCTTCACGCTCGCCCGAGAGGGTGTTCAGCACGCGGAGCGTCATTAGTCGAAGGCTCGCCCGCGGACGGTTTCAATCCGTCGCTTACAGGGCGTCCTCGACCGCTCGGACGGCGTTGGCGCCCGCACGACGGCCGACGACGACCGTCAGCGTTCCCCCGGAAGCGCCGGCGGCTTCGACCTCGACGTCGGCGGTTCGAAGCCGACCCAACACGTCCGCGAGCGCGTTCGCATCGACGTCGCCCTCGGCGACGACTGCGGTGTAGTCCCCGCCGTCAGCGGTGAAGGCGATTTCGCCGATTTGTAGCAGTGCACTGGATGTGGACTCGCCTTCCTCGTCGACGGCACCGACGCCGGATTTCATCGAAACGCTGGCGCGGCGGTTCGGTTCCTCGTAGTCCGCCAGTTCCTCGGCGTAGCGTCGGAGCGCGGCGGCGACGGCTTCCTGCTCGCCGACGTCGAGAAAGCGAGCGGCGGCGGTGTAGTTGACGACGCCGGCCCGGAGGGCGGTTTCGAGGAACGGCCGTTCCCGGACGGCCTCGCGAGTGTCGGCAGCGACGGTCATATCCGGTGGTCGGCGGAGGACGACAAGCAACTGTCGATTGCGGAGGCGGCTTTTTGCCCACGCCGGCCGAGAGGCCGCCATGGACGGCATCGTCTTCTTCCGGACCGAGCGCCTCGAGGAGGTAGTCGAGTTCTACACCGAGGCTGTCGGTGCCGAGGTATGGCTCGAACAGTCCGATTGTACCATCCTCGCCGCCGGGGACTTCCGGTTCGGCTTCTGTGACCGGGAGGAAGCCGAGACGGACGGTATCCTGACGTTCGTCGTCGACTCCCGCGAGCGGGTGGACCTGCTCTACGACCAGTTACATACCGTCGCGGACGACGAACCACGATACAACGAGACCTACGAGATTTACCAGTTCTTCGCGGCGGACCCTGAGGGACGGACGGTCGAGGTGCAGGTGTTCGAACACGAAACCGGAGACTGAGTGGTTGCCGAACGGACTACGGCAGGGAGACGCCGTTCCGAACGAGAAAGTCGTTGACGTCTTTGATGACGACGGGACTGCCGATGATACGGGCGACCCCGCCTTCCTCGTGGACGGTTACCGTAAACTCCGCTTCGAGTTCGCAGCGAAGCCCATCCAGCGCGTCCAGCGGCAGAACGATCTGGGTGCTGTCGCGGAGACTAGATGGGTCGACCATCACCGGTTCGTTTCTTGTATCCGGATATTAAACTATTGAAAGGCGCTAACTCCCTCCCCTCAGGGAACCGTTCGAGAGGACGAAGTTCTCCTGTGATCACGAGAATCGGAGATATTCGGATGACAACGCAGGGTGTTTAGCACCCAAGCCGCGCAGTGCGGAAGGGATACAGCGCCTTACGGTTCTCAAGGCCTGCGAAGTTCAGTCCACCGTCCACCACCTTGATGTTCATTTATTGTCAACATACTGTTGATGCATAGGTTTGAAAACAAAGGCGAAGAAGTAGTGCCCGAATCGGACAAGTAAACCATGCAGTATAACTACAAGTATCGACTCAACCCAACAGAAAACTTGGCAGAGACGCTTCTATACCATGTCGATACTTGTAGGCAACTGTACAATCACGTTCTCTACCTGATCAATGAATCCGAAGACACTCCCGCACGCTACGAGGTACAGGGACGACTCCCAGAGCTCAAGAAGTGGTGGGACGACCTTGGAGATATCCATTCAAAAGTGTTGCAGATGGTCGTCAAGCGCGTCTACGACAACCTCTCTACACTAAAAGCCCAGAAAGAGAGTGGACGTGCCGTGGGGATGCTTAAGTGGAAACGCCCTCGGGACTATCGATCGCTCACCTACAACCAGTCCGGCTTCAAACTCAAGAATACGAGTGGGCGGCCTGTGTTGTGGTTGAGCAAAATTGGGGAGATCCCGATTCATCTCCACCGCGACATTCCCGAAAACTCGACCATCAAACAAGTCACGGTCAAACGGGAACCCACAGGGGAATGGTTCGCTACATTCGGTATCGAGGTGGACGAAGACATCCCCGCGAAACCGGAGACTCCCGAGACGGTCGTCGGTATCGATGTAGGGATTCTCAAGTACGCCCACGACACTGATGGATTCGCCATCGAACCCCCCGATTTCAATGAAGAACGTGACCGGCTCGAACGCGCCAAACGCAACCTCTCACGGAAAGAACACAATTCCAAAAATTGGGAGAAACAGCGGAAGATCGTGGCTCGACGGCACGCTGCCTTGAAGCGGAAGCGCCGAGACTTCCTGCATAAACTCTCGAACTACTACGCCACGAAGTACGACTTGGTGGCTGTCGAAGACTTGGAAGCAAAAAGATTGGTCGAACAGCCCGGTAACTCCCGGAACCGAGCAGGCGCAGCGTGGGGAATGTTTCTTCGAATGCTGGAATACAAATGCGAGCGTGAGGGAACACACCTCGTAGCGGTTGACCCGAAGAACACGACGAAGGAATGTGCGTCCTGTGGTGTCAAGACGGCTAAGCCGCTGTGGGTTCGTAAACACTCGTGTCCCTCGTGCGGTTTCAAGGCGGACAGGGACGCGAACGCGGCGTGGAATATTCTTTCCCGCGGCCTCGAAGAACTAGGTGTGGTTCACTCCGAATCTACGCCTGTGGAGACTGCGTTCCCTGTGGATACGCACGTATCTGCAAAGCGCGTCATTGAAACAGGAAGCCCCATCCTCCAAGAGCGAACGGCGCACGCTGAGGGTGAGTAATGTGGGGTAGTTCACACTGTTGAAACCCCTCCCAAGGGTGATGTGTTGGCCCCTGACAGCCCCTATGCGTTGAGCACGAAGAGGCCGAACAGGCCGGCGGCGATGAGGAGGCCGCTGACCGCCCGCAGGCCGTAGCCGAACAGCGTCGAGAAGACGAAATGGAAGACGCCGACGAACGTGAGGCCGACGCAGGCGAGCGTGTAGGCGAGTTTCTTCTTGTCCTCCATACCGCGATTCGGGGACGGCCGCTGTTAATCCCGCCGTTCCCGGCGAGGGCTTCGGAGACGCCCAACCGAACGGCTTTTTCGGTGGCAGTGTCTTCGGCCATACAATGGGGCTCGAAGAGGAGATCGAGGAGCTCGAAGAGGAAATCGCCAATACGCCCTACAACAAGTCGACCGAACAGCACATCGGCCGTCTGAAGGCCAAACTCTCCGAGAAGAAGGAGGAACTGGAACGGCGACAGTCCTCCGGTGGCGGCAGCGGCGGCTACGCCGTCGAAAAACACGGCGACGCCACCGTCGCGCTGGTCGGCTTTCCCTCCGTCGGCAAATCGACGCTCCTCAACGCCCTCACGAACGCCGAAAGCGAGGTCGGCTCCTACGAGTTCACGACGCTGGACGTCAACCCCGGCATGCTCGATTATCAGGGCGCGAACATCCAACTCCTCGACGTGCCCGGCCTCATCGAGGGTGCCGCCGAGAACCGTGGTGGCGGGCAAGCCGTCCTCTCGGTCGTCCGGACCGCCGACCTCGTGTTGTTCGTCCTTTCGGCGTTCGAAATCGACCAGTACGAACGCCTCTCGGAGGAACTCTACAAGAACAAGGTCCGCCTCGACCAAGAGCCCGTGCAGGTCAACATCCGCAAAAAGCACAAGGGCGGCATCAACCTCACCACCTCCGACCAGGTGAGCCTTGACGACGAGACCATCATGAGCGTCCTCCGCGAGTACGAGTTCATCAATGCCGACGTCACCATCCGCGAGGACCTCACCATCGACCAGTTGGTCGACGCCCTGCAGGACAACCGCGAGTACCTCCCCTCGATGGTCGCGGTCAACAAGGTCGACCTCATCGAGCCCAGTTACGTCGACACGGTCAAGGAAAACCTCCGGGAGCACGATATCGACCCCGAGGAGGCCGTCTTCATCAGCGCCGAGAAGGAGAAAGGTCTCGACTCGCTGAAGGAAAGCATCTGGGAGCGGCTCGGGCTCATCCGCATCTACATGGACAAGCCCGGCCGCGGCGTCGACAAGGACGAACCGCTCATCCTCACCGAGGAGGACAACACCGTCGACGACGCCATCGACAAACTCGGCGGGAGCTTCGACGAACGGTTCCGCTTTGCCCGGGTGACCGGCCCGAGCGCCAAACACGACGAACAGCAGGTCGGCCGCGACCACGAACTGCAGGACGAGGACATCCTGCGTATCGTCGCCCGGAAATAACGTGCGCCCCGAAGTTTCATCGACGCGTCGTATTCTTGTGGTCTGTCTGCTCGGATTGCTGCCGTGGACAGTTATCGTCGCTGGCCGCGAGACCTCGTTCGTTTTCGCGTTCGGCCTGGTTAACACCAACCCGTTCCATCTCACGGACCTTTATTCGTATCTCTTCGTCTATACTGCCGGCCTTCCCCGACGTCTTCAGGCGTGGCCGGCCGGCGTTCTTCTCTACGCGGGCGCGCTTGCGTCAGCCCTGACGGGTCTGGTGGATCGTGAGGACCCACGGCTTACCGGCGGTCTGCTCTTCTTCACCGGTATCTCCCACGCACAGGTGGCCGTCGGTCTGTATCGCGCCTATGGGTTCGGCTCCGGTGTCGTCGTACTCCCGGTGGGCGCCGTGGCGACATGGATAGTCATCTGGTGGGTCTACTGGCCAGCGATGAAGAAACGTGGACTCGGGTCGCTGGAGTAGGCGGGCCGTTCACAGCTTCGTTCGGATTTGTTCGTATCACGGTCGGTTGTTCGAGGGCACGTTGGATGTTCATAATCAGATTCAAGCCCGCTACCTTTCGAAAATAGGGTTATGAACTGAATTTTCACTCTTCATAGCTAGTTACTGGTCCGGAAGATTACCACTGTGAGTAGGCCGAACAAGCAACTAGTCGCGTAGCACCTCTGTAATTCGAACTCCCTATAGAGCCCGTCTATCGGCGTTTTGAACGCGTTAAGAATCCGTGACTGGTCGAAAACCTGACTGTCGCCCCTCTGTTCGTAGGACGATTTATCCTTCATAATTGGCCGCCCTCGTGCGGTTTTGATTCCCAGTAATATATGAGATGGTGACTTAGGGATTTGTCATCGACCTAATCGGCTGTATTCCCGTAATACAGCGCTATGTGATTCCGTTCTCGTATCGAGTTTGGACTGTTCGTCTCCGTTTTCCTAATTGGATTTTCAGCACGGGAGACGCCTACCTTTCGGACGTTGAGCCGATTATGAAGATTTGTGGTGGGTTGAGACGTCGCTGGTCGATTACGGCCGGCGACCAGATATGGGGCGTCTATCTCTGGCATTTAAGTACTAGTTCGGGGTGTCAGACATGTGTGGTACAGAGTACCAAATCGCCGCTACAGCCGGAATATGGCCGCGTCATACGTTGTCAACATCCGTGCACCCCCACAAAGCATTTATAGTGTCCAATAGTTGTTCATGACGTACCCCTACCCATGGTGACAGTACTGAGTACCGATGTGGGCGGAATGAAGTGCCCCACCGTGTACGACGTACGGTCGCCGATGCAGACTAAAGACAAACTATGACAGACAATAATAATAGCAAGCTGCGCGCGGTATTCCTTGCAGCGCTGATGGTCCTGTGGGTCTTCGCAGGAACCATGGCGTTCGCAGGGAGTGCTGCTGCTACAGCTAATGCAGCGCAATTCAGCCCATCACCGGATACAGCCGGTGACGACGCTCAGTTAGATGCATCGATAACAGAACAAGGCGGAGAACCTAGTGTCGATTCGATGAGTATCGACTTCAGTAGCGACAGTAACTTTGACAACGGGTTTAAGTCGGACATTAGCAGCTCCGACGTTAGCCTCTCCACCTCCGGTGGAAGCGCGAGTTCGAGTTCTGTCAGTTCCGTTGAACGGAGCAACGGTGGTGACAGCCTCTTTGTCAGCCTCAATAATTCCTTCGACCCGGCTGATGGAGAAACTGTAACCCTCACGATCCAGAGCTCCGGTTGGCAGAACCCGAGTGATTCCAGCAACACCTACGATGGTGTCATCCAGTTCAATCCGCAATCCGGCGGTGCGCAGGATACTGGCACGCTAACGCTCACGCGTGGTGAAACCGAAGCCGCGAACGAAGCTAACGCCGATGCGTCCTGGGACTCCGGTACGACCCGCTGGCAGGGTCAGGAGCTCGTCTTTGATGCTAGCTCCACCACGGGTCAGGATCTCTCGAATTTCCAGATTCGAGAATGGGACGACACTGCGTCGACCTTTAGTGCTGCCGTTGGCGACCTTGAGACGGAATTTAGCGTCGATAGTAGCACCCGCACTCGTGTGATCTCGACGGACAACTTCGAGGGCAACTACGTCATTACCGCTGCGAACTCGGCTAACAGTTCACAGCGCGAAGCTGTAATAACTGATAACACCGGTGCTGTGATCGACACGGCTCACAACACCAGTGCCAGCCCCGAAGTCGAATTCGCACTTCAGGACATGAGCGCCGAATTCGCCGACGACACGGTCGAACTCGGCGATTCCATCGATCTTGAAGTTGACTCCAACCGTAACAACTACAACCTCAACATCTCGTCGGACAACCTCACGCAGGATCAGCTTGAGGACGTCTTCAGTTCGGAAAGCCCCACGCCGGTGGGTGACGACACAATCGAGATTACCGGTATCGATAGCGAGGTTGCGCTCAACGCCACATTCCTCGAAGAATACGACATCGAGGAAGGCGACGAGTTCACACTTGATCTCGAAGCGACTGACACGACCGCGACCGCTAACGCTACGGTCTCCGTCGGCCAAGCGGCCGACGCAACTGTCGAATTCGAGGAGACGCAGATCAACGAACACCGCGGTGACATCGTCACCATCTCCGCGACGTCCGAAGAACTCGATCGGTACAATCTCACGTTCGGCGGCGAGGACGTGAACTACAACGCGAGCTTCGAAGTCCAGCCGAACGATGATGATGAGGTCGTACTCAACATCAACACGTACTGGCTCGGTCGGACCACCAACGAGAGCAAGCTCTACAGCGTTGATGAAGGCAGCGTTGCGAACTTCAGCCAGAGTAGAGCTGACCTCAATTACGTCCTGGGCGACGCGCTCTACGACGTAATCGCAGAGCAGCACAGCGGTGACGCTGACACCCCCGAAGAATACAACGTTGCTGTTGTCAACCTCCAGCAGCGTGAGGACACCAGCGTTACTGTCCACACCGCTCCCTACGCTTCGTTCAACCAGCTCACTGAAGTTGAGGATATCAACGAAGCTGCTAACGAAGGGAGTCTCACCGAGGACGACACCATTGCGGTCAAGGATCCCGACCGTGACTCCAGTCTGAACTTCAACGGTGACACCGTTGTCCACGAGATTGAAGTCTCCGGGTTCGAAGGGTCCTACGATACCATCAGTGACCTGGCAGCCCATCAGAATGCTGGGAACGTCAGCCTCTTCATCGAACAGGAAGATGCTGGCATCAACGCGGACCCCATCAATCTGACTCTCCCCGGTGCCGCCACTGGTGATGCGACTTCGATGGCCACGTCCAACACGCGTGTCGTTAGCGATCTCGAAAACGACACGCTGTACGTCATCGTCGACTCCGACGAATTCGTCGACGAGCAGAACGCGGAAATCAACGACGAGTTCACGGCCAACTTCACGGTCACCGAGGCGTACGAAAAGAAATTCGTCCGTAGCGGTGCCGAGGCAGAATCTGCCAACGGCAGCTACACTCTCGTTGACCGCGAGGCCTCGTTCGATACACGTGGTGGCGAGGTCCGCGTTTCGCCGACTGAGGAAGCCGAAATCACCGGCGAAACGACCGTCGCACCCGGTACGGAACTGACCGTCCGCGCCCGTGCAACCGGCGAAAGCCCGTTCCTCGAGACCGCAGACGCAACCGTTGACGCCGAGGGCAACTTCGTTGCCACGTTCGACTTCTCGGGCGTCAACTCGGGTCAGAACTTCACCGCCAGTATCCGTCGTCAGTCCTTCGAGGATGACGCCGAGACGCCTGGTGTCGTTGGTGAAGTCTCTGGCGCGTCCTTCCAGGTCTCCGACCTCTCGCTAAGCTCGACATCCGTCGAGGCCGGCGAGGACGTTGACGTGTCCGCAAATGTCACCAACAATGGTGACGTCGCAGGCAACCAGACTGTCTCGATCCTTGTCGACGACACGGAAGTCGACAGTCAGGAAGTCAGTCTGGACGTCAACGAGTCGACGACCGTCGAGTCGACTATCAGCACGTCCGACCTCTCCGGTGACGTCACCGTCGAGGTCGCCTCCGCTGACGACAGCGCCAGCACGACGCTGACTGTCGAGACCGAGGCGACGCCGACGGCGACGCCGTCCGAGGGTACTGCGACGCCTGAGCCCGGAACCGCCACTGAGACCACGTCCCAGGACCAGCCCGGCTTCGGTGCCGGCCTCGCCCTGATCGCGCTGCTCGGTGCCGCGCTCCTGGCTGCCCGTCGCAACGCGTTCTAACTAACCGGAACTCCGTTTCCGGTCCTTGCGATTGCGGTCTTCATTTTTTGACGCGCTACACACGAAGCGACGCGGCTGTCGATAGCAACGGAGTTCCTGCTTCGTCGCCGGCGGTTGTGTCGCGTGGGCGGCCACGACGACAAGACATATACTCGTCGTCGCGTATTTTCAGGTAATGGGATTGCCTGCGCTTTCGATGGCGGAGACGTCGGTCATTCCGATCACCGACGTGCTTGCGTGGGTCGTCGTCGCGGTGTTTCTCGCTGGCGTCCTCGCCGAATGGCAGGACCGCCGTGAAATCGCCCGTCGACTGACGGTCGGTGCGTGGGGACTCTTCGCGGTCTTTTGGCTGTTGTTGATTCACTACTTCGTCTTCGTCCACCGCAGTATCGTCCAGTCGGTGCTGGTCCTCGTCGCGGTTCCGGGCTGTCTGTACGTCGGCTGGCTGCTCTATCAGGGCCGAGACTCCCTGCTGGTGCTGTCCAGAGCGGTCGCCTTCATGGGACTCATCTACCTGCCCTTCGAGACGTCGGTGCTGGCGCGTGGGGTGTTGATCGAAGCGGTCGCCCGGCAGACGATGCTGGTCATCGATACGCTTGGTTACGGTGAGGGCGTGCGTCTCGTCCAGGACATCACCGGGGAGACGTCGCTTTTGAATACGTTCTATTTCCCGGCGACCGACCGGGCGTCGCGTATCGTCTTCGCGTGTACGGGCATCGGGAGCATGGCGATTTTCGGTGGCCTCATCGCGGCCGTCAAGGCGCCGATCCGCCGGAAAGCCATCGGGACAGTCGTAGCGGTCGCCATCATCTGGATACTCAATATCGGACGGAACGCCTTCATCGCCCTGGCGAACGGCTACCAGTGGTTCGACCAGGCGTGGCTGGAAGGCCCGATCATGTTCGCCTTCGGGTTGGAGGACCCGGCGCTGGTGTCGTTCTTCCTCGCTGACCGGGTGCTCTCCCAAGGGCTTGCGGTGTTCGCGCTCATCGGCATCGCGTGGCTGGTCGCCCGCTGGGTGCCCGAAATCCTCGATATCGCGGAGGATCTGCTCTTCCTGCTGACGGGCAACGAGGTGTCGCTCCGGGGTCCGGAAGCAGCACCCGACGGAGGTGACCGAGAGGCGTGAGCGAGGACTCACGGCTGCCGGAAGACCTCGAGGACATCTCACGGCGGCAGTTCCTCATGGGGGCGGGTGGCGCGCTCACCGCGGTCGGTGCGGCGAAAGCCGCCCACAACACGATTCTGGGCTACGGCGAACTCGGTATGGGGACGAACCTCAAGAAACAGGATCTCGCCGCCGCCGTTTCGGCAAATATGCGGACCGTCTACGGCGAGAATATCGGTTCGGCTCGCCTCCGTGTGATCGATGACGGTGTCGAACTGCGCGCCGATGACGAGCGGTACGTGCTGGATTTCGAATCGGCGACGCGAGGCGATGCCGAAGACCTCGATTCGAGGTACGGGCTCGGCGGTCGGCTGACCGAACTGTTCGTCGACACACGGGACTTCGAAGCCGGCAACTACACCTTCGGGTTCAGCCAACCGTCGGCGTTCTTCGAGCGGGTGACTGGCGCCGAAACTCGGCCTGATATGGTGGCTGCGGTTCGTCGGCGACGCGACCGGACGGTCGACCCCGATATCGTCGAGACGTTCACCGGGACGGACCCCGCTGAGACGCAGGCACTGGTCGAGGGGCTAATGGCGGGCTTTCGCGAGCACGGCCATTACGATGTGCCGCGATATATTGCGGGATCGATCGAGGATAACGTCATCTTCGGTGCGGCGGACCTCCGGGCTGCCTTCGAGGACCCCGTCGATTTCGAGTCGCTGCTGGAGGCCGATTCGACGGGGCTGTTCTGCTGGGAACTCGTCTATCGGTCGATGGAGGGGTTTCAGGCTATCGCGCCGTGGAACCAGACGATTCCCCTGGCAGCCGGCTACGTTCGGGACACTCGACACAAACACGCCTTTACCGCTCTCCTGACGGCGATTCGGGAAGACGGCGAGCTACGATTGCCGATGACGTTCGTCGATTACACCTACTCGACGCTGTACCATGACCTCAACATCACCGGCCTGCGCGGCGAGGGAATCAAGGCCTACGATGCGGACCATCGGGCGGACGCGGTCTACTGGTGACGGTTCGGTGCGGTCAGCACACGGGCCGACAAGGACTTTAGGCGGCCACTCCTTCGCTCGGATAGATGCTCCCGTTCGACGTGCTGGCGGTGACGGACCCGCTCGCGTGGGTCGTCGTGGCCCTGTTCGGCGGTGGCGCCCTCGCCGAGCGACGCTATCCGGACCTGTCACGCTACGTCGTCGGCGGGACGTGGGCGCTTTTCGCCGTTTTTTGGCTTCTCTTGGCGCCGCATTTCTTCTTCGTCTCCAACAGCATCATCGAGGCGCTGTTGGCGCTGGTCGGCGTCCCGGCCTGTCTCTATGCGGGCTACCTGCTTGCGAGCGGCCGTGACTCGTTGTTCGTCCTGAGTCGAGCAGTTGCGGTGATGGGGCTGGTCTATTTGCCGGCCGAGACGCTCCCGTTCATCCGGCAACTGCTCGTCGAACACGTCGCCAGTCAGACGGCCCTGCTGATGGACGCGCTCGGTTACGACCCGAACCTCGGCCCCATCGCCGAGCGCCGACCGGCCTACGCCGGTTTCGAGGCGGCCTTCTTTTTCGAGACGCCGGACCCGAACCACGCCGGCATCGTCTACAACATCGTGATGGCCTGTACCGCCCTCGGGAGCATGGCCATCTTCATCGGCTGTATCGCCGCGGTCAAGGCGCCGCTTCGCCGCAAGTTCCGGGCGCTTGCGGTCGCGATTCCGATCATCTACGTCCTCAACATCATCCGAACGACGTTCATCGGCCTCGCCTTCGGCCACCAGTGGTTCGACGGCTGGTACGGGCCGTATCTCCTCTCGCTGTTCGGCGAGACGGACCCCTATCTGGTCTCCCACATCGTCGCGGAGGGCATCATCAGCCAGACGCTATCGGTGGTTGCGCTGGTCGGAATTGCGTGGTTCGTCATCCGGGAACTCCCCGAACTGCTCGTCATTATCGACGACATCGCGTATATGGTGACCGGCGAGGACCGCGATACGGCGGCGGAACTCGGGCTGTTGCCCGACGCCGATGACGCGACGGCGGCCGCCGGCGCGGACGACGACTGATTTTCGGTCGAAGCCGCTGCGATTCAGACCGGGTCCGGGAGCGCCGTCTCGGGTGCGCCCGCGAGTTCCGATAGCGCGTCGTGTTCGAGCATGTGGAGGTCGCCGGGGATAACGAGCAGATGCAGCGGGCCGCCGAAGGATTCCTCGGCGAGGGCATCGAGGCTGTCGGCCGCGACGACGGGGTCCTGACTCCCCGCGCGGGCGACGACGACGCCGACGGCATCGAGTTCATCCGAAAGGAGGTTGGCGGCGTAATCCGCGGTCATGTACTCCTCGTGGTCGGGGTCCGGCCCCTTCGGCCCGGTTCCGACCTTGATATCGAGATAGACGAGCGTGTGCAGGCCCCGGTCGCGGTTATCGGCGATGGTATCGAGGACGCTTCCGGGGACGCCGTCGGCGCCGTGGGCGTAAGGGAAGGGGAGCGTCGTCGCCTTCCCGAAGCGGTAGTTCTGGAGGCCCGTCAGCGAGGCCGCCGCTGCTTCGGCGGTCGTCCCGTGGATAACACGCGTGTCGATGCCGCGGTCGTGGGCGCGCAGGCGCAGGTCCACGTGCGTGGTCGAAATCATCGTGTCGCCGGCGGTGAGGAAGACGACGTCGCTGTCTTCGGCAGCATCGAGGATGGGGTCCGGGTCCTGTTCGACGCCCGCGCGGTCCCGAACTTCGATATCGACGTCGTGGGCGGCTTCGACGTCATCGACGCTTGCACCGGCGAGTTTGCTGGTGTAGAACTCAGCGAAGACGCGGTCGGCGTCCCGGAGGGCATCGCGTCCCTCGATAGTGATGGAGCGTTCGTCGTAGAGGCCGAGGCCAACGAAAGTGAGCATACACGGTCTGGGTGCGGTGGCGGCAAAAGCGTCGCGCTCCCGACCGCGCCGCATCGTCAGCCTTACCGCCGCGCCGGGCGGAACACGGCCAATGACTGTTCCGTGCGTGCGCGTCCCCAGAGAACGCGGCGAGGCCGCCCGCAAACGCATCGCCGAACTGGACGCCCTCTCGGGAACCTACGAAATCGAGGTCGTCGACGGCGATATCTACATTCCTCTCGACGAGTCCGCGGACCTCGACGCACTCGTATCGGAGTTCGATGTCGTCGACCGCGACGTCGACCGCCGCGAGACGCAGACGCTGCCCGCGGATATCCTCGGATTCGAACCCTCCTACGAGCGACTGGGCGACATCGCCATCATCGACGAGGACGACGACGAGCGGGCACGGGGGATTGCCGAGGCCATCGCGGATTCCGATTTGCCGCTGGATACGGTCGTTAACCGTGCCTCGCCCATCGAGGGCGAACTCCGCATCCGCAACTGGGACCTGCTCGTCGGTGATAGCACCGAGACGGTCCACCGCGAGTACGGCTGTGAGTTCGAGGTCGACATCGCGGAGATGTACTTCTCGCCGCGACTCGCCACCGAACGCCGACGCGTCGTCAAACAGGTCGAGGACGGCGAGCAGTTCTTCGATATGTTCGCCGGTGTCGGCCCCTTCGTCATCCCGGCCGCAAAGCAGGGTGCCGAATGTGTCGGCACCGACCTCAACGAGGCCGCAATCGAGTACCTGCGCCGGAACGCCGAACGGAACAACGTCGCCGAGCGGGTGACGGCGATTCACGGCGACGTCCGGGAGATATCGGGCTACGACGACTGGGCGGACCGACTGGTCATGAACCTCCCCCACAGCGCCGACGAGTTCCTCGAAACGGCCGTCGAACTGGCGGGCGACGACTGCGTCCTCCACTACTACGACATCCAACACGAGTCGGACCCCTTCGGCCCCGGCGAGCGCGCGATTCGGGAGGCGGCCGCCCCCGACTACGAGGTGACCGTCCAGACGAAACACGAGGTGCGCTCGTACGCGCCCCACGAACTCAACGTCTGTCTCGACGTCCGATTCCGTCGATAGCGGGGGTTCGGGCCTCTCTTACGTAGTTAATAACCCCCGGCTATGCCCGTCGTTTGGACGCGTTTGTCACAACCCCTTTTGTTTGATAGTGGGTGGTGCCAGCCAAGACGGAGCCATATCGGCTGGCTCGAACCGAACCATGACCGACGAACACACTCACGAACTCCGCGCCCTCCTGCTCGCCGGCCTCGTGGCGCTGTCCGTTCTCGCGGGCGGCGTCGCCTTCGCCGGAACGGCGGTAGCGGAGCACCACGGCCTGACGGCGAGCGATGGGGGTGGGGGAAACGCCTCCACGCTCATCGCCGGTTTCGATGACCAGCTCCCCGACGGTGTCGAAAGCGACGACGACACCCTCCGGGTCGAAGCGACCAACGAATCGTTCCCGACCGAGTTCCAGGGCGAACTCCGAGTTCCCGACAGTGACATCGCGTTCGCGGACAACCAGGGTCCCGAGGACATCGAACTGGTCGTCATCGGAGAGTACGGCGACGAGCAACGCGCGAGCCGGACCGAGGGCATCGAAGTCACCCACGTCGGCCCCGACCGCGTCGCGTTCAACGTGACCAGCGACGCCGTCCTCTCCTCGCCGCCCGTCGCGGTCGAAATCCGGACCCTCCGGTTCGACCCCGGTAGCGACGACACCGGGTCCCTCCGATGGAGCGTCAACGGCGAGACCGCGACCCACGAACTACGCGTCGAACCGTTCGACCACGAACTGACCGCGACCGACGAGAACGGTGGATTCTCCGCCGCGGTCACCGCGGGCGCGGAAAACCAGACGATGTTCGGCGCGCCCACGGGCACGCCCAGCGAGCCAGCCCGGAACCTCGTGCTCCGCGGCGACGAAGGCGACCTGCCCTCCCAGTTCGAAGTGACCCTCTCGCTCGACGGGGAGCCTATCGACTTCCACGACCGGAACGTCGGCGATATCACCGTCAGTTCCCCCAGCGGCGAGGCGTACATCCCGAGCGACGGCGTCTCGGCGACCGAAATCCGCGTCAAGGTGGCGCGCTTCGACGGCTCCAGCAACGACACTGCCATCCTCGAACTTGACGGGGTGACCTTCGACGTTCCCGCGGACGCGAATGCGAGCGAGGTTACATGGGAAATCAACGGCCACACCACTACCTACGGACTGCTGCCGGACCGCGTCGACGCCCGATTTGCCGACGACTATGCAGTCCCTCGCGGGCTCGACGGTGCTCCCGAGAACGGGACGACCGTCGAGATTTCCAGCCGGGACTCCTTCACGACGGGGATTCACGACGCCGACCAGAACCTCACCGTCGCGATTCCGACCCAGCACCGCGATTCCCTCTCCTTCGATACGTCCGCCCAGACCACGGCAACTATCGAATCCGACGGTGACCTGTCGGCCACCGAGGTGCCCGTGACCATCGAGGCCAACCACCTTCTCGTGTCGGTCGATAGGGACATCAACGACAGCGAGGTGGTAACCCTCTCGAACGTCCGGTTCAACACGTCGGGCTTCGAGGGGCCGACCGACGCGGACGCGGCCGACTTCGAGAGCGGTCTCGATGTCGTCACGACGCCGGTCGACAACGGACCCTTCGACCCGGTACAGGTGACGACCAGCAACGGATTGGCAGTCGGAACCCCGAACATCACCGTCGAGGGTGACGCGACTCAACTGGACTCCGGCGTGAACAGCACGACCGGTAGCAACGGGCTCGCCGTCCGTATCAACGACACGACAGGCCACCAAATCGCACCCGGAAGCGACGTCGTGGTCGGTCTCGAGGGTGACGGCGGCATCGCCTTCGACACCAAACAGTCGCTGACCGTCAGCGGTGCGCTGTCGGACGCCTCCGAGGTGTCGGTCTCCGAGAACGCCATCGTGGTTTCGGTCGACGAGAACGCCTCGGCGACCGCTGCCGGTGACAGTATCCACATCGAGAGCGCCGATGGAGACGGTATCCGGTTCGATACCACCAGCGCCACCGACGGCGACGCGGCAGCGTTCAGCGTCGAAACGAACGCGGGCGATGCGCCCGTCATCCAGTCGACGGAGACGGTGGCGGCAGTCGGGGAAATCCCCGGTGGCAACGACGGTAACGGAAGCGAAGACGGTAGTGAGGATGGCAGCGGTGATGGAAGCGGCGACGGCAGTGACGATGAGAGTGGTGGCGGAAGCGAAGACGGTAGTGAGGATGGCAGTGAAGACGGAAGCGGCGACGGAAGTGGCAATGAAGGCGGTGCCGGTAACGGCGGTAGTGGTGGCAGCGGCGGCGCCGGTACTGGTGGTGGCGGCGGTGGGTCTGGTGCTGGCAGTAGTGATGATGCCAGCACTGGAAACAACACCGAGACTGACGACGGCACGTCACAGAACGAGACGTCGACGGACCCGGCCAATGGGTCCGAGGTCGAACCGCCCGCGGGCGCCGTCGCGTTCGACGCCCAGCAGATAGCCGATACTGCGCCCGGACAGGAGGGCGTCGAAGTCGACTTCGAGAACGTCAGCGTCGACAGCATCACGTTCGTCGCGGGCGCTGGCGGACAGGCGACCATCGCGCAGATGGACGAACTCCCCGATGGCGTCCCGGCGACGCCCGGTGAACTGCTCATGGCGATGGAGATCTCCGTCCCGGAGAACATCTCCGACGAGCAGGCGACCATCCAATTCACGCTGGACGAGTCCCAACTCGAAGCGGCCGGCGGCAGCCCCGAATCCATCCGCCTCGGCCACTACACCGACGGCGGCTGGGACGTCCACCAGCCCGAACTCGTCAGTAGTGAGGGCGGCGAATACGTCTACGAATCCGAGGTACCCGGCTTCTCGCTGTATGCGGTCTACGCGCAGGATTCGACCGAACAGACCGAAACCGAGACGGCGACTGCTACAGAGGACGAACCGGTCGGCGAACGTGCCGGTCTAATCGACTCGCCGATTACGGCCGCGCTCGGCTTCGTCGGTCTCCTCGCGCTCGTGCTTACCATCGCTGGTGCCCGGATGTACCAGCAGAACGACAGCCTTTGAGGGCGGCTGCCTTCGGACGGCGGTCGGCTTTCCTCCCCGCGATTTCGCCACGCGGCGACCGGAGTTCGCAACCCTTATGACGATTATCCCCCCACGTTGGAATGTAGTGCCGGAGTAGCTCAGCTGGCAGAGCGAATCCTTCGTAAGGATTAGGTCGAGGGTTCAAATCCCTCCTCCGGCTCTTCTGTTGAACACGGTGAGACGAGGAGGCAGGGAGGATTTGAATCAGGTCGGTGCTCCGCTCCGACCGTGGTCCAAATCCCTCCTCCGGCTTTCCTTCGCTCCTGTCTTCGCCATCTGTTGTACTTCTTTGTCGCTTGATGGTAACAACTGGTAGAAACTGGCTTACGGTGTCACAGCGGTTATCCGTCCACAATCGAAGATGCGCCTACAGTAAAGACCATGACACGGCTTCATCTTCGGTTATCGGTTTTCGTCGCCCTCGTCTTCGCGGCGGCGTTGGTGGCGGGGTTCGCATCGGTGGGGGCTGCATCCCACGGGTCGCCGGCGAACTTCACGGTGTATCCACAGGAAAACGCTGACAGGAGTCCGAGCGCGACGCAAGCGACGTACGTGATGAGTTCGGCGGGCGCCGACGCCTTCGAGGCCGACCGGGGGCTCGAAATCGTCGACTACTACTGGCTCGAAAGCGAGCAGGCGGACTTCAGCGCGTGTGCCCCCGACGACGCCCGCGTGTTCGGCATCGACCGCGGGAACAACAACACGGGCACACAGGTCGACGAGAGCCTGTTGCAGCACATGAAGACCTACAACGTCAACGAGCGGCGTATCACCCTCGACCTCTACGGCCCCGACGACTTCGGCGGCGATACCATCAACCTCTATGCGCCCGACGCGACGGTCGCCGTGCTGGGCGATTGTGTCGAGAACACGGGCGAGGCCGGCTGGTATCAGTTCTCCGGCTTCGTGAACGGGACGACCTACGCGGGCAACTACGAGGAAGTCCACCTCACCTCCCACTACTTCTGGGTCGGCGACTTCGAAAACGAAGAGGAAGCCCGCGCGGAACTCGGCCCGCCGCCGTCCGCGGAGGGCGACAGTTCTACGTCGGAATCGACGCCGACCCCAACGCCGACGGCCACGGCGACGGAGACGCGCGAGTCCACGCCGACGGCGACACCGACGACAACCGCGACATCGACGCCCACGGTGACAGCGACGTCTGCTGCCGGTGGGAACGACGGCAGCGGTGGGTCGTCGGAGACGGAGACGACTGAAGCCCCCGGTGGCGATAGTAACGAGCAGAACGGCGGCGGTAATACCGGCCAATCCGTCGCAGACATGACGCCGACGCCCGGCGAGGGCCCCGGATTCGGTGGTATCGCGGCGCTGGTCGGCCTGCTGACTGCCGGGCTGTTGGTCGCTCGTCGCGAATAGCCGGTCCGCTTTTCTAGTTGCTGGCGTGTCGTTCGTCGGTTTCGGCGCCGGTGTTCCGGAGCAGCGCCGACAGCATCTTCGATTCGGCCTTCCGGAGGTGCTCGTCGACGGTCGATGGCGCACAGTCGAGTCGGTCGGCGAGTTCGCCCTGATTGACCTGTCGTGGGATGTCGTAATAGCCCATCTCGACGGCGGTTTCGAACACCTCACGTTGCCGTTCGGTCAGCATCGACAGCATGTCGCGGGTGCCCGGCGAGTACTGGCCGACCTGTTGGATGGAGATGTTGATGTGGTCGGGAACGGCTTTCAGCGCCTCACGGAGCATGTCGTGGGTGCCGACGATGGTCACGAGCACGCCCCCGCGGTCGGTGAACTCGATGGGCGTGTCGATGATGAGCGCGAACTCGTAACACAGCGCCATCAGGGTGCCCGCGGGTTCGCCCGGGTGGACGTGGAGATACAGATGGAAGGTGTCCTCGGCTTCGACGTCGAGGATGTCGTAACTGATGACGTCCTCGTGGTCCTCGATGACGCCGACGACGGCGTCCTTGTCGCCGACGAGTCGGTAGAGCAGCACGCCCGTCCCGTCCCCGAACGCGTCGATGTGCAACAGCGAATCCCGTTCGAGCCCCTCGATAGTGGCCAACTGGGCGTCGACGGGGTGAATCCCGTTGTGTTCCGGGGTCAAGACGAGGTCGAAATATCGCATGGGGCGTTTCTATCCGGTCTACTGGGCCCAATATGGTAATCGTTTGGGGTGCCACGGTATTTTCGCATCCGGCGTGAACCGGGAAACAGTTTATACGCCCCCGGAGAGTGGGGCCTGTATGCGAAAAGTCGCCATCGACGACGTCGATATCGAACGAAGCCCCCTCGGCGTCCACAGCGTCCGCCGACCGGTTTCGGACGCGCTGGGCACCGAACATTTTGCGATGAACTATTTCGAACTCGAGCCGGGCGAATCCTTCTCCGGCGGACTTCACACCCACCACGACCAGGAGGAACTCTTCTACGTCCAGTCGGGGGAAGCGACCTTCGACGTGGCCGACGAACCGAGCAGCGACGCCACCGAACAGGTCACCGTCGGCGCTGGCGAAGTCATCCGCTTCCCGCCGGGCCAGTATCAGGAGGGCTTCAACGACGAGGACAACGACGACCCCGTCGTCGGCTTTGCCTTCGGCGCGCCCGACTCGAAACACGACTGGGAGGACATCGAATCGGTCCTCCACTGCAGCGAGTGCGGCGAGGAGACGGGCCACGGGATGTCGCTGACCGAGGAAGGTTCCTTCGAGTTCACCTGTCTGGAGTGTGGTAACGAACTGACGTTCTGAGACCGACGTATTCCGCATCCATCGCCGTATTTTTCAGCATATAGGGGAAAGATACTTGTCACTTGGTGTTTGCTGTGTAACACATGCCACACTGTCGCAACTGCGATGGCTTCGTCACCGAAAATTACGTACGTGTGTTTGCTCCGCAGGATATGTCGACGGTCCGTGTGTGTCCGAACTGTGAGGATAAACTCAGGGACGGGGCCGAGGTACGGGAAGCCCGGTCGACTCGGCAGAACTAGTCGCCCGCGGCAATCGCGGCGGTATCGTCAGCGAGGTACTCTTCTCCCCGAGACGTGACAGCGTAGATCTCCTCTCCAGTCACCGGCTCCACGAGCCCGTGTTCGACGAGCGTCTCGACCCGCGTTTCGACGTACCCGAGGTGCATCCCCAGGCGATTCGCGATGAGGGGTACGTAGTCGGGCGGGTTCTCATCGAGGTATTGCAGGATGCGCTCGTCGGCTGGATGGGTCCATTCCGGGCTGGTGGCCATTCGAACTCCCTCCGACCTTGTGTGTGCACTGGTACCACATAACATTATTGGTGCTCCGGAAGGTATTGCTACGCCGTTCTCTCACGACGGGGACCTCACTGCTGTGTCCGCGACGAGCGGGATTTCGGCGGGTCGCGAACCGACGTCATCAGGTCCCGTTCGTCGACCATCCGCGCGTGTTCCGGCGGGTCGGTCCCGGGAAGCGCGACGAGCGGGTCGGCAACCCGCGCCACCGTCGCGTTCGCGCCGTCGACGGGCGCCGCGAGGACGGTCACGTCGGCCGCGCTCACGAGGTCTCTCGTGGCATCCGTCCGGTCCTTCGGAACCGATTCGAACGGCGGCGCCGTAACCACGTCGCTTGCCACGCTTCGTGCGGTCGCCACGGCAGCGTCTCCCTCCGGGAGGATGCCGACGGTCACGTCGATGCCGCTATCGACGAGGCGGCCGACGACGCGGGCGGTCCGTTCCCCGCCGCCGATGACGTGGACCCGGCGGTCACCGGGTGGGGCGTCCGACAGCGGCGTCACCGACCGCGTCCCGGTCACCGGGTTCGTCGCCACCGCCGTCCGGACGCCGAAGGCGGTTTCGAGGCGTTCGGCGCTGAGAACCTCCTCCGGCGGCCCGACGGCGACGATTTCCCCGTCGGCTAAAAGGGCCATCGCGTCACAGAACCGCGCTGCTAACTCCAGGTCGTGGATGGCTGCGACGACTGTCTTCCCTTCGTCGACCAACTCACGGGCCAGCGAGAGCGTTCGGACCTGATGGTTGATGTCGAGGCTAGCGGTCGGTTCGTCAAGCAGGAGGACGGGCGTCTCCTGGGCTAGCGCCCGCGCAAGCAGGACGCGCTGCCGTTCGCCGCCGCTCAGGTCGTCGACCGACCGGTCGGCAAATCGGGTCGTATCGGTTCGCTCTAGGGCTGCCTCGACGGCCTCGCGGTCGGCGGTATCGGCCGGCGTAAAGCGGGAGCGATGCGGCGTCCGGCCCATCGACACCACGTCCTCGACGTCGAACTCGAAGGCGACCGAGGTTTCCTGTGGCACCGTCGCGACCCGTCGACCGACCTCCTTGGTCGACAGGTTCGTTACGTCCTCGCCGTCGACGGTGACGCGGCCGCGGTCCGGCGTGAGCAGGCCGTTTATCGTCCGCAGCAGCGTCGTCTTGCCGGCGCCGTTCGGGCCGACCAGCGCGAGGAACTGCCCCTCGGGGACCTCCAGCGAGACGCCGTCGAGGACCGTGGTCGCCCCGAAGGAGATGCCGACACCGTCGAGGGAAATCACAGCGAATGCACCTCCCGCTGTCGGAGGAGATACAGGAAGAAGGGCGCACCCAGCGCCGCCGTGACGATGCCGACCGGCATCTCGCCGGGGCCCATGCGGGCGATGGTGTCGGTCACGACGAGGAAGACCGCGCCTGCCAGCGCGCTCGTCGGAATGAGGATGCGGTGGTCGGGGCCGACCAGCAGCCGCATCATGTGGGGAACGATGAGGCCGACGAAGCCGATGACGCCGGAGACGGCGACGGCGGCGGCGGTGACCGTCGTCGACCCCGCAAGCAGAATCCGCTTGGTCCGTTCGACGTTGATGCCGAGCGTGTGGGCGTCCTCCTCGCCGAGCAGGAGGACGTTCAGGTCCCGCGCGTAGGCCAGCAAAACGAGAAACAGGACGGCGACGACGGGTGCGGCGATGCGGACCCGCCCCCACGTGCTGTGCTGGAGGTGGCCCATCAGCCAGTAGACCGCGGTTTCGAGGCTGTCGCCGGCATACAGGAGCATATACGAGATGACCGCGCCGAGAAACGTCTGGACGGCGACACCGGCCAAAAGGAGCGTTGCGACCGGCGTGCGGCCGTCCTCGCTGGCGATGAGGTAGACGCCGAAGGCGGCGACGAGCGCGCTCACGAATGCGAAGGCGGGCAGGCCGTAGGACACCGAGACGGGCAGGACGATGAAGGCGACGGCGCCGACGGCAGCGCCCGTCGAGACGCCGATAATCGAGGGGTCGGCCATCGGGTTTCGGAAGAACCCCTGCATGACCGTCCCCGCGAGCGCGAGGGCGAACCCCACGATGGCGCCCAGCACGATGCGCGGCAGTCGAAGCCCACGGACGATGTATTCGGTCGTCTCCGGGAGGTCGAAGGCGAACGGACGGACCCACGCGATGCCGTCGAGGGTCGGGACCGGGACGGCGAGGCCGTTGAGCGCGGCGAGAAGCGCCGCCTGTGGGCCGATATCCGCGGACCCGATGGTGGCGCTGGTGACGACGACACAGCCCAGAAGCGCCGTCAGGCCGGCAGACCACGCGAGCGTCCGGCGGAGAACCATGTACAAACGTAGTTGCTTTAGCCAAATACTTATTGCGTTCGTTTGTTGCCTCCAACGATGACAGCAACGTACCGCGCGCTGGCGTTGTCAGCGCTCCTCGTCGTTTCCCTCGTCGGCTTCGCCGCCGCGCCCGCGGCCGCGAGCCATGGCGGTGACACCGCGGACTGTGAATTCCCACTGACCGTCACCGACGATACGGGAACCGGCGTCACGCTCGATGAACCGGCCGAAACCGTGGTCGCACTCGATGCGGCCTCCGCACAGACCTTCTGGGAGGTCAACGCCTCCGACCGCGTCGTCGGGATGCCGGTCCGTTCCTACACCGAGTATCTCAACGGCAGTCGGAACCGAACCGCCGTGCTGAACGACGACGGAAGCGTCAACGTCGAGACGGTCGTCGAACTCGACGCCGACCTCGTCGTCGCGCCGAACTACGTCCAGAACGCGACCATCCAGCAACTCCGGGATGCGAACCAGACGGTCTACCGCGCGCCGTTCGAATCCTCGTTCGAGGCCATCTACGCCAAGACCGAACTCTACGGCCACTTCGTCGGCAACTGCGAAGCGGGCGCTCGGACCGCTGACGAGACCCGCAATGAGGTCGAATCCATCCGCGAGGCCGTCTCGGGCGAGGACAGCCCCCGCGTTCTCTACTACTTCTACGGCACCGTCGCCGGGGAGGGGACGTTCATCGGAGACATGGTCGAGACCGCAGGCGGAACCAACCTTGCCGCCGAGGCGGGCATCACCAGTTTCCAGCAGATATCCGACGAGACCATCGTCGAGCAGAACCCCGATTGGATCGTCTCGACGGACGACACTGGTGCCATCAACACGAGCAGAGAGCCCTTCCAGACCACGACCGCGGTCCAGAACGACCAGGTGCTCCGGGTCGACGCCGACCTCGTCAGTCAGGCCGCTCCACGCGTCGTCGAACCGCTCCGCGTGATGGCCGAGGCGTTCCACCCCGAGGCCTTCGCCGAGGGGACCGAGACCGAAACGGCGACTGGGTCCGAAACCGCCACCGCAACGGAAACCGACTCCGAGGGTGACGGCGCCGGCTTCGGCGTCGCCGTCGCTATTGGCGCACTGCTCGGTGCGTCCTTCCTCGCCCGCCGTCGATAGCTCGCCCGCCAACCACCAACACACCGTTTCGCCCGCCAACCGCCCTCTTTTTACGACGCCGACGCTCACCCTCGGGTATGGTCGAGAACGTCATCTGGCCCGCCTATCTCGACGCGAACTGCTCCCGAAACGAGGGGCGACGCGTCTCTGAGGACCTCGCCGTCCCCGAACCCACCGTCGACGAAATCGCCAGCGCCGTCCAGCAGGTCGGCTACGACGCGGTCATCGAACGCGACAAGACCTACCCCAAGGAGTACGAACCCCGCGGCCGCGTCGTCGTCAAGGGCGCGGAGGACGCGAGCAAATCCGACCTCCTCGGAGCCGTCGCCGCCTACGTCTCCGCCCTCCGGGAATGAAACGCATCGGCGAAGTCGTCCGAACCGCACAGGGACTGGCCGTCGTCTGGTGTTCGGACGACGACCATCCCGGCCTCGGCGCGCCCGTCGTCGACCAGAACCTCGACGATATCGGCCGCGTCGTCGACGTATTCGGCCCCGTCGAGCGTCCGTACGTCGCCGTCTCGCCGCGGGACTCGGTGTCGCTACCCAACCTCCTCGGCAAGAAACTCTACGTCAGGTAGCACCGTTTCGTCCTCTGTTCTCGCGGTTCGTGACGCCTAACCGCAACGCCCAAACGCCGGCCGCCGGAGTGTAGGGTATGAAGCGGGCTTACGCCGCCGTTGCCGCCACTGTCGGTATCTTCCTGCTCGTCCAGCTCGGTTCGCTCGCGTTGGTCCAGCCCTTCATGGACGCCGGTTATCAGACCGTCGAGGACCCCAGCGACCCGACCAACAGCTTGCTGTACGTCGGCGCGATTCTCGTCGCGACGCTGTTCATGCTCGCGGCCATCAAACTCGACGTCGACCGCCTGATTCAGGGGCTCATCGTCTTCGCGTCGGTCTCCCTCTCGTTTTACGTCTTCTCGGTGGTCGTCCCCTCGGTCCTCACCGTCGCGGGCCTGAACGTCCTTGCCGTCCTCGCGGCGCTGGCGCTCGGGGCCGGCCTGCTGGTCTATCCGGAGTGGTACGTCATCGACGCCGCGGGCATCGTCATGGGCGCGGGCGCCGCAGGGCTGTTCGGCATCAGTTTCGGCCTCCTGCCGGCTATCCTCCTGCTGGTCGTTCTGGCGGTTTACGACGCTATCTCGGTGTACGGCACCGAACACATGCTCACGCTGGCTTCGGGTGTCATGGAACTCCGCCTGCCCGTCGTCCTCGTGATTCCGCTGACGCTGTCCTACTCGTTCCTCGAGGAGGAAGGCCCCGAGACGATTACCGAGGGGGAAGACACCGACGAGGAATCAGCATCGAAGCCGGAAGAAACGGAGGCCGGCGAAGCAGCCGAGGAGGAACCTGATGGCGAGGAACCCCCCGAAGACCCCTTCGCCCGCGATGCCTTCTTCATCGGCCTCGGTGACGCGGTCATCCCGACGATTCTCGTCGCGTCGGCGGCCTTCTTCCGCCCCGGCGGAGCCGCGCTACTGGACGTTCCGGGTATCGCTATCACGCTGCCGGCGCTCGGCGCGATGGTCGGCACCTTGGTCGGTCTGCTGGCGCTCATGTGGATGGTGATGAAAGGACGGGCCCACGCCGGACTCCCGTTGCTCAACGGCGGTGCGATTGCGGGCTATCTCGTCGGCGCGCTGCTGGCGGGCGTCGCGCTGGTCGACGCGCTGGGCGTGGCGTCGTATGTTTGAATGGACCTATTCATAGCGCGGTTAACCAGATCGGGTCCGTCTTGCTGGGGTCCAGCGGGAGTGTTTCTAAACGAGCGACGGCGGCACGGACTTCGCCACCAGCCATGTCCTGTGGCGCGACCAGAATCGGAACGTCCGCATCCTGATCGGCGAAGTCGGAAACGTCGGTCGAAAGGAGTGCGTGTCCTTCTGTTTCGGCGTATCGAACGAGGCGCTCGTCGGTCGCTTCAGGGCCGAGCTCGGATACTTCTCGACTGTAGACGACTTCGTGACCGTCACCACGAAGTGCGGATACGTACTCCTCAGGGACGTTCACGTCGGCAAGAACCTCCATCGAAGGTCAATCAGCCCGCTCGGAGAGATCCGTCTCGCTGGCCAACAGTTCCCGAGTCCGGTGTTCGCCCTCGGCTCGGTCGGCCGCGTACGCTCGCTCCCGGTCGGTGAATTCCTCGCGGTTCTCGTAGTAGTAGGCGAGCGCGTCGAAGAGCGTCGCCATCGAGATATCGAACTCACCGGCGACGACGTGTGGGTCCTCGTCTTCGTCGATGACTCGCCGCTTGACGTCGAGGACCGTGATTCTCGTCCCGTCAACGCGGGGCTGACCGGACCGAATCGAGGGTTCCTGGACGATGTCCACCATACCTATCATTCTGCCTTTCTGCTGTATAAACCTGTGGCGGCCGTCAATCGAGGGTAACGTTCCCGATTACTCGTCCGTCCAGGCCTGGCTGCCCGGCGTGAACTCGATGGGTTCGCCGAGGCCCTGCTCGTCGGCGCGCTGGTAGAGATACCACGCGGCGGCGACGGTTTCGATGCCGGTCCCGCCGCTGTCGAAGACCGTAATCTCGTCGTCGCTGGTCCGGCCGGGTTCGTGGCCGGCGACGACTTCGCCCAGTTCCGCGTGGACGTGGTCCTCGTCGATAAGGCCGCCGTCCAGCGCGTGGAGGAAGGCCCCAGCGTCCTGAAGGGCCCGCTCTCGGAGGTCGGGGACGTAGGTCGCGCGGGCGACGGTTTCGGGCGGGATCTCCTGTTTACCCCGGTCGTACTGGCCCACCGCGGTGACGTGGGCACCGTCCGGGAGTTCGTGGTCGTGGAAGACCGGGTCAGAGGCCTTCGTCGCGGTGATGACGACGTCGGCGTCGGCGATAGCGTCGCCCGAGGAGTCGGCGGCCGAGACGTCCGCATCGAGGCGCTCGTCGAACGTCTCGGCGAAGGCTTCACGGTTCTCCTCGGTCGGCGAGTAGACCCGCACCGTCTCGAAGTCCCGGACGGTCGCGGCAGCTCTCAGCTGGCCGCGGGCCTGCGTGCCGGAGCCGATGACTGCACAGGTCGAGGCGTCCTCGCGGGCGAGTTCGTCGACGCCGAGGGCACCGACTGCGCCGGTCTTGAAGGGGTTCATCGAGGCGCCGTCGAGCATCGCGACCATGCGGCCGGATTCGGCGTCGAAAAGCGGCAGCGCGAGGTGGACGTCCTCGTCGCCGAAGCCGGCGGCGTAGGTGTAGCCGCCCATGCCGCCGACCTCGGGGAGGATGGCGAGGTAGCCGGTACACATTCCCGGCGGGTCGCCGCTGACGAGTTTGGTTCGCGGTTCGGCGGACCCGGAGTTGCCGTGGCTGGCATAGCCTTCGCGGACCCAGTCGACGTATTCGGCTGCCGTTCCGAGGTCGGCGAGTTCGTCACTTCGCAGGAACAGGACGTCGGTCATAGAAAGCGCTTCGAGCGCGGTGCGTTTAGTGACTGCGACTATTCGAGGGAGCCGTTCCCGGAGGCCGAGGTATCGGGGGCCGTCTGTCCGCCGTTGGAGGCCGGCGTAGCCACCGGCGCGTTGACGAACATCGCATGGCCCATCAGCCCGAAGGCGACGACGGAGGCGATGGGAACGGAGGCGGATAACGACATCCCGGCAGCGAGGAGGATCGCGGTCAGGCCGGCGAGCGAAAGGGGAATCAGCCCCAGCACGATGTCGTAATAACCCGTCATAATACATGCACAACTATGAGGAATATTGGTATAAGTGTTTCCTAAAACAGTCTGATACGAAACGGAGTAGCGACGTGTCGGCTCTGTGTATGTGTTGGATTAAATCTCCATAACTTATGAAATGGTTTTGGCCCTAAATCTCGTAGTCAGGCGATATACGTCGGAATTACAGATACCCCGATATCGCCCGTCGAGGTGCCGGTGATATACGCGTCGCGAATACGGTTTTGCCGGCGTTTGCGGGAGCCGAACCGGTCGTCGACGAGTCCGTTCGTTTATTCCGAGGGGCCCGCAATCGCCGGACGATGAGTGACGATTCGCCGGGAGATCCCCCGGCTGATGACTCGGGCGGCGATCCGTCCGAAACGGACGTCGATGCGACGGCGGGCATCGATTACGACGGGCGGGCCCGCGACGTGCTCGGTTTCTCGCGCTGGTGGCAAATCGTCGCGGCCGCCGGGATGATGGCGGCAGTCAGCCCCTACCAGTACGTCTGGTCGTCCATCGAGGGGCCGCTCGCCGAGAGTCTCGACCTCGCGTTGCCCGCCCTCGGCGCGGTGTTCTCGTTTTACGTCGTCTTCCAGTCGCTCTCGCAGTTCCCGGCCGGCTGGTGGCGGGACCGCCGCGGTCCCGGCGCGTTGACCTTCTTCGCGGCGATTCTGGCGGGCGGCGGCTACGTCGGCCTCGCCTACGCCACCTCGCTGTGGCAACTCTACGTCCTCTACTCGCTCGGCGCCGTCGGCGTCGGCATCATCTACACCGTTGCGGTCAACACCGCAGTCAAGTGGTTCCCCGACCGGACTGGCCTGACGACCGGCATCGGGACGATGGCATTCGCTGGCGGGAGCGCCCTCGTCGTGCCCTACGTCCGCGCGAACGCGACGGTCGCGGCCTACGCCGACGTGCTTCGGAACGTCGGCCTCGCGATTCTCGTCGTTCTGCTCGTGGGGGCCGCCGTCCTCCGGGACCCGCCCGAGGACTGGTTCGGCGACGACGAGACCGACGACTCGGACCTCGCCGCCTCGCTTCGGGGCGATGCCTACTCACCGACCGAAATGCTCCGAACCTGGCAGTTCTGGCTGCTCTTTGCGATGTTCGTCGCGATGGCCGGCGCCGACCTCGTCGTCATCGCCAACGTCGTCAGCGTCGCCCAGCACTTCGGCTTCACGGCGCTCGTCGCCACTATCGCCGCGACGCTTCTGCCCATCTCGGCGGGCATCTCCCGGATGATTTTGGGCGAGGTCTCGGACCGCTTCGAGCGGAAGTACGTCATGGCCGGGTCCTTCCTTCTGGCCGGCCTCTTCAGACTCGGCCTCGTCGGCGCGGGAACGGCCGATATCGGCATCGCCTTCGTCGGGATGGTCCTGCTGGCGATGTTCTTCTCCTCGCCGCTGTATGTGTTCTTCCCGTCCATCCTCTCGGAGTATTACGGGGCCGAACACTCCTCGTCGAACTACGCGGTCCTCTACACCGCCAAGGTCGGCGGCGGAATCTTCGCCGGCACCGTCGCGGGCTACCTCGTGGCTGCCTACGGGTGGGTCCCGACGGTCGCTCTCGGCGGTGGCCTCGCTATCGCCGCCGGCCTCGCGGCCTTCCTTCTCCGGCCGCCCTCCGGGTCCGGCCTCCTCGCGTGAATCCGCAAGGACTTGTAAGGGTGACACCGAACGGCCGGACATGGCAGACCAATCGTTCCTTGAACAGCGACTCGACGCCGGCACCTGGCCCATCGCGGTCGGCGACATCGTCGTCCTGCTGGCGTTCCTGCTGGTCGGCACGGCCCAACACCGACCGGGCCTCTCGCCTATCGACGTCCTCATGACCGAACCGCTCGCCTTCGTCAACGCCGCCGCGCCCTTCATCGTCGGCTGGCTCATCGCCGCACCTCTCATCGGCGCGTATTCGCCGGGCGCCGGTTCCGCACCCAACTCCTCGATTCCGCTCGCGATTCGCTCGTGGATACCTGCCGCAGTTATCGGGTTCGCAATCCGTGCGACGCCGTTCGTCGAAGGAAACGTCCAACTCACCTTCATCGCCGTCATCACTGCCGGTGGGGCCGTCGTCCTCGCAGTCTGGCGGTTCATCTACTTCAAAGTGCGATAACTTCGCTTCGACGCTTTTCGCCCGGGTACTCAAAGGACGGTGCATGTCCGGGATAAGGTCTTTTCGTGGTGTGCTCTCAGTTCGTAGGAACGAGGGTTACCAATGCACAAACCACGGGGGGAGCCCGGGAGCGAAATCGAGTATTACGCCGGGTCGGACGTGACCGCAGGTGCGCTCACACTGTTGAACCACCCGGTGGTCCATTCGACCAGAGTGCTCAACCACCGCCGTGCGGAGGGAATCGACGTCGATGGGCTCGATGTCGAGTTCGAGTCCGCGAGCGACTCGGATTAGTCCTTGACGCCGACGACGGTCATCCCGAAGCCGTATTCGACGGGCCGTGCGTCCAACCCCGCGGCGTCGATACGCTCGCCTAACTCCGCTGCCGAATAGAACGTCGAATCGAAGGCGACCGCTCGCTCGGCGAGTTCGAGCAGATACCCCCGTCGTGTCGAGCGGTCGAACTCCCGAACTACGAGGACGCCGCCCGGCGCGAGGACGCGAGCGATTTCCGACAGACAACGGTCATGATTCGGGAAGTGATGGAGCGCGTCCACGACGAGGACCGCATCGACCGATTCCGTCGCCAGCGGCAGGTCCGTCGCGCTGGCCTGTACCGTCTCCAGACCTTTCGCTTGCGCCCGTTCGAGCATCCCGCGAGCGGGGTCGAGCACCGCAGCGCCGACCTCCCTCGCGGCTCGGCCGGACCCGCCGCCGACCTCGACGATGCGCTCGACCTCGCGGTCCGCGCAGGCCAGACCCTTTCTCAGGGAGACGGAATCGGCCGCTGGCATCACGAGGTCGTAGAGCGGGGCGAACGCGTCGAAGGCAGTCACGTCCCAGCGGTTCATACCTGCTTCATCAAGCGCCGAGCATAACTCCGTTGCCCCCGTAATCAAGCTATGGCGCCCGATACCGCCGCTCCCGTACTTCTCGGCTGGCCCGAGGACGGGCCGACGCTCCGGTTGGATTACCGCGAGTTCAGCTACGCCGGGAAGTTCGTCATGTCGAATACGGGCAAGGCGGTGATTCGACGGGCGGACGCCCGAGACGCCGCTACGGACGGCAAGTGGGACGAAGACATACTCGCGGCCGTGGCGTTCAACGAAGACCGGACCGATTCCGAGACGTTGTGGCTCCGGTACGTGACGGTCCGCGAGGACTGCCGGGGAGAGGGACTCGGTCCGCGCCTCTGTGCGTTCGTCGCCGAGCGTGCGGGCCCCCGTGGCTACGAGCGCGTACGCATCGCGGTTAACAACCCGTTCGCCTACGAGGCGCTCTACAAGGCTGGGTTCGCCTTCACTGGCGAGGAGACGGGCGTCGCCGAACTCGTCCTCGAACGGCCGGCGCGCGAGCGGGCCGAGCAACCGACGGAGCAGTATCAGGCGGGCTTCGACGTCTACCGACGACGAAAGCTGTCAGCAGCCGAGACGGATTTTCTGGAACGAAAACACGGTGCGGAACCGCCGTCTGACGAGTGACCAGCGGGCCGATTGAGCGGCCGCAACCCCGACGGTTTCAAGCCGCCGGCCGGCGAACGCCCGCCAATGGGAAACGCGGATATCCGACAACTGGCGGTCCTCGAGCCCAAACCCTTCGAGGAACTGACGGGCGCAGTGGTCGCCATCGACGCCCACAATTGGCTGTACCGCTATCTGACGACGACGGTCAAGTTCACTCGAAGCGAGGCCTACACCACCGACGACGGCGAGGAAGTCGCCAACCTCATCGGCGTCGTCCAGGGGCTGCCGAAGTTCTTCGAACACGACATCACGCCCGTCTTCGTCTTCGACGGCGGCGTCACCGAACTCAAAGACGACGAGATTGCCGAGCGGCGCGAACAGCGTGAAGAGTACGAAGACCAACTCGAAACCGCCCGCGAGGAGGGCGCCGAAGCCGCCGATATCGCCGCCCTCGAATCCCGTACCCAGCGGCTCACCGACACGATTCAGGAGACGACACGGGAGTTACTCGATTTGCTCGACGTGCCCTATCTCGAAGCGCCCGCAGAAGGCGAGGCACAGACCGCCCACATGGCCCGCAACGGCGACGTCGACTACGCCGGCTCCGAGGACTACGACAGCCTGCTTTTGGGCGCGCCCAAGACCCTCCGGCAACTCACCAGTAAGGGTGACCCCGAGTGCATGTACTTCGACCGAACCCTCGAAAAGCACGACCTGACGTGGGAACAACTGGTCGACGCCGCCATCCTCATGGGTACGGACTTCAACGAGGGCCTCTCCGGCGTCGGCCCGAAAACCGCGATTAAACTCATCAACGAACACGGCGACCTCTGGGGGGTGCTTGAATCACGTGATGATGACATCCCCAACGCCGAGCGCATCCAGCATATGTTCCTCGACCCCGACGTGACCGACGACTACGAGTACGACACCGACATCAACCCCGACCTCGACGCCGCGAAATCCTACGTCACCGACGAGTGGGGAGTCCCGGCCGACGAGGTCGAACGCGGCTTCGAGCGCATCGAGGAATCCGTCGTCCAGACGGGGCTCGACCGCTGGAGCTAGCTTTTAAATATCGACCCGTTCGGCGTCGGCCGCGTCCGCACGCGCCCGCTCGAAGATATCGTCCGGTTCGACCTTCAGTAGGCCCTCCAGTCGGCCCTTCGTTTCGGGCTTGTCGGGCGCAAGCCGATTACAGCCGGCCGAAATCCCGGCGTCCTCGAAGGTCCCCAGCACCTTCGCCCGCTCGACGATTTCGGGTTTGTCGACCGAAAAGAGTGGCCGGTGAACCGGCATATCGACGGCGGCGCTGGTCACCTGCAGGTTCCGCGCGGTCTGGCTTGATTTCTGCCCGAGCGCCTCGCCGGTGACGATGCCGGCGGCGTCCTCCTGTTCGGCGATAGCTTCAGCGACGGCGAAGAAGTAGCGCCGCAGCGAGAGCATCCGCCCGCGGTCGACGTGGCCCGCGATGTGGTCGACCGACTCCCCGCCGTCGACGACGTAGGGCGTGATGTCGTGGTTCGGCGCGCGGGCGGCGAGATGCTCGCAGGCCGCGATGGCGCGGGCGCGGTGGTCGACGCCGCCGTAATCGCCTAAGTCGACGTAGACGGGGATGACCGGCGAACCGTGGCGCATGGCCTCAAAGGCAGCGACGGGTGAGTCGATACCGCCGGAGACGAGCGCGACGAGCGGTTCTTGAGTGCCGACGGGGAGGCCGCCGGGCCCCTTCCGACGCTCGGCGAAGACGTAGGCGACCTGATGGCGCACGTCGGCCTCGAAGGTCACGTCGGGGTTGTCCAAATCCACAGCGGCATCGACGGCCTCGCCGACGGCGGCGCCCCCCTCGCGTTCGAGTTGTGGGCTGGTGAACGGGTGGTCGCCCGCGCGTGAGGCGCGGACGGCGTATGTTTCGAACTCGCCTTCGCGCTCACGGGCGAGGTCAGCAAGCGCCTCGTAGATGACCTCGGCGTCCGGGTCAACGGTCCGGGCAGGGCTGGCGGAAACGACGCCCGGAAGGTCGCTGGCAGCGTCGACGGCGGCCTCGGTCGCTTCGGTGTCGATGATGAGGCGGCCCGCGGTCCGGTCGACGTCGCCGTTGATGTCGCGGGCATCGAGGGCGGCCGCAAGGTTCGAGCGCAGTTGCTCCTCCATGTTGCGGCGGACGGGCCGGCCCTTCGTGCTGAGTTCGCCGTAGCGAACGACGACACAATCCATACCGAAACTCGACGGTCGGCGGATAAATGCGTGCCGCTGTGGGGACGCCGTCCGCGTTCGGGACGGGGTGTTTTTCCTTCCCCGGCGCCCACCAACGGGTATGACTCCCGAAGAGGTCAAGGAACGCATCGAGTCGGCAATCGAGGACTGCGAGGCGACGGTCGAACGTACGCGCGGTGACCACGACGACGACCATCTGCGGGCGACGGTGGTCTCGCCGGCCTTCGAGGGGGAGTCGCTCCTCGACCAGCACGACATGGTCTATGACGCCCTCGGCGAGGCGATGACCACCGAGATTCACGCTCTGGAGTTGACGACGCGGACGCCCGAGTGAGGCAGGCGGCAAACCGAGTGGAACGACGCTTGTCGGTTGCGGCGGTTCGATGCGTGTTTCGATGATTTTTACCTACCTTGGTCCGACGCTCCGCGTATGGCTGACGACGAGCAGGAATACCGTACCGAAGAGGACAGTCTCGGCGAGATGCAGGTCCCGGCGGATGCCTACTGGGGCGCCCAGACCCAACGCGCCATCGGCAACTTCCCCGTCTCGGGGTTGACGTTCCAGCGCCGGTTCATCCGCGCGCTCGGCATCGTCAAGAAATCCGCGGCGAAGGCCAACCGTGAACTCGACCTGCTGGAGGAGGACAAGGCCGAGGCCATCATCGAGGCCGCCGACGAGGTCATCGCCGGCCAGCACGACGAGCACTTCCCGGTCGACATCTTCCAGACGGGGTCGGGTACGTCCTCGAACATGAACGCAAACGAGGTCATCGCCAACCGCGCCACCGAGATTTACGGCGGCGAAATCGGCACGCGTGAAATCCACCCCAACGACCACGTCAACTACGGGCAGTCCTCCAACGACGTCATCCCGACGGCGATGCACGTCGCCTCCCTCGAAGCAGTCGAGCGTGACGTCATCCCCGGTCTCCAGACGCTCGCCGACGCCCTCGAAGCGAAAGAAAAGGAATTCGACGACGTCGTCAAGACCGGCCGCACCCACCTGCAGGACGCCACGCCGGTCCGTCTGGGCCAGGAGTTCGGCGGCTACCGCGCCCAGATTGAAAAGGGCATCCAGCGCGTCGCCGGCGTCCGCGACAGCCTCGGCGAGCTCGCCCTCGGCGGTACCGCCGTCGGGACGGGTCTCAACACCCATCCGGAGTTCCCCTCGCGTGCCGCCCAGCACATCTCTTCGGAGACCGGCCTGGAGTTCCAGGAAGCCAGCAACCACTTCGAGGCCCAGGCCGCTCACGACGCCATGAGTGAAGCCCACGGCGCGCTCCGTACCGTCGCCGGGTCGATGAACAAGATCGCCAACGACCTCCGCCTGCTGGCCTCCGGCCCGCGGAACGGCCTCGGCGAAATCGAACAGCCCGAGAACCAGCCCGGGTCCTCGATTATGCCCGGCAAAATCAATCCGGTCGTCGCCGAGTCGGTTAATCAGGTCCACAAGCAGGTGGTCGGCAACGACGCCGCGGTTTCGGCCGGCGCCGCTCGCGGTGAAATCGACCTCAACCTCTACAAGCCCGTCCTGGCGTACAACTTCCTCCAGAGCGCGAACATCATCGCCAACAGCGCGGAACTGTTCGGCGAGCGCTTCGTCGCCAAACTGGAAGCCAACGAGGACCACTGCAAGAAGCAGGTCGACCAGTCCATGGCGTTGGCGACGGCGCTCAACCCCGCCATCGGCTACGACAAGGCTTCGAAGGTCGCAAAGCAGGCCCTCAAGGAGGGCAAATCGGTCCGCGAGGTCGCCGTCAGTCAGGGCTACCTCACCGAGGAGGAAGCCGACGAGGTGCTCGACCCCGCCGCGATGACCGAGCGGGTCATCCTCGGCGACGACTAACCGACGTTCCCTTTTTTCGACTTCCGTGCTATCGCTTGCTTGAAAAGCCGCCGCCCCGATTCTTCGGTAATGAGCGACGACGACCACGACCACCCCGAACCGGACCGGGAGGAGTTCCACCACGACCCGGTCGAACACGCTAACGTCTCGGCGGGCATGTCCGTCGCGGACCTCGCCGAGGAGTACGGGAAGGCCGGTATCGGTGCCGCCGACCTCAGCGAGGCCATCGACGTCACCGGCGAGATGTTCGATAGCGAGGACACGACCGTCTTCCTCGGCCTCGCGGGCGCGATGGTTCCCGCCGGGATGCGGCAGATTGTCGCGGACCTCATCCGTGAGGGCCACGTCGACGCCCTCGTCACGACCGGCGCGAACCTCACCCACGACTCCATCGAGGCCATCGGTGGCAAGCATCACCACGGGCAGGCCGAACACGACGAGATGTCCGAACGCGAGTTCGACGAACAACTGCGCGACGAGGAGGTCGACCGCATTTATAACGTCTACCTGCCGCAGGAGCATTTCGCGCTCTTCGAGCACCATCTCCGCGAGGAAGTCTTCGACGAAATCGGCGAAGAGGTCGTCTCCATCGCGGAGTTCACCAGCGAACTCGGCCGGGCCAACGCCGCAGTCAACGACCGCGAGGACATCGACGAGGACTCCGGTATCGCGGCGGCGGCCTACGAGAACGACGTCCCCGTCTACGTCCCTGCGATTCAGGACTCCGTGCTTGGCCTGCAGGCGTGGCTCCGCTCGCAGGTAACCGGCTTCTCGCTGGACGCCTTAAAAGATATGTCGCCGCTCAACGACCTCGCCTACGAGGCCGATTCGACGGGCGCCATCGTTGTCGGCGGCGGCGTCCCCAAGAACTACGTCCTCCAGACGATGCTCGTGACGCCCGATGCCTACGACTACGCGGTGCAGTTGACGATGGACCCGCCCCAGACCGGCGGCCTCTCGGGGGCGACGCTGGACGAAGCCCGCTCGTGGGGCAAACTCAAGAAGGACGCCCGGAACGTCTCGGTATACGCCGACGCGACGATTACGCTCCCGCTCGTCGTCGCCGGCGCCCTCGACAGGGTGGAATAGGGACTGTTTCGCGGGTCAGATGCCCGCCGTGTTCGTGCTTCCGCATTCGGGACACTGCGCCAACTCGCCCAGCGGCGGGTGTTCGACGCGCCCCCACGCGTCGTCGCTGGCCGGTGCTTCGAATCCACATTCGAGACAGCGCTGTGTGGTTGTCGCGGACATATCCGAACGTGTGTCGCGGTATCACTTAACGATATCTCGTCCCCGGTCCGAACGGAGTCGCCCCCAGTCAAGCCGGAGGTAGTGATACAGCGTCCCGGTCAGTCCCGAATCCGCGACGCGGCGGCCGGAACTCTCGACGAGGCCGTCGGGATGGTAGCCGGTCGGATACCGCTGGCCGAGTGTACGGCTGAAGGCCGTATCTTCGTTGGGTACGTCGGGATAGCCGCCGACGGCCTCGAAGATGTCCCGCCGGACGAACGTGTTGAATCCGGGGAGGACGGGCGCAGCGAGTCGTGGGAAAACGTGGTTGATGGTCCACTCGACGAGTCTCGCGCGTGCGGGGCCGGTCATCCGACACTTCGAGGAGGCCGCGACCAGTCCCTCCCTGTCGACGAACGACAGCATCGTCTCGAGATACGCGGGGTCGATTCGCGTATCGGCGTCGATGAACGCCAGCCACTCGCCCTCGGCGGCCTCGGCGCCGGCGTTACGCCCACCGGCGATGCTCTGGCCGCCCTCCTGAACGACATCGGCACCGTGTTCGCGGGCGATATCCGTGGTGCCGTCGACGCTGCCGCCGTCGGCGACGATGACCTCGTAGGATTCGTCGGTCCGCTGGCCGTCGATACTCGATAGCGTGTCGCCGATATACTCGGATTCGTTGCGCGCCGGCACGACGAAACTCACACGCGTCATCGAACGAACCTGTCGACGTGCTGGAATAAAAGCGTTCAGGCCATCGAACCACCACGCATTTGCGGGAGGAACGCCACGATACGGCCGATATGTCCGACGCCGCCGACCTGTTCGAGGAGTTGCGCGCCGAACTCGAAGACAGTTCCCGGAACCTGGGCGATATTCTCAGAGAGGCCGCCGAGGACCCCTCCTCGGCGCCGAACGTCGCGGTCGAACTGCTTGAGGAGGCGGCCAGTCGAAGCCAGTCGGTCGGCGAACTCCTGCAGGACTTCGTCCAGGAGAGCGACGCCGTCTCGGGGACACTCACCGACGGCAACCTCTTCGTCGACCTCGGCGAGGAGGACTTCACGCTCGACCTCGACGAGGACATCCTGCTCGTCGACCCGACGGAACAGGAGTTCGAACAACTGCTTCGGGACCTCGATATCTTCGGCATCGGTGAGAGCCTCGGCTTCATCCCCTCCGAGGACGAATAGGCCGCACGCCGAGAACGAACGGCTTTTGCGGGGGATGGCCGAACCGACGGCATGGAACGCCTCCGCGAGTCCCTACACGAGGCACCGATTATCGACAAGGACGGCTACCAGTATCTGGTCCATCCCATCAGCAACGGGGTCCCGATGCTCGACCCCGCCCTCCTCCGGGAGGCCGTCAGCGGCGTCATCCGCCGCGCAGACCTCGACGTCGACAAAATCGTCGCCCCCGAAGCGATGGGTATCCATCTGGCGACCGCCCTCTCCTTGCAGACCGACATCCCGCTCGTCGTCATTCGCAAGCGCTCGTATGGCCTGCCCAACGAGGTGTCGCTCCACAAGGCGACGGGCTACTCCGAATCCGAGATGTACATCAACGACATCGAGGAGGGCGACCGCGTCCTCATCGTCGACGACCTGCTGTCGACCGGCGGCACGCTGGCGGCCATCTGCGGCGCGCTCGACGAAATCGGCGCCGACATCGCCGACATCGTCGTCGTCTTCCGGAAGGCCGGCGACAACGCGATGGACGACGTCGACCACGAGGTTACCAGCCTCCTCGATATCTCCGTCGACGAGGACGGCGTCACGATTCATTAAAGTATACACATTCTTGTGTAAACGCTTGTTCTGAGAAGCACATTTGCGCGTAAACACCATAATATTATGAGGGTGGGTATGCACCTGCCGGCCATACATGTCGGAAACTGACGGTGAGATACACCTCGAATACGGGCGAGACGAGAAGCCCCCGTTGCCGAAATCGATACTGCTCGGCCTCCAGCACGTCGCGGTGATGATCGTCCCGGCGACGGCGGTCGCGTTCATCGTCGCCGGCGCGGTCGGCCTCAATCCCGCCGACACCGCCTACATCGTCCAGATGGTCCTGCTGTTCTCGGGGCTGGCGACCATCGTGCAGGCCTACACGGTCGGGCCAATCGGCGCGAAACTCCCCATCGTTATGGGGACGAGTTTCACCTTCGTCGGCGCGGCGACGACTATCGGCGCGAATCAGGGCCTCGCGGCCGTCTTCGGCGCCATCCTCGTCACCGGCTTCGCCGTCGAGGGACTCATCGGCTGGCAGTTCAAACGCATCAAACCCTTCTTCCCACCGCTTGTGACCGGCCTCGTCGTCGTCATCATCGGCCTCTATCTCATCCCCGTCGCGATGGATTACTCCGCTGGCGGCGTCGGCGCCTCCGACTACGGCGCCCTGCATAACATCGGCCTCGCCGCCCTCGTGCTCGGCATCGCCGTCGTCCTCAACATGTTCACCCGCGGCGTCGCGCGCCTCCTCAGCATTCTCGTGGGCATCAGCGTCGGCTACGCCGTCGCCGTCGCCTTCGGTCTCGTCGACTTCTCGCCCGTCTTCGATGCTGCATGGGTTGCCATCCCGGCGCCCGGCCGCTTCGGCTTCGAGTTCGACCCCGTCGCCATCATCACCTTCGCGTTCCTCTTCCTCGTCTCCGCGATGGAAACCGTCGGTGACATGTCCGGTATCACCGCCGCCGAGGGCCGCAACCCCGACGACGAGGAGTTCCGCGGCGGCCTCTTTACCGACGGCCTGCTGTCCTCGCTCGGCTCGATTTTCGCGGCCTTCCCCGTCACGTCCTTCTCCCAGAACGTCGGCATCGTCAACTTCACGGGCGTCATGAGCCGTCACGTCGTCGGCATCAGCGGCGTCATGCTCGCGATTCTCGGCCTCAGCCCGAAGGTCGGCGCCGTCGTCACCACTATCCCCAGCGCCGTCTTCGGCGGCGCGGTCGTCCTGATGGCTGGGATGGTCGCCGCCAGCGGCGCCCGACTCATCGCTTTGCACACCGACCTCAACCGCCGGAACATGGTCATCATGGCCGTCGCGCTCGGCCTCGGTCTCGGTGTCACGACCCGCCCCGACGCCATCAGCGGCCTCCCGCAGGCCGCCCAGACGTTCTTCGGCGAACCCGTCATCATGACCGCGCTGTCGGCGCTCATCCTCAACACGTTCGTCCCCGGCGACCAGAGCCCGCTATTCGACGCACCGCCCGAGGGCCCCCGAGACGCGCCCGCGCCCGCCGTCGACGACGACTGATACGGACGAAAAGCGTCTTTTTCCTCCTGCCCGTAGCCTCGACCGGCCGATGACGAGCAACCGGGCCGAGTCGGTGTAGGCAGCCGACGGTGACGAGCCCTATGAGTGCCGAGGCCACAAAATCACTCAGCAGATTCTATGACTTCATCATTGAGATACTTGAGCTGTTTCTCAAGTTCCCCTACCTTCTGTTGATGTACTCCGTAGAGTCCATAAAACCAGACTCGGTAGACGTGTAGCGTTTTCTCCTCTAGCGATTCGGTGAATGATTCGATATTGTGCTGGTGCTGCTGAACCTCCGCTCCGAAATTGGATTTTAGCGCTTCGAAGGTCTTTCCAGTGAAACAGATAACGTGATACTCGGATTTATCTAAGATGGATAGTTGGGTGCTAAATCTGTCAATATCAGCTGTATCGGGTGTCACATTTGCGGAGTTTGGGTCTGCCACGTCAGGCACAATGTCGGTCATATATCCCCCCGTTAGGTTCTCTAATTCGTTCTCTTGGACGAATTCCTTGATACGTTCATCGTAGTGCTTCCACGACGGCGAGTGGAAGTTGGCATAATCAGTCGGAAGGTCGCTTGAGGGATTTAGTGAGACGAATACTACTTCAGGATTCAACTGGCTCCTGTTTGACTCTATGAATTCAACTAACTGGTCCGGCTGCTCCTCGATACAACCTTCATCTGGATATTCCTCGCTCCATAGCGCCCAGCTTGAACCTGGAAACTGCTCCCTTAGTTGTCGTAATGTGGTCAATGGAACAGACATCTGATTCGGATAGCAAGTCGTTCATCCGGCGGAATAATGGTGTTACTGGTTAAGCAAACTACTCCCCCCGAAGATATCATAAACCAACTTCCCCGACTACGAACTCTATTTGGAAGCCAGACCGACTAACGTTTGGACGCTATTCTAAGATAAATTGGGAGTACAGAGGATTTTGAGTCAAATTTCTACCGGTAGACCAAAATCCAATGAGTGCCGAGGCCGACCTTCTGTAAAGACGAAACCGGAACCCACGTCGTCAGTCGTCGGCCGCTGCGGACGGCGACTCGACGGGGTTGGTGTCCGCCGTCTCGTCGTAGCGTCCGCCGAGGAGCGTCGTCGCGAACAGGACCAGCGGTGATAGGAACGCGAAGAAGTAGTACGGGAAGTACGCGAGCGTTCCCACACCGAGGGCGGTGGACATGTAGACGGCGCCGGCGTGCCACGGGATGAGCGCGCCGGTCGGGGTCCCCGCGGACTCGATGGCCCGCGAGAGGTCCTCGCCCGCCAGCCCGTACTCGTCGTAGAGGTTCCGAAGGGTGAGCCCCGGGACGACGATGCTCATGTACTGCTGGGCTGAAAAGGCGTTGACGAGGATGGCGGAGATGCCGGTTCCGATAACGAGGCTGCGCGGGCCGAAGACGGCCGACGCGAGTTCGTGTGCGAGCACGGCGAGGACGCCGGTCCGTTCGAGGAGGCCGCCGAGTGCGAGGGCGGCGACGACGACCGAGATGGTCCAGGCCGACCCCGAGAGGCCGCCGCTGGCCAGCAGGTCGTTGACGAGCGTGACGCCCGTCTCGGGTGCCGTCCCTTCGAGGAAGACCTCCCAGGAGGCGATAAAGGACCGCCCCTGAACGAGGACCGTCGTGAAGGTGCCGGCGAAGACGCCGGCGACGAGCGCCGGGAGCGCGGAGACGCCGTAGAGCGCCAGTCCGAACGTGACCACGAGCGGCAGGAAGACCAGCGCCGAGAGGTCGTAAGTCCCGGCGAGTGCGCCCTGAATCTCGGCGACGCGGCCGGCGGGAATCGCGTCGCCGGCATACAGGCCGAGGGCCGCATAGAGTACGAGCGAGAGGCCGAAGGCAAGAACCGTTCCGTTGCGCATCGCGCGAATGTGGTCGTAGAGGTCGGTGTTGGTCACCGCGGCCGCGAGGTTCGTCGTGTCCGACAGCGGCGACTGCTTGTCACCCGCGTAGGCGCCGGAAAGGATGGCCCCAGCGGTCATCGGGGTGGGGACGCCGAGGCCCGCCCCGATGCCGATGAAGGCCACGCCGAGGGTCCCGGCAGTGGTCCACGACGAACCGATGGAGAAGGCGACGACCATCGCCAGTAGCGCCGTTGCCGGCAGGAAGACGTCCGGCGTCAATATCGCGAGCCCGTAGTACATCAGTCCGGGAATGGTCCCGGCGCTGATCCAGGTCGCGATAAGCGCGTAGATGACGAACAGGATGAGGATGGCCTGCAAGCCCATCAGCAGGCTATCGGCGAGGCCCTCGTAGAGGTCCTCCCACGAGTAGCCGAGCCAGTACTTGCCGACCGCACCGGTTAACACGATACTCCAGAGGAGTGGCCCATGGGGTGCCAGTTTCAGATACCCGGAACCGACGCCGAGAAACAGGACGACCCCGAGTACGGGGACCAGCGCCTGTCGAAGGCTCGGACGCCGCGCCGACGGGATGTCATCGTAGGTCAGCGGTTCGAGGTTCAGCGAAGGCACGTGTAGTCCATTGTAATAACTAGAGGATATTAAACTACATGAATTTATTATCTATGGGCATGTTATCTGGTGGCGACTTCCACGGTATCGTAGTGCAACCGAAGTATACGGGTGGTATTCCTGCCGTCTCGGTTGCCTCGGTTCGGCGAGTTCGGACTGTGTCCTCCGAAACCGACGCAAATCGCACCGTGAGGCAGTTTGGGAGGAAATTGGGTCTAATTTTGAAAATGCTTGATGACGATTCAGCCCTCCCCCTCGCTGGTGGTTCAGATGGAGGTAAACAGACGGTCGGTACTCCGGCGCATCGGTGCGGGAACAACACTCCTCGCGGGCGGGGTCGGCGCAGTAACCGCCACACCACCGAGCGATGGTGATACTATCGTCGACGTCGCGGTCGCCGCTGACGGGTTCGACGTGCTTGTCGCCGCGGTTCAGGAAGCCGGTCTCGTCGAGGCGCTCGACGGCAACCGCCAACTGACGGTCTTCGCGCCGACGGACGCCGCGTTCAACGGTATCGGCGTGACCGAAGCCAACGTCGGAAACGTCGATTCGCTGGCGGAGGTTCTCACGTATCACGTCGTTCCGGGTCGACGGAGCGCGCAGTCGGTCGTGAACGCGTCTTCGGTGCCGACACTCAACGGCGCACGAATCGACGTGGACGGGACGGCATTGAACGGCGACCAGGCGAGTATCGTGACAACGGATATCGGGGCCTCGAACGGCATCATTCACGCTATCGACGGCGTGCTGCTGCCGTAGTCGTCCGGGCCGCCGGCCTGAATCGGTCCTCCATCTCCGTTCGGCACCGGTCGATACCTGCTGGTGTCGCTGGCACCCTCGCCCGTCCGGGTGGCCCGAAGGATACCGCCTCGCCAAGGTTTATCTCCGAAAAGTGGTACCCATTAACACATGGACGCGTTTCGACGCCTGCGAGCGGGCAACCTGACGGCGCCCGAACTCGCGGTGTTCGTCTCCGGGGTGGCGAGCATGGGGCTGGAGATACTCGCGGGTCGTATCGTCGCCCCGCAGTTCGGCAGCAGCATCTACACATGGGGCAGCATCATCGGGGTGTTCCTCGCGGCGCTGAGTCTCGGCTACCACTACGGCGGCAAGCGCGCCGCCAACCGCGCTAGTCCGAAGCGCCTCTCGTGGCTGTTCATCTGGACGGCGGGCTACGTCGCAGTGTTGGTCTTCGCGAGCGATTTGCTCGTGGCCTCGACGACGGCGTTCCCGCTGCCGAGTCGGTTTGCCTCGCTGCCCGCCGTCATCCTGCTTTTCGGCCCGCCGACGTACCTGCTCGGGTTCGTCAGTCCGTATGCGGCCGAACTGTCGGGAACCGAGGCCGTCGGCGAGGCCTCCGGTCGGGTGTATGCCCTCGGGACGGTCGGCAGCATTCTGGGCGCCTTCGGGACCACGTTCTTCCTGATTCCCTCCTTCGGCGTCGAGGTCATCGGCTTCATCTTCGGCGTCCTGCTCGTCGTGACGGCACTGTCGATGACGCTGCCCTCCATCGACCGTGACCCGCTGTTCGCCACCATCTGCGTGACCATCATGCTCGTGACGGCCGTCAGCAGCGGCGCCATCGGTTTCTCGACCGGCGGCAACGTCGTCTACCAGACCCAGACGCCGTATCAGGAACTCGAAGTCGCCGACATGGGCGACACGCGGACGCTGTATCTCGACGGCCAGCGCCACAGCGCGATGGACCTCGACGACCCCGACCGCTACGTCTTCGAGTACACCCGGTACTTCCACATGCCGTATCTTTTCGTCGAGGACCCCGACGAAATCGACCGCGTGCTCTTCGTCGGCGGCGGGGGGTTTAGCGGCCCCAAACGGTTCGTCTCCGAGTACAACGCCACCGTCGACGTGGTCGAAATCGACCCCGTCGTCATCGACACCGCAAAGGAGTACTTCCGAGTCGAGGAATCCGAGCAACTCAACATCCACAATGCCGACGGCCGGCAGTTCCTCCGGGAGACCGACCACACCTACGACCTCATCGTGCTCGACGCCTACAAGAAGGACAAGGTGCCGTTCCAGTTGACCACCGTCGAGTTCATGCAACTGACGAAGGACCGCCTCTCGGAGGACGGCGTCCTCTTTGCGAACATCATCTCGGCGCCGAACGGCCCCGCTTCGAAGTTCTATCAGGCCGAATACCGGACGATGCAGCAGGTGTATCCGCAGGTCTACGGCTTCCCGACGGCCGGTGCGGGCGTCGTCCAGAACATCGAGGTCGTCGCGACGAAAAACGACGAGTCGATATCCCAGTCGGAACTCCGAGCGCGGAACGAACGGCGCGACATCGGCATCGACCTCGCGGCCGAAATCGAGAACTACGAGCGGGAGACCCCGGGCGACGACGCGCCGATACTCCGGGACGACCACGCGCCGGTCGATACGTTGCTGGACCCGATGGTCGGCCAGCGATACGTCGTCAAACAGGTGCCGGACAACGCGACGGCCGCCGATTGAGGCTACCGTCCGTAGCCGTGTGACGCAGACACCGCTTCGGCCAACGTTTTGACGCCGGGGCGAGAAGGGTCGGTATGACAACGATTCGATGGCGTGCTGACGGTGCGGGGGCAAGATGGCGGTAGACCTCGCGTTCTCGGCGGGTCGGCTCTTCATAGCGCTGTTTCTCGTGGCGCTGAACGGCTTCTTCGTCGCCTCGGAGTTCGCCTTCGTCCGGGTTCGCTCGACGTCGGTCGAGCAACTCGTCGCCGAGGGGAAGGCCGGTGCCGACACGCTCGATGCGGTGATGAAGAACCTCGACGACTATCTGGCCGTCACCCAACTCGGCATCACGCTCGCATCGCTCGGACTGGGGTGGGCCGGCGAACCCGCCGTCGCGACACTCATCGAACCCGTGCTGGGCACGCTCCTGCCGCCGTCGCTCCTCCATCTGGTCGCCTTCGCCATCGCCTTTTCCTTTATCACGTTCCTCCACGTCGTCTTCGGCGAACTCGCGCCGAAGACCATCGCCATCGCCGATGCCGAACGCGTCTCGCTTTTCGTCGCGCCGCCGATGCGGTTCTGCTATCTCCTCTTCTATCCGGCACTCATCGTCTTCAACGGGACGGCCAACGCCTTCACGCGAATGCTCGGCGTGCCGCCGGCCTCCGAGACCGACGAGACGCTCGAAGAACGCGAGATACGGCGCGTGCTGGCACGGGCCGGCGAGGCGGGCAACGTCGACACCGCCGAAGTCGAGATGATAGACCGCGTCTTCGCGCTCGACGACACCACCGTTCGGGAGGTTATGGTCCCCCGGCCGGACGTGACGAGTCTGCCGGCCGACGCCTCGCTGGCGGAGATTCGAGCGACCGTCCTGGAATCCGGCCACACGCGGTATCCGGTCGTCGGCGAGGAAGATCAGGTCGTCGGCTTCGTCGACGTCAAGGACGTCCTGCAGGCAAGCGAGGAAGACCGGGACACGACCGCGGGCGACCTCGCCCGCGAGGTGCTCGTCGTCCCGGAGACGGTCAGCATCGACCAACTCCTCTTGCAGTTCCGAAGCGAGCACCAGCAGATGGCTGCCGTCATCGACGAATGGGGCGGCTTCGAGGGCATCGCGACCGTCGAGGACGTCGTCGAAATCGTGGTCGGCGACCTCCGCGACGAGTTCGACACCGAGACGGGCGAGCCGTCGATACGCCGCCAGTCTGACGGCGACTACGAGATGGACGGCGGCGTCTCCCTGTGGGCCGCCAGCGACGCGCTGGGCGTCGACCTCGAAAGCGCCGACTACGATACCGTCGGCGGACTGGTGCTCGAACGGCTCGACCGCGCCCCCGAACCCGGCGACAGCATCGAAATCGCCGGCCACGTCATCGAAGTCGAGAGCATCGAGGGGTCACGCATCGCGACGCTGCTGGTTCGGGAAGCCGACGGGGAAGACGCGGCCGAGGCTGCCGATGGCGATTCCGAAGCTACCGACGACTCGCAGACGTAACGAAGGCGCCCGGTCGAACTGAGCCGGTCATACATCCCGGCCAGCGACGTGGGGTGGCGAAACCACCAAACACCCAGAGCCATAGTGTAACGCATGTCACGGAGTCTGCCGTCACCGCCGGACGCCGGCGTTCTGAACGCCCTGCGGTTCGGCACCGAGACGTTCCGTTTTCTGGAGGGTATCCAGTCCCGCTTCGAGGACGGCACCTCGATTCCGGTGCCCGGGAAGGGCCCGCTCGTCCTCCTGACGAACCCGAAACTCGCCCGTGAGGCCCTCGAACGGCCCGAGGACTTCCCACGCCTCGAAGCGCTTGATTCGGCGGCCATGATAGCCGAAAACGGCCTCGTCCAGAGCGAGGGCGCGCTGTGGCGACAGCAACGCTCCGTGATGGGGCCGGCGTTCGGCGGCCAGCAGGTCAACGCCTACGCGGACACCACCGGCGAACGCGTCGAGGCGCTCGCCGAGCGGTGGGCCGAGGCCGGCCCGCAGACCCTGAACCTCCATCGGGCTGCCACCTCGCTGACCGTTCGGGTCGCCTCCGAAATCCTGCTCGGCGAGGACATCGGCAAGCAGCGGGCCGACACCTTCCACGAGTGGATGCGCGCCGCCGGCGAGGAATTCGAGTTCGGCCCCGAAATCGCCATGCCCGACTGGGTGCCGACCCGGACGTCCCCGGAGTTCCGTGAGGCCGCCGAGGGGATTCGCGGCCTCGCGGAGGACCTCATCGAACGACGGCGCGCGGACCTCGCGGCGGGCGACGAGGGGATGGACATGCTGACGCTCCTGCTTGAGGCCGAGGACGACCCCGAGGTCGACTACCCCGAACATCAGATTCGCGACGAGGTGTCGACGTTCCTCATCGCCGGCCACGAGACGACGGCGCTGAGTCTCACCTACACGCTGGCGTTGCTGTCGTGGAACCCCGAAACCCGCGAGCGCGTCCGCGAGGAGGCCCAAGCCGCACTCGGCGATGGGCCGCCGACACACGAGGACCTCGCGAACCTGCAATACACCAAGCGCGCGTATCGGGAGGCCCTCCGGCTCTACCCGCCTGCGTGGGCCGTCTTCCGACAGACCGAAGAGCCGGTCGACTTCGGCGAGTACCGTATCCCGGGCGATTCGGGCGTCATCGTCCCGCTGTGGTCCATCCATCGCGACGACCGATATTTCGACGACCCCGAGCGGTTCGACCCCGACCGCTGGGCGCGGCGCAATCCGAACGACGTCGAGGCCTACTTCCCCTTCTCGACGGGGCCACACGCCTGTATCGGGCAGGGCTTTGCCCTCGCTGGTGCCACGCTCACGCTCGCACGACTGGTGCGGGACTTCGATATCGAGGTCGCCGAAACGGAGTTGGACTCCCTGCGAGTGACGCCGACGCTCCGACCGACCGACGGCGTGACGGCGACGGTCCGACCCATCGACTGACCGCGACGGTATGGCGTACTGTAACACTTAAGCGGCTGCTCCAGGACGTAGGCCCAATGGCGCAGTCAGCGGAACGAACGCCCGCCTCCGACGAGTGTTACTGTACGAGCTGTGGCGACATCATCAAGGAAGAAACCGAAATCTGCCCGAACTGCGGCGTCCGACAGACCCCGGCGCCGGCCGAGGACGACAACACCACCGCGTATCTGGTGTTCGGACTACTGTCCGGCGTTCTTTCCCTTATTGCCCTCCCGGTCGTGTTCGCTCCGGTCGCCATCTTCTGTGGCTACAAACTCCACGAAAGCGAGAATACGGTCGCCGGCGCAGTGGTGGCGGCGCTGGGCGTTCTCGGCGTCCTCGTCATGCTGCTGACTTTCCTGCTGTCGTTTGCCGCGTTCCTCTGAGCCCCTGACGGGTTTCGCCCGGCCGCCTCAGAACGTCGCTTCGACCTGCTGGACGGTTTCGGATTCCGCGCCCGAGTTGTCGATGCGCTCGTGGTCCATCTCGATCGGCTCGAAGCGGTCCTTGAACTGGAGGTGAACCTCGAAGTCGGCGTCGCTGACGTCGTCGCGGGCGGCGATACGGCGTTCGACCACCTCGGTATCGCAGTCGACGTGCACGAGGCGGAAGTCGGCGTCGACCTCCGCAGCGATATCGCGGGCCTCGCGCCGCCGACTGCGGGTCTTGAACGTCGCATCGAGAACGACCGACTCCCCATCTGCGAGACGGTCGCGAGCGCGGGCGAGGAGTTCGTTGTAGACCGTCGTACTCTCCTCGCTGGTGTACTTCGGGTCGTCGAAGAGTTCCTTCCGCACCACGTCCGTCCGCAGGACGGCCGCGTCCAGTCGGTCCGCAACGGCGCGGGCGACGGTGGATTTACCGACGCCGGGAAGCCCACAGACGACGACCAGTTCTGGTCGTCTTTCCCCCGAATCCCCTGTCGACTGACCTGTTCGTGACATCCACGTGACCGAACTGGTGTCGAAACCAAGAGCGTTTCCTTCTGGTCGCTGGACGGTGACACAACGCTTTTTCGTGGCGCCAGCGTCGACCCGGGTATGAAGGATTACATCATCGAGGAAGAAGAACACCTCTCGCCGGTCGTCGTCGTGACGACCGCGCTCATGGTCGCGATTTTCGGCATCGGCCTCCTGTATCAACTCGCCAGTCTCGTCCTCTGAGACGCCGACCGTCTCGCTGCCCTCCCGAAGACCCATTACGGACCCCACGGACCGCGGTGATATGCCCGGTCCACGCGTCGCCAGCGACGACCGCGTCTCCCTCCGTCTCGCCGAATCCGAGGACATTCCCTTTTTGCAGCGGGCGAGCGCCGACCCCGACATCCGGTACCCGCTCGGCAATCCGGTCCGAAGCCGCGAGGAAATCGACGTTCCCGGCGACGGCGATACCTTCGTCGTCTGCCTCGAAGACGACCCCGCGGCATCCGGCCAGCCGGCCGACGACGAACTCAGGAAAATCGGTCAGGTGAGCGTCATGGATGCCGACTACAAGCGGCCGGAACTCGGCTACTGGCTCGTCCCCTCGGTCCACGGCGAGGGCTACGGCACGACGGCCGTCTCGCTGGCCATCGACTACGTCTTCCGTGAGTACGACACCCCCGCCGTCGGTGCGGAGGCGTTCGCTTTCAACGACGCCTCCCGTGGTCTGCTGGAGTCGCTCGGATTCAGCGAGGAAGGCCGCCGTCGCAAGTACATGTTCGTCGACGGCGCCCATCGCGATATGGTCCTCTACGGCCTGCTCAGAAGCGAGTGGGACTGCGCGTAGGCCACCGAAACACGATGCCTGTCACCGATTCGCAGAGGCGGGCCCGATGGAAGCCCTCTTGAGTCTCAGCGGGATACCGGGCGTATGAGCTACACCGTCGGACTCGTCGGCAAGCCCTCTGTCGGCAAGTCCACCTTTTTCAATGCGGCGACGATGAACGACGTGCCGGAGGGCGCCTACCCCTTTACGACCATCGACCCCTCGGTCGGCGAGGCCTACGTTCGCGTCCCCTGTGCGGCCCCCGATTTCGACGAGACCTGCACGCCGGATACCGGCTTCTGCCGCGACGACGAGCGGTTCGTCCCCATCAAACTCGTGGACGTTGCCGGCCTGATTCCCGGCGCCCACGAGGGCGCGGGTCTCGGCAACCAGTTCCTGACCGACCTCAACGAGGCCGACGTGCTCGTCCACGTCGTCGACTTCTCCGGGCAGACCGACGCCGAGGGCGAACCCACTGAGGGCCACGACCCCCGCGACGACATCGACTTCCTCGAACACGAACTCGACATGTGGTATCTCGACATCCTCGAACGCGGTATCGAGCGCTACGAGGGCGCCTACAACGTCGAGGAGACCGACATCGAGACCGAACTCGCCGAGCAGATGACGGCCTTCCGGACCAACGAGGACGAAATCAAACGCCTCATCCGCCGCGTCGGGCTCGGCTTCGAACCCGAAGCGTGGGACGAGTCCGACCGCGAGGAACTGGCCCGCGAAATCCGCAAGGAAACCAAACCCATCGTCATCGCGGCTAACAAGATGGATACACCCGACGCACAGGCAAACTACGAGGAAATCGTCGAGGACCCCGACTACGACCACCTCACTATCGTCCCCGCCAGCGCCCACGCCGAGAAGGCCCTCAAAAGTGCCGACGAGAACGGCGTCGTCGAGTACACGCCCGGCGACGATAGCTTCGATATCGTCGGCGATATCTCCGACGACCAGCAGGCCGGCCTCGACCAGATTGCCGAGTTCGTCGAGGAGTACGGCGGCACCGGCGTTCAGGGCGCCCTCGAAGACGCCTTCTTTGACGTCCTCGGGATGGTCGCGGTCTTCCCCGGTTCGTCGGGCGGCCTCGGCACCGCCGACGGCAAGGTCCTCCCCGACTGCTTCCTCCTGCCCGAGGGCTCGACCACCTCGGATTTCGCCTACCACATCCACTCGGACCTCGGTGACGGCCTGCTGCACGGTGTCGACTGCCGCGCGAACCGGCAGATCGGTAGCGACCACGAACTCTCCCACCGGGACGTCGTCGAACTCGTCACGACGAACTGATACGGATTGTTGTAACAAATTACCGGCGAGCGCTCGGTACAGTTCGGCGCTCGCTGGTAAAAGACTACAACAATCCGTATGAGCGGAGGCTTTTGGGGCAGGCGGCCTTATTAGGCCCATGCCCGAGGACCGCGAGCGGGACCTCCGACGACCGAACCGAGCGATTCCGCCACAGTCGGCTGCTATTCGTGCGGAACTCGACGCCAGCGCCCGCGAGTTACTCCACTGTCTGAACTGTGGTCGACAGCTCGCGGCGCTGGCCCACGGCGGGTCGTGTCTCTACTGTAGTTCGGAGGCCGTCGTCATCGAGGAATGGGACTGAGCGTCAGCGATAGAGGGATATATAAATCATCGTGAAGCCGACGATGAACGGAACCGTCTCGGCGATCTGAAGATAGAGCAGTTCCCGTCCGAGGTCGCCGCTGACGCCGACCTGTGTCGTCAGGTTCGTCACCGCCACGCCCATGCTGACGAACGCGAACCCGATAAAGGCGTACTGGAGGCGGTCACTCCCGCGTTTCGAGTACGCCTGAAAACTGATGAGGGTCAGTCCGAGCGAGAGACCGAAAAGGACCAGCCGCATCAGGATGAGGACGCCCTGTAGAACATCGACCATGTGCGGGGGAATCCGCGCGCCCTATTAAAAGTATTCGGCGTCTCGCGCGCCGCCTCACTCGCCGCCGAGGTCGTCCCACAGTTGGGTAAAGCGGTCCGGAAGGTTCTCCTTTCGATAGATGCGGACCTTGTACTCGTCGTCTTCCAGTTGAATGACGGTGCTGTCGAAGTTGCATTTGTAGACGTTGTAGTGGTTGCCGTCCTCGGCGACGGCCGTCTGCTCGGTCACGAGGTCGTGGTCCTGCAGGAGTTCCAGCCGCCGGTAGATGGTCGGCAGCGAGAGGTCACACGACTCCGCGAGTTCCTTGGCCGACCGAGGCTCACGGCTAATCGCGGCGAGCACGGTCCGTGCGTGCTGGTCGCCGATGGTGTCCAGAACGTCTTCGATACTGCGGTCCTCGCCCACACACGGAAGCGGGTACGATGGCACAAAAACGTTACTGCCGACGCATGCCATACTGTCGCCGTCGGCGGGTCACTCCCAGCGTGTTCCGGCGATACTTCCGGACTCCTCGCGTTACAAGTGGGTGGGCCACCGAGGTGACCGTATGTACGATTCAGTACTGCTGCCGACCGACGGCAGCGACAACGCCTCCGAGGCACTCGAACACGCTATCGGCGCCGCCGAGGCCTACGATGCCGAGCTGCATATCGCCTCCATCATCGACCGACGCGTCGTGCTGGCGGCCGAAACGGACGACAAAGACGAGGTTCAGGCCGAACTGGCCGAGGAAGCCGAGGAGGCCGTTTCCGAACTCGCCGAACGGGCCGAAGACGCCGGTATCGACGTCACGACCGCGACGCCCGAGGGCGTCCCCCACCGCGAAATTCAAACCTACGCCGAGTCGGCGGGCATCGACCTGCTCGTGCTCGGTACCCACGGCCGCACCGGCCGCGAGAAACGCCTCAACCTCGGCAGCACGACCGAGCGTGTCGTCAAGGCGACCGACCGGCCGCTGTTGGTCGTTGATATTAGCTAAAGCCACCCACTTTTTGCACGAGAACGCGGGTCGCGCCCGCTTCGGGGCGCGACCCCGGTTCTCGGCAAAAACGTGGTGAAAATATGCGCGCCCTCCTCCAGTCGCGGGCCTTCGGCCCGCGGTAGTCGTCGGGCGCTACGGCGCCTCCCTGCGGTCGGCGCCGAGAACCGCCTCGGGGGCCTTCTTCGAAGGCCCCGCTCGGCGGATGCTACTCAGAGGTGACTGGTTCGCAGGCTGGTTCCATCGGTGTCTCAGCCGAGTTCGCAGAATGAAGTAGCGTGTCTAAGCGATACTGCAGCCTCTTCTTATTCGACCGTGTTCCGGAGGGTACCGATACCCTCGTAGTAAATCTCGATTTCGTCGCCCGGTTCGACGAGACCGGGGTTGGCGGGGCTACCGAAGGAGATGACGTCGCCCGGCTTGAACGTGAAGCGCTCCGAGAGGAACGAGATGACCTCGCGCGGCTTGATGAACATGTTCTCGGTGTTGTCTTCCTGGCGGAGTTCGCCGTTGATATGGGTGGTCATGTCCAGCCCGACGGGGTCGATATCGGCGATGACCGGGCCGAGCGGCCCCGAGGAGTCGAACGCCTTGCGGGCGGTTCGGCGTTCCTGGTCCAGACAGTCGAGGTCGTTGAGGATGGTGTAGCCCTTGACGACGTCGTCGACCTCGTCCTCGCTGACGTTCTTGCATTCGGTGTCGATGACGGCAGCCAACTCGCCGGCGTAGGTGAGTTCCGAGGAGAAACTCGGGTACGGAATCGGCGTCTCCGGCGGGTGCAGGGAGACGGGCGGTTTGATGAAGAAGTCGGGTTCCTCGGGAATCTCGTAGTCCATCTGGTCGACCTTCTCGCCGAAGTTGCGGCCGACACAGTAGAAGACGGACGGCTCACACGGCGCCAGCAGGTCGTATTCGTCGGGTTCGTAGGTTCCGTCGTCGGTGTGGACGGTCCCGTCGTCGTACTCGCCTTCGAGCACCCCGTCGGGCGTCTCAATGCGTGCGAACTTCATACGCGGGGCGGGGAGCGCCGGTCCCTTACGTGTTGTTATCGCCGATGACCTCGATGGGCTCGATTTCGTCGACGGAGACGACGATGAGCGGTTTGGTCGATTGCTGCAGCGGCGCGGCGCTGACGGTCAGCCGATAATCGCCGGTCGAAAACGACACCTCACAGTCGACGTCACGGATGGCCCGCTTGGCGTTGGTGACGAGTTCCCAGAGGTACTCCCCGTCGCCGATAGTCTCGCCGTCCGAATCCCGGAACTCGATATCTTCCGCCGACGGCGAAAGCCCCACGATGTCCGACTTGCGGGTATCGAAGACCTCCGCCGCCCGGTCGTTCGCCCGGCGGATGACGCCATCGCTGTCGAACACCAGCACCGGCGTCGGCGTAACCTCTAGGACGCGCTCGGTCAAGTCACGCTCCCGACGCAGGCGCTTTTCCGTCCGCTTGCGCTGGGTGATATCGCGCGTGTTGACGATGAACCCCTCGACGGCCGGGTCGTCGAGCCGATTGACGCCCGTCGTCTCGAGGTAGCGCCAATCGCCGTTTTCGTGTTCGAACTGGTATTCGACGGTCGGGCGGTACGACGGGTTTTCGAGACACCGCTGAAACTCCGTGATGAGCCGTTCGCGGTCCTCCTCGTGGACGTAGTCGAAGGCGGATTCGTCGACGAGTTCGCGAGGTGCGTGGCCGGTGATTCGCTCGATGGAGGGGCTGACGTATTCGAAGGTGCCGGATTCATCGAGAACGCCCGTCGCGGCCGGCGAGTGTTCGATGAGCGCGCGGAACCGGGCGCGCTCGCGTTCGATGGCATCGGCGGCCTGCTCGCGGGTCTGCTGGGCCGCTTCGGTGGCCCGCCGTGCGTCGACCACGCTTTCGACGCGGTGGGCCAAGCGCGTGAACCGCTCCGAGCCACCGCTTTTGGTCAGGTAATCGGTCACGTCGAGTTCGATGGCGTCGCTGGCGACGTCCTCCGAGCCCTCGCCGGTATAGAGGATGAAAGGGATCTCGTCGTCGAGCACCCGGACCTGCCGAAGCAGTTCGAGGCCGTCCCGTTCGGGCATCTCGTAATCCGAGACGATGCAGTCGTAGTCGAGCAACGATTCCGTGGCGACGGTGGGGTCGGTCACCTTCGTCACCGACAGGCGGTCGCTTGCCTCTTCGAGTCCCACCGCCGTGAGTTCGCAGAGCTCCTCGTAATCGTCGATATAAACGACCGAAATCACGTTTCCATCGTCCGATCCGGTGTCCACCTCCTCGTCGCTTCCGTCACGTTCGGCGGCCATAGCCTACCCTTTTGCCCGAATTATAAAAAGCGCACGTCGATTATCCCTGTCAGAAACTGCCGGTGGGGCCGCCCACGGCTCGAACCTCATCCCGACGGGTACGCGACCGAGAGGGCCGCCGGAACGACCGATATCGCTGCCCGCGAGAGCGGCGTCGGTATCGGCGTCCCGTCCATCTCCACCGGCAGGCCGGCGGCCGACCGGACGGTCGCCCGCTCGCCGGTCGCATAACTGACGGCCGGATGTTCCCGGAGCCGTCCCGTTCGAGCCAGCATACCGAGTCGCAGCGACCCACGAACTCCGGCGGGTTCGACGACGAGCGCGTGAAGCGTCCCGTCGCCCGGACGGGAATCCGGAAGCAGGGCGAAATCACTCCCTCGGTAGCGGCCGCCGCCGATGGCGACGAGACGGGCCGGCCCGTCGTGGAGGCGCTCGCCGTCGACATCGACCGACGCCTCGACAGGGTCGTCGACGAGGGCGGCGCCCGCCGTTGCGAGGACGTAGGCCAGCGGGCCGGGAAGCGCCCGGAGGCGTTCGGCGTTGTCCAGCGCGCTCCGGAACAGCCCCGCGGTGAACCCCAGGAGGAAGTAGGTCGATTCGATTTCGGGGTCGGCCTCGACGCGGCCGACTTCGAGCGGTTGTGGGTCGATGCCGCCGGCAAGTTGCCGAGCGACCGCCCGCCAGTCCTCGTCGCCGTAGAGGTGCCGATACGTGGAGTTCCCGCGTCCCGCCGGTACGACGAAAAGCGGCGTTTCTGACTCGATGTCGACCAGCGTCGCCGCGACCTCTCGGAGCGTGCCGTCGCCGCCGATGGGGACGACGAGGTCGGCCCAGTCAGCCTGCTCGCTGGCGGCGACCGGCACGTCATCCGGGCCAGTCGTGATACGCGCGTCGACCTCCGCGTCGGGGAAACACGCCGCGAGGTCGGCAAACAGTTCGGCGGCGTTTCCCGACCCGGCATGCGGATTGACGACCGCACCGACGCGGTCGGGTGTCATCGTGTCTCCTTCGTGGGAAGCAATCCATCGAGGGAAACCGTGCTCGCCGACTGAATCGCCAACAGGTCGTCGGCCTTCCCGCGAGCGGTCGGTTCGTCGTCGCCCGCGGCCTCCAGTCCGGTCCGACACTTCTTGCGGGCAACGGCACGGGTTTCAGCCAGCGGCTTGCCCGCGAACCCGGCCGGGTGGTCAACCGTCGCCTCGACGGTCCGGCCGTCGGTCGTCGTCACCTCAACGCGGGCGCCCATGCGCTTGTCGGCATCCGAGAGGTCCGTCGGCAGCGGACGCTTGCGAACGAACCGGGCCAGCGTCGGCAGGTGTCGCAGGGTCTGCCCGAGGCCGACAGTCTTCGCGGCGTATGGCAACACCGGCAGGCCGACGCGGCGGAGCATCGCCCCGACCGGTACCTCCGATTCCAGCGCGGCCATCGTAAACGAGGGGTCGTGGTGGAGCGTCACTCTGTCGGCGAGTTCCCAGACGCTCTCGTCGCCGACCCGCTCGCCGAGTTGTCGCGGCGTGTGTTCGCCGTCCGCCAGCGCCGCGGCGACGTTGTACGGGACGGTGAAGGTAAGCGCCGAAACCGGGCTCTCGGTGCGGTCGAGATACGGCGAGGCGCGGTCGTTTACCTCAGTGGCGAACAGCGAGCCGTAGACGTCGACGCGCCGTATCTCCGAGCGACCGCGTGGGAGCCGACCTCGCGCCTCCAGTGCGGCCTCGACTGGTGCCGTGACGTAGGCACAGCCGGGCGTCGCCTTGACCGTCACCGCGCGGGTGTGCCACCGCTCGTCGAAGCCCCCGAGGAACTCCGAAAGCGGGAGGTCGGAAAACGATTCGAGAAAGCCGCCCTCGCTCTCGACGAGGTCACGGCGACCGGAGAGCCCCGCTCGGGCGGAGTCGACGGCGGCGATGCCCGCTCGAATCGGGTCGTTCGCGGTCCAGACCTTCGCGTCCGAGCCGAGAAACGGTCCGTCGAGCGGCCACGGCGGCTGAAGGAGCGCCGTCCCGAGCGCGTCAGCGAGGGTATCGGCGTCGTCGCCCTCGATGACTGCGCGGCCGACCGCCGCGGCGACGGCGTGGATGTACGCGGTCTGTTGGCCGCGAAACGGGCCGATGGCGGCGGCCGAGGCGAGCCGTGCGGCGACCTCGTTGGCCGCTATTTGCGCGACGAGGGCACGCTTCCCGTCGGCGGCCGTCGCCTCCGCGTACGCCAGTGGCACGAAGACGCTGCTGTGGCCGGTATGGCCGCCGAGAACGGTATCGTCGAAATCCAGTGCCATCGACAGGGCGGCGTTGCCGGCTGCTGCCGCCGTCGGCGCGGCCGTCCCGCCGCCGAGAAAGGTCGCGTCACGCCCGGACGTATCGATTGCCTCGGCGATTTTCGGCCCGAGTGGATGGGTGGTCGTCCAGACGGCCGCGCCGACCGTGCTCACGAGTTGGGATTTGGCCGCATCCCGGACCTGTCGTGGGATATCGCCGTATTCGAGGGCCGTCGCCCACGCCGACGCCCGTTCGAGGAAGGGACGCATCTCCTCGTCGGTGCCGACGAGCGGGATGCGGTCTCTGAGGTTCATTGCCGAAGCCGTCGACTGCCGGCGGCTTAGGCGTTCGGTCCTCGACGGCTATCCGTCGACCGGCCGGACCAGTTCGGGGCTGTCGTTCGCGGGGTTGTTGACGGCAGTCGACACCGGATAGGAACGGAACTCGTCCGCTGGTGCGGGGTCGAGCGACACGTCCTCGCCGTCGAGCCACGCGCGTTCCTCGTCGGCGTCGAGGATGACGGCCATCCGGTGGTGCAGCGACTCGACGACGGCGTTCGGCTCCGTCGTCAGAACGGTGAACGTCTCGACCGGGTCGGCCTCGCCGTGGTCGGCGCCGTCGCTGCCGAAGGCATCGAGGCCGGTCTGTTGGGTTTCGGGGGTCCACCGTTCCCAAAGGCCGGCCATCGCGAAGGGACGGTCGTCCTCGTAGGCGACGCGATAGGGGCGTTTCCCGTCGCCGCGGTCGGCCCACTCGTAGAAGCCGTCGGCCGGGACGAGGCATCTCCGCTGTTCGTAGGCCTCGGCGAACGCCGGCTTCTCGTCGGCAGTCTCGGCACGGGCGTTGATGTGGCCCTCGTCGCTTTCGTCGGCCCACCCAGGAAGCAGGCCCCATTCGAGGCGCTGGAAGGACTCGGGCGCCTCGTCGGTGATGACGGGCAACTGCTGGCTCGGGGCAGCGTTGTACCGCGGTTCGAAATCGGCGTCGAAGGTGGCGTCGAACCGGGATTCGAGTTCCGACGGGGGCGTAAAGAGACTGTACCGGCCGCACATACCGACGGCTACGCGGTGGGTCGCGTTATAGGTGGCGAACAGGCGGAGCATGCGAGGGCCGAGCGGAGCGAGACCCTCGTGGCTCACGGGCCGTTTTACGGCCCGTTCGCCTTTCCGAGACGCTCCCTTCGGTCGCGTCTCGCTATCCAACGGCGGCGCTCCACACTCCCGCCTCGACCAGCCGTCGGCCGTGGTCAGACCACGGGGCGGCTGGCCGCGTGTTCGTATTTAAATTATAGCTTGTCGACCTTCTCTTTGGTCTCGACGACGATGGTGTCTGCGAGCAGGTCGCCGAGCCGCTGATTCCGGTCGGTGAAATAGATGGCGGCGAGGCCGACGAGGTAGAAGAACGGCAGGGCGTCGACGATACGGAGGACCGTCCGAATGGCCGACTCACGGTAGTCGATGGGATTGCCGTCCTCGGTGACGACCATGATATCCATCAGCATCTTGCCGACGGTCTGGCCGTATTCGGCCTCGAAGTAGATGAAGTAGGCGAAGAAGAGAACGGTAGCCAATCCACCGACGAGGAGCCCCAGCGTCTCGGAAATCGTTGCAACGATATTAGTGAAGACACCGAACACGACGCCGAACAAAACCGCGTCTATCAGGAACGCCGCGATTCGCTTGAACACGACGTCGCCTTCGGTACCCAGCTCAGGTTGCGGTCGTTCGAGAGAGACCATGGGCGTGTCTGCATCCGGCGAGAAGATAAATGCCACTCACTCCGGGGGGACTCGGGGATGCCACCGATATATAGGCGGTATCGCCAGCGAATTTAAACGATATCGGGGCGTATCAACCGTGTGGCCGACGACGACACACCGACGTTCGCCATCCCCGAGCGCCCGGTACGTCGCTACCCGCGGCGCGGGGGCGTCGAATACGACGGCGAAACCGTGTTCCTGTTGACGCCCGCGGACGACTACGAGGACCCGGAGTTAGCGTCGCTGGTCGAGGCGGTTCTGGAGGACGACCTCTATCGATACGGCGACTGGTTCGATTTACCGATGCCGCTGTATCTGGTCCACGACGAGGAGACTGGCGACACGTTTCGGGTCGCGGTTCGGGACGGGCGCATCGAGTTCCACGTCCTGCCAAACACCGATTCGGCGGGACTGCGGGCGCTCTACGAGCGGTTGGTCGCACGGAGCGAGACGGCGTGGCACGTTCGCCGTCGGGCCGAATAAAGCGGGGGTAGGGTGGAACAGGGTGCCTCTCGTCGGGTGCTGGTGGCCCTTTCTCCACGTCGCACCCATCTATACGGTAGCCAAGACGCCCCTTGAGTATTCTCCCAATTTCGACCCGATTTCCCGTAGTGACGCCGTCGGGTCGGCGCTTGCGGCGTCAGTTCGGACCCACAACCGACTTATCGGGGGCTTCCCTCTCGGTTCGTATGAGCGTCTCTCGTGTCGTCGAACTCGAGGGTCACATCATCGATTCGGGGATGATGGAGGCCGCCTTCAGCATCGTCATGGACCACGGCGGCTCCTTCGACGTCGAGGAGTTCGACATCGGCCGCCAGAAGGACCAGGAATCGTACGCCAAGATGCTCGTCACCGCGGACGACGAGGATACCCTCCAGCGTATCGTCCACGACCTCCACCAGCGCGGCGCGAACCCGGCGGACCCCAGCGACGCAAAACTGGAGGAGGCGCCGGAAGACCAGGTCGTCCCGCACGGCTTCTACTCGACGACCAATCATCCCACCCAGATTCGCTACGACGGCGAATGGGTCGAAGTCGAGGACATCGAGATGGACTGTGCCGTCATCGTCGAAGAGGCCGAGGACGGCGTCCGCGCGTACACGAAGGTCCTCAACGCCATCGAGGAGGGCGACCGCATCGTCACTGGCGACGCCGGCATCCGCGTCCAACCGCCCGAGCGTCCCCGCGGTCAGGAGGGGGCCTTCGGCTTCATGCAGGGCGGCATCTCCAGCGAGCGGCCCTCCGAATCGACCATCCAGCAAATCGCCGAGGCCATCGAGGAGACGAAATCCGAGGGCGGTAACGTTCTCGTCGTCGCCGGCCCCGCGCTCATCCACTCGGGCGCCCGCGAGGACCTCGCGCGCCTCGTCGAGAACGGCTATATCGACGGTCTCTCCATCGGTAACGGCTTCGCCGTTCACGACATCGAACGGGACCTCTACGGCACCTCGCTCGGGGTCAACACCGAGACGCTGGACCACGCTCGCCACGGCCATAAACACCACATCTACGCCATCAGCGAAATCATCCGCGAGGGCGGCATCGAGGAGGCCGTCGAGAGCGGCAAACTCGAATCCGGCGTCATGTACCAGTGTGTCGACAAGGACGTCCCGTACGTCATCGCCGGGTCCATTCGCGACGACGGGCCGCTTCCCGACACGATTACCGACGCGGTCGAGGCCCAGAACGCCATCCGCGAGCAGGCCCGCGATGCCGATATGGTGCTGATGCTCTCGACGCTGCTGCACAGCGTCGCGGTGGGCAACTGTCTCCCGTCGACGGCGCGGGTCGTCTGTGTCGACATCAACCCCGCGACGGTCACCCAACTGCTGGACCGCGGGTCCGCGCAGGCGGTCGGGATGGTGACCGACATCGGAACCTTCGTTCCCATCCTCGCGGAGAACCTGCTCGAGGATGGCGCCGTCGAACTCGACGACTGATACGGTTCGGCGGCCGTGGCGGCAGCGCTGCTGGTGCTGCTGATGGGTCTCAATTTTCTCGGCAGCAGTCTGCGGCCGCCGAACCAGTGCGTTTGCTCGCTTTCGTCTAACTCGATAGCGGAATCGCGACGACGGGCAAATCGGAGGAAAGCAGGACCTGTTGTGCCGTCGAGCCGAAAATCATCTTCCCGGTCTTGCTCCGGTGGCGGATGCCGATGACGACCTCGTCGACGTTGTGCTTGTCGGCGAACAGTTCGATGTCGGTCTCGGGGTCGTTCCCCCGTACTAACTGGTGGGTTTCGGCGTTCGGGAGGCCTTCAGCGAGCGCTTTCATCGCGTCTTGGCCCTCGTAAATCTCTTCGTCCGGCGTGTCCTCGCCGCGTTTCGAGTTGACGACGTAGACGGTATCGTCCTCGGTAACGCGGTCCTTCAGATAGCGTCGGAGTCGCTTGCTCGTCGCCTCGGTGTTCGTCGCTGCAAGGAACGTCGTCATGACGTGATACCTCGCCCGGAGGTGTCTTAAAACCGGTCGCCGAATCGACTGTCTCACACACGTTCGTGTATATATAGGAATAAAACTGCGCTCAGGTATACAACAGGATGCGACCTGAACCGGGGCAATCATTAGCCATGCCACGTAACGGTCGGACACGCTCAGTTTCCTATGACAGCCAACGGTAGCCCCTACGCGCCGCATACCGACGCCGAAACCGAGGCGATGCTCTCGGCGGTCGGCGCGGAAAGCGAGGAGGCACTCTTCGACATCCCCGCGGAGGTCCGCTTCGACGGTGCCTTCGGCATCGACGCGCGAAGCGAACAGGCGGTTCGGTCACACGTCGGCCGCATGCTCGGCGAGAACGACGACCTCGTCGAGTTCCTCGGCCGTGGCCACTACGACCACTACGTCCCCTCGATGGTCGACCACCTGTCGCTCCGCTCGGAGTTTCTGACCAGTTACACCCAGTATCAACCCGAAGTCGCCCAGGGCTTCCTGCAGGCGCTCTTCGAATACCAGTCGATGCTCGTGGAGTTGACCGGCCTCGGCGTCGCCAACTGCTCGATGTACGACGCCGCGACCGCACTCGGCGAAGCCGCCACGCTCGCGACGCGGGTTCGGGAGGCAGACGGTTCGCGCGTGCTCGTTCCCGAATCCCTACAGGCGGGCCGCCGCGGCACCCTCGAAAACTACCTCACGGGCCACGATATCGCCGTCGAGGCCTACCCGATGGACGACGGCAACGTCGATACCGATGCCCTCGCCGATGTCGTCGACGACGAGACGCTCGTCGTCTACGCCGAGAACCCGACGGTTCGCGGCACTATCGAGGAGCACCTCGACGAAATCGGCGACATCGCCGACGATCACGACGCGCTCTTCGTCCTCGGGTCGGACCCCGTCGCCCTCGCCCTTCTGGAAGAACCCGCAAGCGTCGGCGCGGACGTCGTGGTCGGCGACGCCGCGACGCTCGGCCTGCCGACGGCCTACGGCATGGGTCTCGGCCTCTTTGCCTGCCGCGAGGAGTTCCTCCGGCAGGTGCCCGGCCGCCTCGTCGGCGCCAGCGAGGACGACGACGGCCGCCGCGCCTACACGCTCACGCTCCAGACCCGCGAACAGCACATCCGCCGGGAGCGAGCGACCTCCAATATCTGTACGAATCAGGCGTGGGTCGCCCTCCGGACCGCGATGCACGTTGCATGGCTCGGCGCCGACGGCCTCGTCGACCTCGCCGAGGATTGTGTCGTCCGCGCACGTGACCTCGCCGACCGCTTGGACGGCATCAAGGGTGTTCGCGCGCCAGTCCACGACCGCCATCACTTCCGGGAGTTCGTCGCCCGGACCGACCAGCCCGCTTCCGCCGTCGTTTCGGACCTCGAAGACGCGGGCTATGCGGTCCACGCCGTCGGCGAACACGAGGTACAGGTCTGTGTAACCGAGACCAACGAGGCCGCAATCGACGGTTTCGTCGCCGCCTTTGAGGAGGCTGCACGATGACCGACGACGAACCCCTCACCTACGACCAGGCGCGCTGGGTCGACGACGAGGATACCTACGAACCGCTGCTCTCGGAGAAGCACACCGAGGAAGTCGAGGTCGATTCCTCGCTGCCCGACGACCTCACCCGCGACAGCGTCGAACTGCCGAGCCTCAGCGAACCGGAACTGGCCCGCCACTACACCCGCCTTTCGGAGATGAACTACGGGGTCGAATCCGGGCCGTTCCCGCTCGGCTCCTGTACGATGAAGTACAACCCCAAGTTCACCGAGGACGTGGCGGCCCTGCCGGACGCGTCGGTCCATCCGGGCCGCTCCGAGCGGAGCGTGCAGGGGACCCTCGAACTCCAGTACGAACTGCAGGACTACCTCGGGCGTATCGGAGGCATGGACGCCGTCACCCTCCAGCCGCCCGCGGGCGCCGCCGGGGAGTTCGCCGGCATCCTCATCGCGAAGGCCTACCACGAGGCCAACGGCGACGACCGCAGCGAGGTCGTCATTCCCGATTCGGCTCACGGCACCAACTTCGCCAGCGCGGCGATGGCCGGCTACGACGTGGTGACGCTTCCGAGTTCGGAGGACGGCCGCGTGGAACTCGAAGCCCTCGAAGCGGCCCTCTCGGATGATACCGCCGCGCTCATGCTCACCAACCCGAACACGCTCGGCCTCTTCGAGCGCGATATCGAGGAAATCGCCGGCATGGTCCACGATGTCGGCGGCCTGCTCTACTACGACGGCGCGAACCTCAACGCCCTGCTCGGCCGTGCCCGCCCCGGCGACATGGGCTTCGACATCATGCACTACAACGTCCACAAGACGTTCGCGACGCCGCACGGTGGCGGCGGCCCCGGCGCTGGCCCGGTCGGCGTCACCGAGGAACTCGCCGAGTTCCTGCCGGACCCACACGTTCGGAAATCCGATGGAGTCCCCGCGAGCAATGCGAGCGGGGAGTCGCCGCGAGCGGAGCGAAGCGGCGGAAGGTACGAACTCTACGAACCCGACCACTCCATCGGCAAGGTCCACGGCTACCAGGGTAACTGGCTCGTGCTCGTGAAGGCCTACGCCTACATCGCCCGTCTCGGCGACGAAGGGCTGTCGGACGCCTCCGCGAAGGCCGTCCTCAACGCCAACTACCTCGCCGAGGAGGTCGACTACGAGGTGCCGTTCGGCCCGTTCCACCACGAGTTCGTCGCCTCGGCCGGCGAGCAGGACGCCGCCGACGTCGCAAAGCGGATGCTCGACTACGGCGTCCACCCACCAACGACCAAGTGGCCCGAAATCGTCGGCGAGGCACTGATGACCGAACCGACCGAAATCGAGAACAAGCGCACGCTCGACCAACTCGCCGCGGCGTTCAACGCCGCCCGCGCGGACACCGACGAGACGCTCGGGGCTGCCCCCGAACGGACGGCCGCCGCTCGCATCGATCAGGTGTCGGCCGCCCGAAACCCGCGGCTCTCCTGGCAGGCGCTGGACGACGAATAGCACACTCTCCGTTTTCAGCCGTTACCAGGCCGCTATCTATGTCTGAGGTTTTAGCGCGAATCTGTATTTAATATCTCAATATGTGGTTTATATATCGGTGAGGAGACTGGCATTCGTGACTAAACTAGTTATATAATTGTCATTAGGTGGGGGTCTGCGGCTGCGGAACGGTCAATCGGGGGTGATTTGACTGTCGACGAAACTCATTGCTGGCGAGATCCAGAATGTGATTGGCAAACACTCCAATGGAGCAAGCATGACTCACTGATGGTCTCGGAGATTGGACAGGCACCAGCTCCGCAGCTACACCTGGGGTTCGACGTCCGTAAAGGAAACTCCAGAGTTCGGGGCTCTACCCCCCCACCACTGGTCCCTTTTTGAACCGCGGGGGCGAGAGGGAGGACTCGACGAACCGCTGCTCGCACAGTCGTTTTGCTATGCGCGCAAAAACTGGGTGTGGTTACGGAGGCGGTGGGTAGAAATGGTGGGCCGAGGCTCCGGATACAGTGAGGCAGAAACGAGTGCGGTCGCGGACTCAGGCCGACGCCGAGGTGTCGATGCCGTTGATCGTGACGAACCCGTAATCGCAGTTGGGACAGTGCCACTTCTGCTTGACTCCGAGGTGGAGGCGGGTGCTTGCGGCCTTGTAGAATTCCTCGGTGCCACACTCCGGGCAGTCGTCTTCCAGCGAGAGGCTCATACACGGGGCCTAGCAGGGAGGCCAGTTGTAGTTTACTGGTTCGGCCGGGTGTTGAACGTCCAAATCGAGCCGTTTACGCCGATATGAACTATATGGCGCTATACGAAATTGTTCTAGTTCTTCCTCACTCCCCGGCCGACGAGACGTCGAAAACGCTTTATTGTTTTAGGTGGGCCTAAACACATGGCGACGGAATCGTCCCGGCCGTGGGTTCCGGCCGGAAACGACGGGCGGGAAACCGGAGGTCACGCGTAGGATGGGTAGCGACGCCAACGAGTACGACGTGGCTATCGTCGGGGGCGGTCCAGCGGGCTGTTCTGCAGGGGTTTTCACCGCGCGGGAGGGCCTCGATACGGTCATCTTCGACCGCGGCCGCTCGTCCATCAGGCAGTGTGCCTACCTCGAAAACTACCTCGGCTTCCCCGAGGGCATCGATATCGAGACGTTCTACGACCTGATGCACGACCACGTAGCGGCGGCTGGCTGTGAGGTGGTTTCGGACCTCGTGGAATCCGTCGAACCGACGGAGCGGGGGTTCGTCGTCGAGCCACAGGAAGGCGAGTCGGTGCGCGCACGGCGTGTCGTCGCGGCGACGCGCTACGACGGCGAGTACCTGCGCGGCCTCGACGACGAGGCGGCGATGTTCGAAACGTACGAACGCGACGGTGAGACCCACGAGACCTTCGACAAGAGCTATGCCGACACCGACGGAACGACGCCGGTCGAGGGCCTCTACGTCGTCTCGCCGTCCGAAGAGGACAAGCAGGCCATTATGGCGGCGGGCCGTGGCGCACGCGTAGCCCATCGGGTCATCGCCGACGACAAATTGGACGGCGACTGGTGGCCGGCGGTCACCGAGGAGAACGTCGACTGGGTTCGCCGCGAGGCCGAACGGACCGAGGAGTGGACCGACCGCGACCGCTGGGTCGAGTATTTCGACGAGTACTACGGTGCGGACGCACCGGTCGGGGCCGATACCGAACGGTATCGCGCAGTTCGCGACGCCTTTATCGACGAGTCGATGGCGGCCTACATCTCGGCTTCGGAGGCCGACGCCCGAGCCTCGAAGGGCCACGAGACGCTTGCCGACCGCTTGGATGTGGAGACGATGGTTTCGGCCGTCGACGACGCGGAGCTACTGGCGGCAATCGACGACGACGCGATTCGGGAATACGTCGACGGCGATGGACTCCGGCCGACGTCCGACGACTAACTGCACCGACTGCGATGAATTAGGTGGGCCTAAAAACCGATGGAGTTATAAGTTTTTAGGCGGGCCTAAAATATAATGCGAGACGACGCGAACCGCGATGAATCGTCGAATCGGACGCTAAGCAGACGCGATACCGTGCGATACGGGGCGGCCGCTCTCGGCGGGGGGCTGGTGGCCGGCTGTACGAGCGTCGGCGGTGACGGCGGGGAAACGCCTCAGGAAGGCGGTGACACCGACGACGGCTACACCGTGGGCATCTCGCCCGTCGGCGACGTGCGTTTCGAGTCGCCGCCGGAGACGGTCTTTACCCGGTTGACCCACCACGCCGACATGGCCTTCGCGCTCGGACGCGGTGACGGCATTACGGCCCTGCACGCCCCGGACTACTACGACGGCCTGTGGAACCAGTTCGTCGAACGGCTTCCCGGCGTCTCGCTCGACTGGTCGGGACTGTACTCCTCGTGGGAACCGGACAAGGAGACGCTCTACGAACTCGACAGCGACGTCCATCTCGCGGACCCGGCGTGGGTGACCCAACACGACAGTTGGAGCCGAAGCGATATCCAGGAGGTCGAGGAGAACATCGGGCCGTGGTTCGGCAACTCGCTGAGTGACCGCCATCAGGAACCCCCGGAGTGGGTGTCGGACTACGAGTACTACGGGCTCTGGGAGCAGTTCGAACTCGTCGCCGAGGCGTTCCGCGAGCGCGAACGCTACCGCGAGTTGGCGGCCGTCCACGACGACCTGCTGGCGGATATCGAGGCCGGCCTCCCGGCCGACGCCGACCGCCCGCGGACGGTCATGATTGCGGCGATGGACCTCGAAACCATCTACGCCTACACCCTGAGCAATCCCGGGTTCCTGACCTCCCACACGCGGCCGCTGAAGCCCAAGGACGCCTTCGAGGGCGAGATCGAATCCGGCACTATCGTCGACAGCGAGACGCTGCTCGAAGCCGACCCCGAAGTCATCCTGTTCCTCGGCGGCTTCGAGCCGTCGACGGACCTCTCGAAGATGCGTGAGAACTTCGAGTCGGATTCGGTGACCGCCGAAATCGACGCCGTCAAGAACGACCGCGTCTTCCCGCAGGGGGCGCGCTATCAGGGGCCAGTTCTCAACCTCTTCCAGTTGGAGATGACCGCCAAGCAACTGTATCCCGAGGCCTTCGGCGAGTGGCCCGACTACGTGGAGGGGCCGTATCCGGAAATCCCCGAGGACGAACAGCTGTTCGACCGCCAGCGCGTCGCGGACGTCATCAACGGGGAGTTCTGAATGCGGGCGCGGGAGTGGACTATCGCCGGCTGCTATCGCGACCCCGAGGATTACGGAGTGCCGACCCTTCCACATCTGGAGGTCCGGCGACTCGACTGTGGTGGCATCGCGTTCGCCGACGGCGACGGCGAGGCGTTCATCGCCGCCGAGAACCCGATGAAAGCTCGCCGATAACCGAATCCATGACCGGGGCTCCGACCGCCGACGAATGACCGAGGCTGCCCAGTACCTGCTGGTCGTCTACATGGCCGAACGGGACGGCGAGGTGCCCGTGTCGCCGAAACGGGTCGCCGACGCGGTCGGGCGCTCGCCCGCGGCCACCACGGAGATGCTCCAGCGACTCGACGACCGCGGCCTCGTGGTCCACGAACCGTACGAGGGTACGGAACTCACCGCGGAGGGCCGCGAGGAAGCGGCCGACCTCTACGAGACGTATCGCACGCTCGCGCGGTTCTTCCGGGAGGTGCTCGACCTCGAAGACCCGGACGGCGAAGCGCTGGAACTCGCGGGAAGCGTCAGTTCACGGGTTACCGAGCGGTTGGGTGCCGTTCTGCTCGAAGGCGCCGACTCGCAGACGTCGCCCGACGCGCTGTCCGCCGAGGGCAACTGACCCGAGTCGACGGTTGCCTCGAACCGCACGCTTTTTGGTTTAGGTCTACCTAAACACACGTAATGCCAGACGGTATCGGGTCGCGCTCTGACGAGGTGCCGGATACGGCCACCGAGGGCCGTCCAACGCTCACGCTCTGTGAGAGCAGTCCGGGTAAGGCGGTGCTCATCGAATCGGGCAACAGCGACGGCTGGATTGCGAGTGACCTGACTGTCACAGTCACCGAGTAACCATGTCAGACGCCGACCCATCCGACACCGAGGACCGAACGACTATTCGCACCGGCCGCGAGTTCGAACAGGAATACCGCCTCGACGCCGCCGAGGCCGGCGAGTTTCTCATCGAACTCGGCGAACAACTCCGCGACGGCGATGAGTTGACCATCGTCGACGACGAGTGGGAACTCCCCTTTGCCTTCGGCGAACCCGTCGAGATGGAACTGGATTTCGACGGCGTCGGCGAACCGGAGTTGGAACTGGAAATCGAACTGCCGGGCCGTTCCGACGAAAAAGCGCCGAACGTCGAATAGAAGAGAACCGATTTATTTCGTCGCGGATTCGAGGACCAGCGAGTCGTCCTCGAGGTAGTGTTCGATGTGGTGGGCGTGTTCCTCGATGGTTTCGAGCTGTTCGCGGAGCATCTCCTCGGTCGCGTAGTCGCCGAGGCCCTCGGCCAGCGCGATGTGCTCGCGGTAGCTCTCGATGATGTCGCCCATCATCTCGAGGTCGTTTTCCAGCGACGTGCGGATGTCGTAGACGTCCTCGTCTTCGGCTTCGACCGTCGCGTTCTCCGCCAGCGTCGTCATGCTGGCGTGCGGGACGCCGCCGAGGGCCTGCAGCCGCTCGGCGACTTCGTCCGCGGCGTCCTCGACGTCCTCGTAGACTTCCTGCAGGAAGACGTGGATTTCGAGGAACTCCGCGCCCTCGACGTTCCAGTGGTGCTTGTGGAGCTGATGGTAGAGGACGTACGCGTCCGCGAGGTCCGTGTTCAGCGCCTCGATGATCTGTTCGGCCTTCTCGGTGTCGAGTCGAAGCGCGTTCTCCTCGACGGTGCCTGCCTGCTGGCGGGTGGACTTCTGTGTGCTCATCTCGTTTCTACATTGGGCGGCGACCCACTTCAATCTTTTCAACAAACAAACAATTTTTCGTGTCGCCTAAAAGTCTCGAAGAGAGCATTTTCGAGCCCCTATACAGGTGATATTTCAAAACGTATCTGTCTACGTATGTATATTTATTGACCTGCTCAGTCGACGTTGGGCCCTGTTCCCCGGGCGCGGGCACGGCGGCACAGTCGCGGAGTCGGCCGACGTCCCATAAGAATGAGCCGTTTATAAGCACCATAACGCACAAGGGGCCCCTTACCGTGTGTTCACAGGACACATGAGTACGCCAGTCATCGTCGACGCGGTACGGACGCCGTTCGGCAAGCGAGACGGCTCGTTCAGCGACACGCATCCGCAGGACCTCGCGGCCGAACCGCTGGCCGCGCTCCGCGAGCGCAACGACTTCGACCCCGAAACCATCGAGGACGTCATCTACGGCTGTGTGACGCCGGTCGACGAGCAGGGTCTCAACGTCGGCCGCCTCGCGCCGATGGTCGCCGGTTGGGGCGACAAGATCCCGGGCGTCCAGCTCAACCGGATGTGCGGGTCGGGCCAGCAGGCCATCAACTTCGCCGCGGGCCAGATTGCAGCGGGCTATCACGACGTGCTCATCGCGGGCGGCGTCGAGCACATGACCCGCGTTCCGATGGGCTCGGACGGCCAGAGCGTCACGGACACCTACTTCGAGTATTTCGACGAACTCACAACGCAGGGTGAGGGCGCCGAGCGAATCGCCGAGAACTACGGCTTCACCCGGGACGAACTCGACGAACTCGCCGCCGAATCCCAGTCCCGCTGGGGCGAGGCCGCCGACGCCGGCAAGTACGACGACCAGGTCGTCCCCGTCGAAACGGAACTCGACGGCGATTCGGTCCGCGTGCAGGAAGACGAGCACCCGCGCCCGAGTACGACCGCCGAGAAACTCGCGAACCTGCCGCCGTCGTTCCGCAGCCAGGAGAACGGCTTCCACCACGCCGGCAACTCCTCGGGTATCGTCGACGGCGCCGGCGGCCTGCTCATCGCCAGCGAGGAAGCCGCCGAGGAACACGGCTGGGACCCCATCGCCCGCATCGTCGACACCCACGTCGTCGGCGTCGACCCGGTGACGATGCTGACGGGGCCGATTCCGGCCACGAAGGAAATCCTCGACCAGAACGACATGGACATCGACGACATCGACCGCTTCGAGGTCAACGAGGCCTTCGCGAGCGTCGTCGCCGCGTGGCTCGAAGAGACGGGTGCCGACTGGGAGAAGACGAACGTCTGGGGCGGCGCCATCGCCCACGGCCACCCGCTGGGCGCCACCGGCAGCGCGCTGGTCGGCAAACTGCCCTACCAGCTCGAGGAGTGCGACGGCCAGTACGGCCTCAGCGCGATGTGTATCGGCTTCGGGCAGGGCATCGCGACGATTATCGAACGGCTCTAAGTCGGTTCCAACCTCTGATTTTTCGCGACGAATCCCGGGCGATTATTCGCCGGTGAACTCTGCATCCTCGTCGCCGCCGAAGGCCGCGTGGCCGCGCGAGAAGTCCTCGGTGTTCGTCAGGCCGGCGATTTTGTCGGCTTCCGCGCCGAGTTGGGCCTCCAGCGAGTTACCGAAACTCTCCGCCAGCAGGTCCTTGGTCGCGGCATAGGCCTGTGTTGGTCCCTCGGACAGACGTTCGGCCTCCGCGGTCAGGCGCTCGTCGAGTTCGTCGTCGGGGACGACCTCGGTCGCGAGGCCGATTTCCTCTGCTTCGGCGGCGTCGACGGGTTCGTCGCGGAAAATCAGTTCCTGTGCACGCCGGAGCCCGACCAATCGCGGCAGGAGGTAGGTCGACCCACCGTCCGCCGAGAGGCCGATGCGGGGGTAGGCGAACTCGAAGCGGGCCGACTCGCCGGCGAGGACGATGTCGCCACAGATAGCGGGGCCGAGACCGCCGCCCGCGGCGACACCGTTGACGCCGGTCACGACGGGCTTGGGCGCGTGAACCATCTGGTTGAGGAACTCGTGGAGTTGACTGGCAAGCGAGCGAATCGTCGGTTCGTCGCTCCCGTCGCCGGAGAGCATCGTCAGGTCGGCGCCGGTGTTGAAAACGGGGCCGTTGCCGGTCAGGGCGATGGCCCGAATCTCGTCGTCACTGACGAGGTCGTGGGCCGCCTCAACCATCTCGTCGCCCATCCGCTCGTTCAGGGCGTTGTGGGCCTCGGGACGGTCGAAGGCAATGTGGCCGACGGCGTCGCTGCGACTGACGGCGAGTGTCTCGTAGGACATAGGTGAGGGTGCGGCCGGCGGCATCAAAGCCGTACCGGCGGCGGAAGGATGCTCGATAGGACGAGCGTGCAAACTTAGCGGTGTGATTCGATCTCGATTACCGGATTACCCCGCTCGTCCGCATCGATCGTGACCGTCGTCGTATCTGCCTCAAAGCGGAGCGTCATATTCAAATGTCCATCTTGGAAGAGGCCGTCCAACGCATCAGTATTGATGTCGTTGTTGATTATCCAATCCTGTTCGATAATATCTTCATGATGCGCCTGTGCAACCGCGCTGACAACCGCCATGCTTAATGATTCCTCCTCTTCTGCTACGTAGCGAAACTGTTCAACATCCATAGACATTTCTGCACTACCTATCAAAAAGAGGGTTATTACCATAGAATATCTGTTAGTTCCCGTTTACCTACACCGACCGTTTCATCGATACCCTCTACCGACTGATTCAGGGTGTTACTGCTTCTACGTGCCCCGACCGAAGTCGGTGTGAGAACGCGACTGCGAATCTAGTAGTATTTTCATGTTCATCTTATTCAACCGGAGTATGGACACTCGCCTGTGGCGTCTGCGGATTAGCGGTTGGGGTGCCGTAGCGGTCGGCATCGTCGGGTCGGCCTTCGCATTCACCCTTTTAGGTACGGATGGATTGTTTGGGCTGGTATGTATCGCCCTTTTCGCCGTCTGCGGTGTCGGTGGCGTATTTCTGCTTAGCGGTCGTGAGCGATGCTTCTATTATGTACTCCCCGTCATCGGCACCCTTGCTCTCGTCCTTGCGGGCTTGTACTATCTCTGGTACGGATTTGCGACACTGACGCTTGCGCTTCTGCTTGTTACTGTTGCAACACTGGCAAAAAGTTTGCAAGCGTACCACATCTACGACAGAAACGCGTAATTTAGGTCGAATTCGATGGTTTCGTGTTCGAACAGTTGTTGGAGTCTGGTCGTTGCATCGGTATCAGTGTTTAACAACGATTGCGACAGCCGCTGAAAGTAGGGCAACTCCCCGCCGGCTCTCGGTGTACAAATGCTGTGTGCCATTAGACGAACTCCGTGCCTGTGGTGGGCCGCGCGTCCTTTCTGACCTTGCACTCTAGGTGTGTGTGCTGTGGTACCAATAATCTCTGGATAGGTCCCTGGACTGGCGCCCAGAGGACCTTCGGCCCGCAGCGCCGCAGGCGCCCCGTGCAAAAAGTGGCTTAGAACCGCTTCTCGACGCTTTCGGCGTGGGCTTCCAACCCTTCCGCTCGCGCGAGCGTGGTCACGGTCTCACGGAGGTCCGAAAGCGCGTCCTCGTCGAGTTTCTGGACCGTCGTTGACCGGACGAAATCGTCGACCGAGAGGCCGCCGGTGACCTTCGCGAGGCCGCCCGTCGGCAGCACGTGGTTCGGCCCGGAGGCGTAATCGCCAGCGGCGACGGGGGAGTAGCCGCCCAAAAAGACACTGCCCGCCGAATCGATGCGGTCCAGTACGCCCTCGTCGTCCTCGGTGACGATAGAGAGGTGTTCGGCGGCGTATTCCTCGGCGAAGAGGACGGCCTCGGGCATTGACCGCGTGAGAAGGACCCCGGAGGCGTCGTTGTCGAGGGCGGCCTCGATGACCTCCGTGCGTTCGCGTTCGGCGGCCTGCCGATCGCACTCCTCGACGACGGCCTCGGCGGTGTCCTCGTCGGCGGTGACACAGACCACGGAGGCGTTGGGGTCGTGTTCGGCCTGTGCGACCATATCGGCGGCGACGAGTTCGGGGTCGGCCGTCTCGTCACAGAGGACGAGCAACTCCGAGGGGCCGGCGAGGAAGTCGATTTCGACGTCGCCGCGAACCTCGGCCTTGGCGGCGGTGACCCACTTGTTGCCCGGGCCGACGATTTTCTGGACCGCGGAGACGCTTTCGGTGCCGTAGGCCAGTGCGGCGATGGCCTGAGCGCCGCCGACCTGATAGACGGCGTCGGCGTCGGCGACGTGGATTGCGGCCAGCGTCGCGGGGTTGATGGTCTCGGCCGGCGGGGTGGCGACGGCGACGTGGTCGACGCCCGCAACCTTGGCGGGAATGACGCCCATCAGCACGCTGGAGGGGTAGGCCGCGGTGCCGCCGGGGGCGTAGACGCCGACGCGTTCCAGCGGTCGGTATCGGCGGCCCAACTCCCGGCCGTCGAACTCCTTGCGCCAGTCCTCGGGGGCCTGTCGCTCGTGGAAGGCCTCGATGTTGTCGGCGGCCGTCTCGATAGCCTCGCGGAGTTCGTCGTCGATTTCCTCGTAGGCGCGTTCCGCCTCGTCGGTGATGTCGATGTTGCCCACCTCGACGTCGTCGAACTCGCTGGCATAGGAGCGAAGCGCGACGTCGCCTTCCTCGCTGACCCGGTCGACGATGTCGCGGACCGAATCCCGCACCTCGGCGACGCCCGCATCGCGTTCGAACAGCGCCGCTCGCTCGCCGGGCGAGAGGTCGGCTACGGCTCTCACGTTCATGTGCGATACGTGGGTAGCGGAGCGGAAAGCGGTTTCCATCGTGGGACTCGGCGATGTACTCATACGGCCACGGGCCGTAGTTTAGGTATGAACGCAACGAGGACGGCCGACGCTGACGGCGACGGAAACACGGTGCGCGTGTGGCTCGCCGAACGCACCTACGGCGACGACGAGCAGAACCTCATCATCCTCACCTACGCGACGCTGGACGGCGAGCGCTACCTCCGCAAGGAGCGCGCGCTGACGAGTTTCACGGGGCCCGGACGGGAGACGAAAGCCGCCTTGGATGTCGCTCCGAGCGAACTCGGCGAGGCGTCCGCGGACGAACAGGAATACCTCGCTCAGGCCGCCCAGCGGACCGCCGAGCGGAACGAGCCCGACGACGCCATCTGAGCGGGCGTCCGGTCCTATCGACGAAAAACACTATCCCTCCCAGTCGCCAAGGGTGGGATAATGCTGAGCGCCGTGATGGAGGACTACATAAAGGCCATCTACGCCATCCAGAACGAGACGGGCGAACGGGTGGGCACCTCCGAGTTGGCCGATTACATGGACGTGACCTCGCCGACAGTCTCCAGTATGCTGGGCAAACTGGAAGACCGTGGTCTCATCGACCGCGAGGAGTACCGCGGCGTCACGCTCACCGACGAGGGCGAGGTCGTCGCCCTCGAAATCCTGCGGCACCACCGCCTGCTGGAGTCGTTTCTCACCGAGCAACTCGATTACGACTGGGCCGACGTTCACGAGGAGGCCGACCGCCTCGAACACCACGTCTCCGACGAGTTGACCGAGCGCATCGCCGAGGTGCTCGGCAACCCCGGCGTCGACCCCCACGGCGACCCGATTCCCGACGCCGACCTCCGATTGCCCGACGCCGAGGAGACCAGTCGGCTCTCGACCGCCGAGGAGGGCGACGAGGTCGTCGTCCGGCGCATCCGCCATCAGGGCGACGAGGAACTGCGCTATCTCGCCGACGCGGGCATCGAACCCGGAATCGAACTCGAAGTGCTGGAAATCGCACCGTTCGGACTCGTTACGGTGCGAACCCCGGAGGGCGAACAGAGTTTGCCCGAAGAAATCGCCCGGCTTATCGAGACTGCGCCCACGACCGAAGCCGAGGCATAAAGTACCACCACGCGGCGACGGCGACCGCCACCGCACAGGCCCCGAGGAAGAAGGCGACGACGGGGTCGAGTGCGGTCAGCGCCGCGGCCCCGCTTTCGGCCCCGCTCGGCGCGTCCGCCGTCTGGAAGGTCACGTCGGTTCGTTCCGGTTCTCGGGTCAGCCAATCGTGGACGACGGCGAAGACGATAGTCGCGATACCCACCGTCGCGACGAGGCCGAACAGCCGCGTCAGGGCGTCACGGAGGCGGGAACTGTCGCCGTCCTCGCCGGCAAAGAGGACGACGGCCTCGCTTGCGGGCCCGTAGACGGTCATCTCGTTGCCCTTCTCGGAGTAGCCGGTGCCGGCGGGTTCGATGAGGTCGGCGGTTTCCAGCCGGTCGACGTGGTAGTGGACGTTCTGTAGGGAGGTACCGACGTGGTCTTCGAGTTCGGCGGGGGTCCGCGGCTCGTCGTAAATCAGGGCGAGTATCCGGCGGGCGGTTTCGGACCCGAGGGCGTCGAAGGTTTCGCCGGCCGCGTCGCCGTCGATATCGAGCACTCGTGGTTCGTCGGGCGACGACGACACCTCGAGGCGACTCGGCAACAGACTCATTGACGGTGATTGCCCCCGGGGGAGAATACCCCTTGCGGTAGTTCAAATCGTGGTTTCACTCTTCGAGCGGGCGGATGCCGGCGACGGCAAGCGCCGACTGAACGGTCAACAGGACGATGAGCGCACCGCCGGCCAGCATCGTCGGTGCCGAAACGAGTTTGGCCGTCTGGGCGGAGACGACCAGCCGCGAGAGGCCCATGACGATGAAACTCAGAAGGACGAGGCCGAGCGCCAGCGCCGAGAGCTTCACGAACGTGTTCTGTCGCATCAGCGGTCGCTATTCGGTCGGTGCTACGGCTATAAAAGGGTGGTTGTGTGGCGTTAAATCTCGCCCTGCTCTTCGAGGCCTTCCATGATGTCGTCGACGAGCGACTCGACGTCATCGTACGGGAATTCCTGGCTGTCCCCGCCCTTGGTGTTGAGTTCCATGGCGGTCATGGAGAAGTCACCGGACTCGAACTTCGTGCCGGGGCCCTGCGGGAGGGCGGGCACGAGGTCCATGGGGCTGTTGACAGGGTAGTCTGCGCCTTCGAACGCGTCGATGAACTGCTGACGGAGATCGTCTTTGTCGACCATTGCATACGTAGGTCAACGTACACCCCATTTAATGTTGTGCTGCGCATTGCCGCTCCATTTAACTATGTAAGATTTAGGTGATGGGGCGGACGCTACGGAACCGCTCTCGGAGTAACCCTCCCTGCTCGGGGCCGGCCGTCGGCCGGCGTCTTTTAGTGTGTTTCACCCTGCTATGTCGATATGGATGATAGCGACGGGATGAACACCGCCACGTCCACCGAGGACGTCCTCGCGCGAGTCTTCCGGAGCAGCCGGACGAACGCGATACTGGCGTGGTTGCTGGTCGCGGTTCTCGCAGCCGTTTTCGTCGAGACGGTCTGGAACTTCGACCGGCTATGGATGGCCTTCGTCGCCACGACGGCGGCCATCGTCCTCCTGCCGCCCGTCGCCCATCGTGACTGGCAGGTCATGCTCCCGTGGGAGTTGCTCGTGTTGGCGTTGCTGCCGATTCTCGCCCGCGCGAACGCCGGCGGCGAACTCGGCCTGTTCGCCTACTACCTGTCGATTGCCGCGCTCGCGCTGCTGATCACCGTCGAACTCCACATGTTCACGCGACTGCAGATGACCCACTGGTTCGCCATCCTCTTCGTCGTCATGGCGACGATGGCCTCGACGGCCGCCTGGACTGTCGTCCGCTGGAACATGGACCGCACCTTCGGCACCGACCTGCTCGGTGACCTGCAGGAACGGGGCGCCGACCTCCTGCCGCCCGGCCACACCGCACAGGAGGCCGCCAACGCCGGCCTGATGGTCGAATGGGTCTACGTCGCCCTCGCCGGCGTGGCCGCGGGCGTGCTCTTCGACGCGTACTTCAAACGCCGCGGACATCAACTCCGGCGCCGCCTCCGGAGCGTGATTCGCCGGTGACGCTGCTGCCGCGCCCCTCGCCGCCGAACCAGCGGCGACTCACCCGCGGGATGCAACTCGCGTTGGTCGCTATCGTCGTCTACGGGCTTCTCGTCGGCGCGCCGAAAGCCATCACCAACGGCGTCATCGCGCTGTGTATCACGTTCGTCCCGTCGCTGCTGGAACGGAACTACGACATTCCGCTGGACCCGTGGCTCGGCCTCTGGATTACGCTGGCGGTGTTTCTGCACACGATGGGGTCGGCGGGCCTCTATCAGCAGATTCCCTGGTGGGACCACATCACCCATGCGATGTCGGCCACGCTCGTCGCCGGCGTCGGCTACACCTTCGCCCGTGGCGTGGACCTCCACAGCGACGAAATTCGCCTGCCGCGACGATTCTATTTCGTCTACGTCCTCGTTATCGTCCTGGCGTTCGGCGTCGTCTGGGAACTCTTCGAGTTCGGCCTTGACATCCTTGCGAACACCACGGGCGTCGATATGCCGCTGGCCCAGCACGGCCTCGACGACACCGTCAAGGACCTGATGTACAACTCCCTCGGTGCGATACTGGTCGCCGCGTTCGGTCAGGCGCATCTCTCCGGGCTCGCTGATACGGTCCGGATGAACCTGCTCGGGGAGCGATAGCGTCAAAGCGTTCATAGTCAATGCTCGCGTGTATCCGATAATGGTGAGACGACGGCTCTCGGAGTATCGGTCGAGGGTCCGTTCCCGACTCGAGACGGCCTTCGCGGGCGAGCACTCGCCACAGCAGGTCGCCCGGAGTTTCGCGCTCGGCGTCTTCATCACCGCACTGCCGACTTTCGGAACCGGGGTCCTCGCCTTCGGCGTCATCGCCGCCCTCTCGGAGAGCGTCAGCAAAATCGCGCTGCTGGCGTCGGTGGTCGTACTCAACCCCGTCGCCAAGTGGGGCGTCTACGCCGCGAGTTTCTGGCTCGGGATTCAACTGCTCGGGCCGCCCGAGGGTATCTCCGTCGCCAGCTATACCGTCTCCTTCAGTGCCGCTCCGGACGTCGTCTCACGGCTTCTGCTCGGCAACCTCATCATCGCCGTGGTCCTCACCATCGCCGGCTACGCCTTCGCCTTCCGCGTCATCCGGGAGATGCACGAACGCGACCTCGGTATCTCGGAACTGGTCTCCAGCGAATAAGCCGCTCGCTGTCTCCGCTTAACTGACCAGTTCGTCGATGTTGCTCAGCGTGAGGTCGGTTCCCTTGCTCTCGCCGGGCAGAATGTCGCCCAGCGAGGCGCCGATGGACGCCGCCGTCCAGATGACCGTTATTCGGGCGACCATCTCCACGGAGGTCGGGTCGCCGATGAACATCCGGCCCCACATGACCATCAGGCCGGCCGCCGTCAGAAACGAGATGGTGAGGACGCCGACGAGTCGTCGCGGTACCAGCCCGAATATCGGGTTCGTGATCTGAATCTCCCGGAAGTCGACCGCATAGAGCAGTCCCGTCGTCAGCGCGACGACGAAGACGGCGTTGGCGACCAGGAAGACGGGAACGCCCGAGACCAGCGAATCGAGGAGATACTGAGCGATGACGAAGACGCCGTCCTCGACCAGAAGCGGCAACCCGAAGATGATGCTGCCGACGAACGCCTCTCCCAGGTCTCGACTCGTGTACTTCGAGATGCGCTCGCTGACCGGCAGGTGCTTCAGCATCCGTTTCGTGTGTCGCAGTTCCTCCTGACCTTCGGAGGTGGTAATCGACCCCTCCAGTTCCTCGAGTTGGTCGAGGATGTCGCCGACGTCGATGCCGTCGCCTCGCGGGTCCGGGCCGTCGCTGCTCATGGCCTACAATCACCTATCGCCGACTAAAAGCTGCGCCCCACCGAAGCGGTCGGGATTTATCACTACCCCGAATCCACGTCCGGTATGCCATCTCCACTCGACTGCGGGAGGCAACGGTGACGACGCTGATAAACGGCGTCCTCGGCGGTCTCATCGCGAGCGCGGTGGCCGCCATCGCCATTCACGTGCTCGGCGGGCCACGTCCCTTCGAGGTACCGGGCGAGGACGCCACCAGGGTTCGTTGGCGGGTCCTGCAGGCAACGCTCGGCTACGGCGCCATCGCTGGACTCGGGTTCATGGTAATCGAGTTATACGTCGTCGGGTTGCTCGGTGTTCCGCCCACCTTCGTCGAGGCGTTCGCGGCCGCCGGCCTCTGGGCGGCGGTGATGCTCGCCGTCTCGGCGCTCGCATCGTACGTCAGCGAGAAACACGTACTCGGCGGGGTTCGTCGTCTGCTGGTCTTCCATCTCCTCTTTGCCGTCGCGTTCGGCCTCTGGATTCGGGTAACGTGGATTACGTGACGTAGCGCAAACCACGACACTCCGCTCCGGTACCGCGACGTTTCGGCGATGCTGGCCGGATGCGGACGGGTTCCTGTGGGATAGTGGCCGGGTACGTACCAACTTCGTTACCCGCTCCTCGGATTGAAGTATATTTGTGCCCAATAATCGAGGATGGAAGCGACAGACAAACCCGATGACGAGGTCGTCAAGCCCGGAGAACCAGTATACAGCGGCGACGGGACGTTTCTGGGCCGGGTCAGCAGTCTCAACGAAGCAGGTTTCGAGGTCGAGGAAATCGGGACGACCGACTCCGACGGCGTCGACCAGGAGGAACTCCCCGGTCAGGAGTTCGGCGAGGGATACCTGATGTGGCGCTGCACCGAGTGCGGCGAGATGGGCGAACTCGAGGACGACATCCCTGACTCCTGCCCCGGCTGTGATGCGCCGCGGGAAGCCATCGAAGAAGTACAGGAAGACTGAACGGCCGAGCGAGCTTGCGACACCTCTTCTGACAGCGAACAGCGCGGTCGGGGATGCCCCGCTATTCGGCGTCCTCGTCGTCCGAGCCGACATCCACGTCGGCGTCATCGCCGGCCAGGGCGATGTGGCCGTAGTTGAGCAGGCCGACGAAGACTGACCCGCCGATAACGTTGCCGACGGTCGCCACCAGCAGGAACCCGCCGAAGACCGGCAGACCGACGCCCTGTCCGAGCAGCATGGCCGTCAGCAACTCCGTCGTCCCGAGGATGACGTGGTGGAACGGCCCGAAGCCGATGGTGGCGGTTATCAGCAACACGACGGTGACCCGGCCGATGGTGTCGCGGCTGGCGGCCGCCAGCCATGTCGCGAGGCCCATCAGCCACCCGGCGATGACGGCACTCAGGAGGACGACCCACCACGAAAGGCCCGTCAGCGCGTCCGCCAGCGCCCCCGCCGCGCTCGGGGTGACGATGCCCATCGGCGGCCCGACGGTCGCAATCAGCAGCGCGAACCCTGCACAGCCCAGCATATTGCCTGCGTAGATGATACTCCAGAGCCGTCCCAATTTCGCGAGGCCGATACGGCCGTCGAGAACCGGCAGAACGGCCATCGTGGCCTGCGCGGTGAACAGTTCGGTCTGCCCGATGACGACGAAGAGGAACGCGATGGCGGAGACGAAGGCCAGCACCGCCTGTTTGGTCAGGTCGGAGCCGAACCCCCCGGCGTAGGTCAGCGCCATCGCCATGAACAGCACGCCGAAACTGAGGTTCAGTCCCGCCGAAACCCCCGAGAGGAACAACCCCTTCCCCGGCCGGCCGACCTCCTGGAGGGCGTTTTCCATCTCGCGTTCCAGGATGTTCCGATACGACAGCGTCGCACCGCTCGGGTCGTCGTCTGAGGACATGGGGAAGCCACAGTATTCGACGGGGAGACGAATAAATCCGGCTGCTAAATGGGGAGAAGGCTGTCGCTGTATGCGAGAATGTGCGTGGAATACTACCGGAGGAGGCTCCATTAGCGGACCTGTACTGAAGTACGTCAGTACATTCATTACATCAGCACTCTAATTTCGTCGTATGCCGGTGAGCATCGACGAGTTCGAATCGGGGGACCTGCCGGACGGTCCGAGCGTGCCCGAGCAAGTCATCACGTATCTCTACACGCACCGGGACGCAGCGTTCACCCGATCGGAGATTGCTACGGCTATCGACGAAGACCCGAACACGGTTGGGACCGCGCTTACGCGGTTGAAGGAGCGCGACCTCGTCCGCCATCGAGGAGAATACTGGGCAATCGCGGAAGATGAGCAGCGAATCGCCGCCGCCTACGACCTGCATCGGGTGAGCGAACGACTCGACGAAGACGACGGCGGCATCGATTCGGAGGATTGGGATGCCGTCGCTCCTGATAACCCCCATCCGAGCGAGGACGGATAACCGATGGAGCCCGAACGCGGTGACGTAGTCCGCAGTACCGACCCGTTCAAACTCGGTGCTGACCGACAACGACCGTGGCTCATCGTGAACAACGACACCCACCCGTTCGGGGACGAACAATACGTCGCGGTTGCCGTCTCAACGAAGAGATACGAGGCCTCACTGCCACTCCACGAGTCTATCTGGGAGGTCGGCGGCGTCCCCCGCGAATCGTTCGTCTCGCCGTGGGCGGTCCATTCGCCCCGGAGTGAGGATCTCGTCGCGTGGCAGGGGCGGGTCACGGACGAGTTCGTGGACCGCGTTGTCGACTCGCTGGAGACGTTTCTACGATAATTCGAAAGTGTACGCCCGCAACACTAACTTCCGACGTCACTCCAGGCGGCATGCCGTGGTCGGTCGGCTAACCCTCGTGGCGGGCGAGAGACGCGTAGCGTCTCCAATTGCCGAGACGGAGTCACCGTCGCGGCGGGTGACGCGTCAGCGCCACCGGATACGCGAGGCGGCGTCAGCCACCTCGCAGATTGGCGTCGGTAACACCCGACGCGGTGGGTCGAACGTGACCAGCGATGATGTCGCACACCCGGGTTCTCCGGTCCGTCATCGCTGCCCGTGGGGGCGGCTCTGTCGGGGACTAAAGGTGCGCGAGAAAGTCTAGGTCGCTTGCGGGCTTAAGTTACAGGGACCCGTAGTCGTCTTCGCGAATCTGGGCGTATCGGCCGTCGCGGAACCCGAACTTCTTCCATTTGTACTCCGCGAAGAGCTTCGCGCCGGTCCAGCCGGCGTAGACGGCTTCGTGGGCCGAGAAGGCGTCGTCGCCCTTGACGTCGCTGATGAGGCCGAACATAGTGTCCCAGTCGTCGGGTTCGTAACCCCGGACCATATCCGCGAAGACGCAGTTGCGCCGCACCTCGTCGCCGATGGCGTTGTGCCAGCGGTCGTTGTAGCTGTCGAGGTGGCCGCGGGCGGCCTGTGTGCCGGCAATCTGGCCGGTCCGAATCGCGACGTGGTCGCCGCCCTCGTGGAACTCCGAGGTCGCGCCCATGGCGCCGCCGACGATGGCGACGTTGGCATCGGTCGGCGACTCGATGGGCCGCGTCGAGGAGATGGGATAGGTCTCGGTGCCGCCGGATTTGCCGCGGTCCTCGACGAGCGGGAAGTCATCGAGGTCGTAGCCGGGATACTCCCGCTGGAGGAGGCGCTGGATGTAGGTGCCGCCCTGGGGGATGCGTTCGTCCTCCGGATTGAGCAGGCAGTAGTCCTCGCGGTTCGCCACGTCGTCGATGTCCATCCCGATGGGCATCGTCAGGCCGACGCGGGCGACCGGTTCGTCGTTCGGGAAGACCCACGGGTAGGCGGTGTGGCCGGGCATGTAGCCCCACCAGAACTTGATGCGGTCGTCCTCGAAGAGTTCCTCCGGAATCCGGCGGTACTCTTGATAGGCGATGTGGTTGGTCTTCCGGGAGTCGAGTTTCGCCATCTGGTCGTCGGCCAGCCAGTCTTCGAGGACGGTCCCCGTAATCGTCCGCTGGGGGCCGTCGGCGAGGATGAGGTAGTCGGCCTGAATCTCGGTGCCGTCCCGGAGCGTCAGCGTGTGGGTCGGCGCGCCGCTGAGGTCGCTGTCGACCTCGGCGACGGCGGTGCCGACGCGGTATTCGGCGCCGGCGTTTTCGGCGCGCTCGCGGAGCCAGTCGTCGAAGCGGGCCCGGTGGACGGTAAAGCCGAAATTGGGGTAGGACGAATCGATGCCCGTCGAGGTCAACTCGACGGATTCGTTGGGGCCGACGAACTCCGCGGCGTCGAGTTCCTGGTGTTTGACGTGCTCGGGAATCGGCTCACCGAGGTTCATGATGTCGACCCAGTAATCGAGGATACCGGCGGCGTCCGTCGAGTCGGGGCCGAGGGTCTCGCGGTCGGCCCGCGGGACGCCCTTCTCGATGACGACGGCGTCGGCACCCTCGCTGGCGGCCGCGTGGCCGGCGGAACTGCCGGCGGGGCCGCCCCCGACGATGGCGACGTCTACCTGTTGCATACACGCCTCGGCGTTCCCGTGGGGCTTAAAAGGATTGACCCGACGCCGCGATGTCCCCGGGTGGGCGGCCGTCTCGCCTCAGTACTCCGGGGATTCTTCCGGAATCCCCTCGCGCTGGTTGACCACGCGGGCCCACACGAACAGCGCGTCCGAGAGGCGGTTCAGGTACGCGATGGCGTCCTCGTTGACGTCCTCGGTGTCGGCCGAAAACGCCACGGCGCGGCGCTCGGCGCGGCGGCAGACCGACCGCGCGTGGTGGAGTTTCGACCCGGCGTCGCTGCCGCCCGGGAGGATGAAACTCTCCAGTGGCTCCAGTTCGTCGTCGTAGGCGTCCATCCAGTCTTCGAGGTCCTCGACGTGCTCGTCGGTCACCCGCGGCGCGTCCTCGTCCTCGCGGTCCGGGTTCGCGAAGTCGGCCTGAATGATGTGGAGGTGGTTCTGGACGGCGGCCAGTTTCTCGTCGATGTCGTCGTAGCCGGAGGGCCGAATCCGCCCGACCACGCTGTTGAGTTCGTCGACAGTGCCGTAGGATTCGATGCGGGGACTCGCCTTCGAGACTCGGGACATGTCTCGGAGGTCGGTCATTCCCTCGTCACCGCGACCGGTGTAGATTTTCATGTCCCTGACTTCGGTCCGCGGGGGCTTATAGGCGGAGGCTAGTTCTCATCGTCGGCCGTGCCAGCGTCCTCGTCGCTCGTCGGCTTGACAAACAGATACGCGAAGACGCCGATGGCGACCGCCAGCGGGAGGCCGAACTCGATGCCGGCCCGCAGTTCGCCGAGCAGATATCCGCCGAGCAGCATAAGGCCGAACGCCAGCGCGAAGAACGTCGTCGCCCTGATAAACCCGTCCTCTACGAAACTACGCATTACCCAAGAGACGCGCCGCTGTCGGGTAAACGGTGCGTTTCGACGCAAATGGATGAAGCGAGGCCCACGGAAACCGTGGGAAGGCACGCGACGAGCAGGCCCGTCAGGCCATGGATACAGCGTCGCCCGACGGGCCACAGGAGGGAGCATCCGCCGAGCGAAGCGAGGCGCGGGACCAAGGGCCGACCGTAGGTCCCGCGAACGGAGTGAGCGGGAGCGTTGGAAGACGAGCGAAGCGAGTCTTCCTGAGGGAGGCCCGCCGTGTCTTTTTCATCGAAGTTTTTGCCGGCGCGCGAAGCGCGCCGTGCAAAAAGTTCGGTGTAAAACGTGGGTCCTAGAACCCTTTGCCCTGAAGCTCTCGGGCGATAATCATCTTCTGGATTTCGGTGGTGCCCTCGTAGATTTGGGTAATCTTGGCGTCGCGGTAGAAGCGTTCGACGTCGAAGTCGTCGACGTAGCCGGAGCCGCCGTGAATCTGGACGGCCTCGTTGGCGTTGCTGACGGCGGTGCGGGAGGCGAACTCCTTGGCCATCGAGGCGAGCTTGGTCAGCTGGCCGTCGGAGTGGTCGACCGACCAGGCGGACTTGTAGGTGAGGTTACGGGCGGCCTCGGTTTCGGTGTGCATGTCGGCGAGTTTGTGCTGGATGGCCTGGAAGTCGCCGATGGGGCGGCCGAACTGTTCACGCTCTTGAGCGTAGTCGAGGGCGCGCTCGGCGGCGCCCTTGGCGATACCGACACCCTGTGCGGCGACGCCGGTACGCGTCTCGTCGAAGAAGTTCATCTGCTGGAGGAAGCCGGCACCGCGGGTGCCGACGAGGTTCTCCTCGGGGACGCGAACGTCGTCGAGGATGAGTTCGGCGGTGTCGGACGCGCGGATTCCGAGTTTGCCCGTGATTTTGTCGGCTTCGAAGCCGTCGCGGTCGGATTCGACGATGATCTGAGAGAAGCCGTTGTAGCGGCCCTCGGCCTCGGGGTCGGTCTGACAGAGGACGACGAAGAAGTCGCCGATGGAGCCGTTGGTAATCCACATCTTGTTGCCGTTGATGACCCACTCGTCGCCGTCCTTCTCGGCGCGCGTGCTCACGCTGGAGACGTCCGAGCCGGTGTCGGGTTCGGAAATCGCGGCGCCGGAGATGGCGTCGCCCGTGGCGACGGGTTCGAGGTACTCCTCTTTCTGGTCCTCGGTACCGTATTCGATGATGGCCTCCGTACCGAAGCCGGTCGAACAGAGACACAGGCCGATACCGGGGTCGGCGGCGAACAGTTCCTCGACGATGATGGCGGTGTCGAGCACGTCGTAGCCGGCGCCGCCGTAGTCGAAGGGAATCTGGGGTGCCAGCAGGCCCATCTCGGCGGCCTTATCGACGACGTCCCAGGGGTATTTCTCTTCGCGGTCGTATTCCTTGGCGACCGGAATGATCTCGTTTTCGGCGAAGCGCTGGACCTCGCTTTTCAGTTGCTCTTGTTCTTCGGACAGTTCGAAGTCCATACCGCCATGTTAGACTGCTAGTATAAAACACCAACTTTTCCTAACGACGTTTGCAGCATCTCTACTGCTTGTTTACAACGGTAACCGGTTTACGCCGGTCCGTTTATCAAAGGTCGACGTACTGGTTTTCCCATTCGCGGCGGGCTTCGATCTCTCGGCGGCCGCGACGGGTGAGGGTATAAAAGTTCGTCCGGCGGTCGCGCTGGCCCTTCTCGACGAGGCCCTTGTCGACGAGGGTATCGAGGTTGGGGTAGAGGCGGCCGTGGTGAATCTCCTTTTCGTAGTAGTCCTCGAGTTCCTCTTTGATCGCTAGCCCGTGTGGTTCTTCGCGTCCGGCGATGACGTACAGTAGGTCTCGCTGGAATCCTGTCAGGTCGTGCATCGGTAAGTTCTGTTCGTATGTTACTGTCGAATTAGGTTAAATATATCGAACCCTATCTGGCGCCACTCGCGAAACCGTCCCGAAGAACGCGGTTTACACCCCGCTTTGAATACACCGGCGAATACGGAACGTGATAAAAAACCGGAACGTGTGAGTGAGTTGGTATGAGGTGTCAGCTGATACCACAGTTCCCTTACGGCTTATGAGGGTCGGGGGCGTTCCTTCGGTATGGAAGAAATCCTCTTCGAAAGCGAGCAGCGACAGTCCCGAAGCGACACCGCGGCGATGCTGCGGTCCATCGCGGACAAACTCGACAGCGGCGACGCGGTGACGCTGTCGGCCGGCGAGGAGTCGGTCACGCTCGACGTGCCGGCAACCCACGCCTTCGAGGTCAAGGTCGAACGCGAGACGGAAGCCGGCGGCTCGGAGTTGGGCCTCGAGTTCGAACTGGAGTGGGACGAGAACGGCGACGGAGACGAGTCGCTGGATATAGCCTGACCTGTCGAGCGTTGTTTAGCGAGAGGAAAGCAGCCGACCGGCAGAAAACGCCGGTCGGCCGCTTGCCGCCCTGAATAGGTCCCCGCTGACGCTTCGGCCCTCCAAGCGAAGCGTCACCTGATACAAGCGGGTATTGAGGTATAAATGTACCGCCCACGGCGAAGTCAACCGCCGCCCTAGATATACTCCTCTTCGAGGACCCACCCGAGCGCCCGCTTGTAGTACGTAAACATCTGCCGGACGCCCTCGTGGTTCATGTTCTCGTCGTCCAGTTCTTCTTTCAGGAACTCGTACTGCTCGCGAATCTCCTCTTCGTCGCGCATACCGGACACTGGGCGGCGGGACAAATGAAAGTAGGCGACACGGCGACCGGAAGCCCCAACTCCGCGCCGGCCCCGAACGGGCCTATGCACGTTCACGTCATCGCGACCGGTGGTACCATCGCCTCGACCGCGGAGGGCGCCGATTCGGGCGCCGCGCCGACCCTCTCGGGTGCTGACCTCGTCGAGGCCGTCCCCGGAATCGAGGAGTACGCCGAGATAACCGTCGAAAGCGTCGCCGATTCCCCGGGATTCGACATGTCGCCCGCGGTCTGTGCCCGCGTCGCCGACCGTATCACCGAACGGGCCGACGACGTCGACGGCTTCGTCGTCACCCACGGCACCGATACGCTGGCCGAGACTGCGCGGTATCTCGACCTCACGACGGCGGCACCGGTCGTCGTCACGGGCGCCCAGCGCCGCCCCGACGAGGCCGGCAGCGACGGCCCGACGAACCTCCGAAGTGCGGTTCGGGTGGCGGCCAGCGAACGGCTCACCGAAGGCGCGTTCGTCGCCTTCGACGAGGAACTCCACGACGCCGCGACGGTCCGGAAATCCCACACCAGTGCGCTGGATACCTTCCGGTCGCCCGAAACCGGCCCCGTCGCCCGCCTGACCCGCAAGCGCATCCACTGGTACCGGGAGCCTTCGGCGCCCGCCGAGCGGTTGCCGGTCCCCGACCCCGAAGACCACCCGACGGTGCCGCTGGTGGTCTCCGCTTCCGGTGTCGGCCACGAGGCCTTCGCGGACGCCGAATCGCGCGGCGATGCCGTCGTCGTCGCAGGCACGGGCCTCGGCAACACCACGGCCGCAATCGGCGAGGCCATCGCCGACGCGGATTGCCCGGTCGTCCTTTCCTCCCGGTGTCACGCCGGGCCGACCGAACCGGTCTACGGCACCCCCGGCGGCGCTGCGACGCTGGCGGAATACGACCACGTCCGCTTTTCGCACGCGACGCCGTGGGCGACGCGCATCGAGTGCATGCTCGCGGTCGCTGCCGACCGACTGGACGAACGGTTCGACCGCTTCGAGGAATAGCCGGCTACTCTTCCGACGGTCCCAGGTCGATGCCCGTCTCCGAGTTCCCCGGAAGCGACGGGTCGTATCGGTGGCAGGAGACCGGGTGTTTCGTCTCCGCGGCGTCCGGCGACGGCGACTCGCGCTCGCAGACGCTCGTCGCTACGTCGGCCAGCGCTTCGCGCGCCTCATCGATGTCGTCGGCCGCGATGGCTCCGATGGCGGTCCCGAGAGCGGATTCGACGTCCGTATCGGCCACCTCGTCCGGGAGGTCGAAGGCGGCCCGAACCGTCGCGTCAAGGTCCGAATCGGTCCGTTCGGCCGGCGGCAGTTCCCGAAGTAGCGACGCCCGGAGTTCGGCCGCGTCGGCCCACTCCCGTTCCAGACGGAACCGGAAGGCGACGACGCCCTGCCAGTGCTCGCGGGGGAGGGCGACCTCTTCCGGCGGGATTATCGCCGGACACCGGGGATGGAACCGACAGCCCTCGGTCGGCAGGGCGTCGCGAGCGAGGCTTTCGCGGTCGGGGTCGCCGTCGCCGGTGAAACTCTCGAAGAGTGCCTGCGTGTAGGGGTGAGCGGGGTTCGCGAAGACGTCCTCGATGGGGCCGCGTTCGACGACCGTGCCGGCGTACATCACGACGACGCGGTCGGCCAGCGCGGCGACGACCCGGAGGTCGTGGGTGACGAGGAGGAGCGCGAGGTCCCGGTCCGCCCGGAGGTCGTCGATGAGGTCGATGATGCGGGCCTGAATCGTCACGTCGAGCGCGGAGGTGGGTTCGTCGGCGATGAGCAGCGCGGGCTCCGCAGCGAGGGCGATAGCGAGGGCGACCCGCTGGCACATGCCGTCGGAGAACTGGTGTGGGTACTCGTCGACGCGGGAATCGGCCGGCGAGATGCCGACCGTCTCCAACAGGTCGATAGCCCGCTCGCGGGCGTCGGTCGTGCTCACGTCGCGGTGGAGGCGAATCGCCTCGATAATCTGGTCGCCGACGGTGTAGACGGGGTCCAGCGCGCTCCGGGCGTTCTGGAAGGCGTAGCCGATTTCGGCGCCGCGTATCGAGCGGAAGTCCGTCTCATCGAAGGGGACGAGTTCCTCGCCGTCGAAGCGGACCGACCCCGTGACCTCGGCGGGCGGCGTCTCGACGAGGCCGGAGAGGGTGTCGCAGGTCATCGTTTTGCCGGAGCCGCTTTCGCCGACGAGACAGACCGTCTCGCCGCGGTCGATGTCGAAGGAGATGCCGTCGACGGCCCGGACGAGGCCGTCGTCGGTGTGGATGTGGGTTCGCAGGTCCTCGACGGAAAGCAGGGTGTCGCTCATGAGTCACCCCGCGGGTCCAGCGCGTCCCGGAGGCCGTCGCCGACCACCTTGCAGGCGGCGACCGTCAGAGCCAGCGCGATGGCGGGGAATGTCGAGTTCCACCAGACGACGGTCCGCGGGCCGTTGAACAGGCCTTCGCCGACGGTCATTCCCCACGACTGGAAGGCGACGTTGAAGCCGAGGAAGGACAGGCCGGCCTCGGTGAGGATGATGACCGCGACGAGGTGGAAGGCGGCGGGGACGGCGGTGTTGGTGACGTTCGGCAGGAGGTGTCGCCGGAGGATGTATCGGTCCGGCGCGCCCACTGCGCGGGCCGAGAGGACGTAGCCCTCCTCGCGGCGCTGGAGCGTCTCGCTGCGGACGATGCGGGCGATGCCGCCCCACGAGAGCAGGCCGAAGGCCACGAGGAAGACGAATATCGAATTGAGAACGAACATGAAGACGATGAGGTAGATGACGATGGCGGGCACGCTCAACTGGACGTCGACGTAGCCCATCAGCAGGTCGTCGACGAGGCCGCCGTAGTAGCCAGCGACGAGGCCGACGGCGGTCGCCAGCGGCACGATGACGCCGAGGGTCACGATGGCGGCGTAGGCGACCGGCCGGGCGCCGACCAGCAGGAGGTCGATCATGCCGTAGCCCCAGCGGTCGGTGCCGAGGGGGTACTCCCACGTCCCGTAACAGGGCCGCTGTGGGTCGTATCCCTCGGCAAGACGGCCGACGCAATCGCCCTGTGAGACGACGTAGGGGACGGTATCCCAGACGGGTGGCTGGAAGCTCTGGAGCGTCAGGTCGGGTCTGAAGTCGGTCAGAAGCGCCCACAGCGCCATGACGGTGACGCCGGCGAGAAAGACGAGGCTCAGGGCGGTCGCCGGCCGGCGCCGCAGTCTGGCGGCCAGTCGCACCGTTCGTCGGGGCGTCCGAAGGAGCGGCACGGCGCCGTAGGCCACCAGTACGAGGGCGGCAAACAGCAGCAACCAGTCCGCACGGGTGACGATCCAGCGCATGACGAGATACGCGCCGCCGTGCCGCTCGTGGTAGGTGTAGACGGCCCCCAGCGCCAGCAGGCCAACGAGGAAGACGACGTGTTCGAGCGCGGGGCGGGGCGGCGACTCCTCGATGCGCTCCCAGTCGATGCGTTCGAACTCCGCGACCGACGCCGAGGGCGGGCCCCCGTCGCCGTCGCTTGCACGCTGTCTGCTCATGGAGGGCAACTACGGGTGGGCGGGACCCCCACGCGAATAAAGGTTGGTATCGGACGGGGAATACGGTCCGTACCGAACCTGGTGAGGGCGTTTCCGGCGGTTTCTCCCCGTCGACGACGAAGGTTTGACAAGGGACGCCGCAACATCCTCCGGCGTATGCCCTCCATTACCGACCGCTCGGCGGGTGGTCGCCCGTGAGCCTCCTCCGACTCGTCGCCCAGCGAATCGCCCTCGGCGTCATCGCCGCGTGGGCCGTCCTGACGACGGTCTTTCTCGCGGTTATGGGGACGAAAAACTGGCATCTCGAAACCATCCTCGCGCTGGAGGGCCGCGGCGGAACCACGCCGGAGAAGGTCCGGGAGATACGGACGGAGTACCTCAGCGAGCGAGGTCTCGACCGGCCGCTGCACGAACAGTACGTCGACTGGATGAGCGGGATGTTCACCCTGCAGTGGGGCGAGTCCTTCCAGACCGGCGAGGCGGTGTTCCCGATGGTGATGAGCGCGACGGCCCGGACCGCGATGTACGTCGTCCCCGCGCTCGCGGTGGCGCTCGTGGTCGGCCTCGCAGTCGGCCTCTACGCCGCGATGAGCGAGCGGTCGGCCAGCGACACGTCGACGCGGGGGCTGACGTACCTGCTCTTCGGCCTCCCCAACTTCTGGGTCGGCGCGATGGTGCTATCGCTTGCGGGCATCGGCGTCCGATTCGGCCAGCGGTCGCAGGCGATTCGCCCCTCGACTCTGCCCTTCCTCTACGAGTACGTCCTGCCGATACTGCTCGTCGCGACGACGCTTTCGGCGGCCATCGTCAGTTACGCGCGGTCCTATTCGCTGCAGTACGTCTCGGCGGACCTGACGAAACTCGTGCGAGCGAAGGGCGGCGGCCGGTTGACGGTCGCCCGCCACGTCCTCCGGAACGCGGCCATCCCGCTCGTCTCGCTGGCGTTCGTCGAGACGCTGGCGCTCATCGCGCTGTCGATGTTCGTCATCGAGGCGCTGTTCACCATCGAGGGGCTCGGTCTCGTCTTCTACAATGCCATCTGGACGAGCGACTTGCCGGTCCTGATGGGGGCGACGCTCGTCATCGCCGCGGTCGGCGTCGTCGGCAACATCACACAGGACCTCGCGTACACGGCGCTGGACCCGCGGGTCGATACGGGCTCGCGATAGTCCCAAAGCGACGACCGCGGGGACCACGCTCCGACGACCCGGACGGACGCCGTTTTATACGTCTCCCGCGAAACCTCCGCTCATGCAGGAGACACGCGAACGCGTTCTCGGGGCGCTGGCCGAGGGGCCGGTCTCGGGGCCGGACATCGCCGCGGAACTCGACATCTCCCGGGCGGCGGTCTGGAAGCACGTCGAGGCGCTCCGCGAGGAGGAGGGCTTCGACATCGAGAGCCGCGAGGACGGCTACGTCCTGACGGCCGTCCCGGAGTTCGGCGGCGCGGCCGTCGAGTTCGGCATCGACGCACCATTCGAGGTCGAATACCACGATACCATCGGCAGCACGAACGACCGCGCCCGCGAGTTGGCCGCGACCGGCGCCGAAGACGTCGCCGTCCTCGCCGACGAACAGTCGGGCGCCCGGGGCCGTCTCGACCGCGAGTATTCCTCGCCGTCGGGCGGCATCTGGCTGAGCCTCGTTTGCCGGCCCGATTTGCCGCCCGCGCAGGTGCCGATTTACACGCTGGCCGCCGCCGTCGCAACGGCCGAGGCCCTCCGCGAGGTCGGCGTCGATGCCGGTATCAAATGGCCGAACGACGTGCTCATCGAGGGTAGCGAGGCGAAAATCGTCGGCATCCTCACCGAGATGGAAGGGGAGGCCGACCGCGTCTCGTGGGTCGTCGTCGGAATCGGCATCAACGCGAACGTCGACCCCTCCGAGGTGCCGGCGGAGGCGACGACGGTTCGAGAGCAGGTCGGCGATATCGACCGCGCGGACCTGACACAGCACCTGCTGGAACGCTTCGACGAACTGCGCAACGACCCCGACGCCGTCCTGCCGGCGTGGCGGGAGTTATCGCTGACGCTGGGCAAGCGGGTTCGCGTCGAGACGCCGGGCGGCGACGTGGTCGGAAAAGCGGTCGACGTGGAGTTCCCGGGAACGCTCGTGGTCGAAACCGAGGACGGAAAAACACGCGTGTCGGCGGGCGACTGCGAGCACCTGCGACCGGCCTGACTATTCCATCGCTTCGCCGACCGGCGACTCGGGGGCGTTACGCTCGCTTGCCTCCCCCCGCGCTTCCTCGGTGTCGTCGCCGACCCGGACGGTCATCACGGGGATGGGCGACGAGCGGACGACCCGTTCGGCGACGCTGCCGAGCAGGAGGCGATTGAGGCCGCCCCGGCCGTGGGTCCCCATCACGATGAGGTCACAGCCTTCCTCGTCGGCGTAGTTGACGATTTCCTTACTCGGCGGGCCCTCGCCGAGCGCCGTTACGACGCCGTCGACGTCGGCGCGGCGCTCGGCGGCCTGCAGGGCCGCTTCGCCCTCGTCGCGGAGCATCGAGGTGACGTTCTCCCAGGAGGTTTCCATGGGGAGATTGGCGAAACTGGCCGTGTTGACGACGTAGAAGAAATGCATCTCCGCGCCATGGGCCGCCGCCAGGTTCGAGGCGTGGTCGATAACCCGGTTCATCCCCGCCGACCCGTCCGTCGGGACGAGAATTCGATTGTACATTGTCACCACTACACATGATTTGGCTGCACGTACACAAACCCTTTTCGACCGTTCGAAGGCGGCAACGCGAGAAGAATCCGGATATCAGGGTTCGATGACGCGTTTCACGTCGTCGACGCCGGCCCGGCGGACGACGGCGCGGACGGGGTCATGTGCGCCCGTAAGGTTGTCGGAGTCGCCATCGAGAACGAGCAGGCGTGCTTCGCGGCCGGGTTCGATGACGCCGCAGTTCAGGTCGGCGATGTCCGCGCCCGCTTTCGTCGCCATGTGCAGGACTTCGGGGGCGGTCACGTCGAACAGTTTCGACGTAAATTCCATCTCGCGGAACATCGAGGGGCTGTTGAGGAAGACGTTGTCCGTCCCGAGCGCGACGGTGGTCCGTTCCAGCAAGTCCTCGACGGGCGGCAGGCCGACGTCGGTGACGAGGTTCGAACGCGGACAGACGGCGACGGGAATGTCGTTGTCAGCCACGCGTTCGAGATGCAGTTCCTGTGCGTGGACCATGTGGACGACGAAATCCGGGTCCAAATCGAGAGCGGGGTTGATATCGTGTTGGTCGACCTCGCCGGCGTGGATGGCGAAGGTCTTGTCCTGCCGTCGGGCCTCGTTTCGCTCGGCGTTGAAATCGTCGTCGTGGGCGCCGCTTGCGCCGTAGCCGTCGGCGATATCCAGTACGTCGATCTCCTCGCGGCCGAGGACGAACGGTTCGATATCGAGGTGGGCCGCCGCATCCAGCAGGGCGTGGACGCCGTCGACGCCGCCTTCGCGGAATTCGAGGAAGGCGGTCGTCCCGCTTTGCTCCATGAACCGCAGTGATTCGCGCATCGCCTCGACCTTCTCCTCGCGGGAGGCCTCCCGAAGCAGGCGGTGTTTCAGGCCGTCCGGCGGCGCGACCAACTCCTCCAACGAGAGGCCGCGGCCGGCCTCCTTGGCGATGGAATCGCCGATGTGGGTGTGGGCGTTGACGAAGGCCGGACAGATGATATCTGACGAGGCGGTTTCGGCTTCCTCGATGGCCGTGATTTCGCCGTCCTCGACGACGACGCGACCCTCGACGGGTTCGTAGTCCTCACCAGCGAGAATCGTACCCGAGAGTTCCATAGCGACTTCTGCGAGCGTCTCGGATAAAAACGGGTCGCTACTCGGTGACCAGTAGATGGTCCGTCTCAGGCCTACTCGTCGGCACCGGGCCCGGCGTCGACGCCCACGTCGGCGCCGAACTCGTCGAGCGTCGTGTGCATCCCGCGCCGGACGTCGACGACCAGCGCCTCCAAATCGAGGCCGAGCACGTCCTCGGTGGCCTGCCCGACTCGCTCGGTGACCGAATCCGGCGCGTAGACGCCCATCCGCCATTGCTCGTGTTGGGCGCGCTGCAGCGCCTTCACGAGCGTCGACTGGCTGGTGAGTTTCCGGACCTCGCCGTTGACGACGACGCGACTCGACGACTCGCGCATCGTCGGCCGCGAGGGGATATCGAGGATGACCGCATCGGGGTCGACCTCCGCGCGGGCGGCGATTTCCCGCTCGTACTCCCGGACCGTCTCGTGGTCCGCCTCGATAATCTCGTCGGGGACGTCCCGTAACTCCGCCCAGACGGCGCGCTTGTAGAGGGTTCGCGTATCGAGCATCTCGGCGAACTCAGCCGTCTCGGGGCAGTTCCGGAGCGCCACCGTGAGGTCGCGGTCGTCCATCCGCCGGACTTCCTCGGCGGTCGCGTTACCGGCTTCCAGCAGGCCCTCGGTCGCCCGCCGGAGCATCGCCTTCGAAATTCGGGCGACGTGGTGGTTGTAGACGACAGGATTCATCAGCGCCCGCGCGAGCAGGAGGGATTCGGCGGTCTGGACGTTGTTTTCCGCCAGTACGAGGTCGCCGTCCACGAACCGCAACTCCCGGACGAACCGCCCCGTGTCGATGGTGCCGTAGGGGACGCCGGTGTGGTGGGCGTCACGGACGAGGTAGTCCATCCGGTCGACGTCGAGTTCGCCCGAAACCAACTGGCCGAACTGCCCTTCCCCGGCTACCAGGTCCGCGACCTTTCCGGGGTCGATATCGTGGAGTGCGAGCACGCGGGCGACTTCGCCTTCTTTCAGCAGGTCCTCGACTTCGTCGTGGAGTTTCCCGGTGCGGCGGGCGACGAGCCCCTCGATGTTGTGGCTAAACGGCGAGTGGCCGATGTCGTGGAGCATGGCGGCTGCCCGGAGGCGTTCGGCCTGCTTGCCCTCGATGCCGAGGTTGTCGAGCGCACGCGTCGCGAGGTGGTAGACGCCCAGCGAGTGCTCGAAGCGGGTGTGGTTCGCGCTGGGATAGACGAGTTCGGCGGTGCCGAGTTGCTTGATGCGCCGGAGTCGCTGGACGGCCGGCGTATCCAGCAGGTCCTCGGCAACCCCCTCGACCGTGATATAGTCGTGGACGGAGTCCTTGATGGTCGCCATTATTGCCGGCTTCGTCGCCATAGTTTAAAAACCGTCGTCCCGACACCGACGTATCAGGTGGTTTCGTGCGGCTCCGTGATTGGTCCGTGGCCGCTTGATACTGAGACGGGACCGCGATACCTTCCGAAGCCCTCGGTCGGCTCTCCGGACCCGACTACTCAACCAGCACTACAACGACCCTCGAAGGGCGGCACAGTGACCACACACCTCCCCAGCCGATTGCGTTACTCGGTCGCTTCGCTCCCTGCGTTACTCATCCCTCGCGCGCGTTTCTCGCACGCGACAGCGGTTAGATTTAAAAGTAGAAACGGGCAGTCAGGGCAGCCCCAGCACGTCGCTGGCGGCCCGGTTGACGGCTTCAACGTCGCTTTCGGGGCAGTAGACGCCGAGTCGCCAGTTGGCGCGGCGGGCGCGACGGAGGGAGCCGACGAGTTCGGAGGCCTCTTCGAGCCGCTGGACGACGCCGTTGACGACGACCCGCGAGCGGGATTCCTTGAGTGCGGGCCGGGAGGGTATGTCGACGATGACTGATTCGCGGTCGACGTCGGCCTCGTCGGCGATTTCGCGGGCGGCCTGCCGCTCGGCCTCGCGGTCCATCTCGGTGACGGCCTCGGGCACTCGGTCGAGGCCCGCCCAGACGGCACGCTTATAAAGCGAACGACGCTCGATGCGCTTTCCGAGGTCCGGCACGCCTTCGCGAAGGGCGACGAGCAGGTCGTGGTCGGCCATCCGGCGGAACTCGTCGACGGTGACGCCGCCATCGAGCAGGCGCTCGCAGGCCCGTTCCAGCATGGCGCCGGCGATGCGGGAGACGTGGTGCCGATAGACGGTGCCGTCCATCAGCGACCGTGCGAGCAGCATGGATTCGGCGGTATGGACGTTGTTTTCGGCGAGGACGAGATGGCCGTCCCGGAACCGGAGCGCCCGTAGCAGGCGGCCGTGGTCGATGGTTCCGTAGGGGACGCCGGTGTGGTGGGCGTCGCGGACGAGATAATCCATCCGGTCGACGTCGAGTTCGCCCGAAACCAACTGGCCGAGTTCGCCTTTGCCGGCAACGAGTTGGGCCACGCGGTCCGGGTCGAGGCCGTGGGATTCGAGCACCTCCGCGAGCGTCGTTTCGTAGAGCAACTCACCGATTTCGTCGTGGTCTTGACCCGTATGGCGGCGAATCACGTCCTCGGTCTGGTGGCCGTAGGGGCCGTGGCCGACGTCGTGCAGGAGCGCCGCGGCGCGGACGTGGGCGGCGCGGTCGCCGTCGATACCGAGGTGCTGGAGGGCCTCGCGGGCGAGGTGGTAGACGCCGAGCGAGTGCTCGAAGCGGGAGTGGGAGGCGGAGGGGTAGACAAGTCGGACCGTCGAGAGTTGTTTGATGTGGCGGAGCCGCTGGAGGGCGGGGGCGTCGACGAGGTCGACCGCGGCGTCGTCCAGCGGTATCCAGTCGTGGACGGAGTCCTTGATGGCGTTCATTGGCGGGCCTTCGGGGGTGGTCGGCAAAAGGCCCCCGTCTGCGTAACGGTCAGATACAAATCCGTCGGCGCGAAAGCCGAGGTATGGTTACGTTCCTCGCCGGCGGGACGGGGACGCCGAAACTCCTCGACGGCGCCGACGGCGTCTTCGACCCCGCCGAGACGCCGGTCGTCTGCAACACCGGTGACGACGTGGAGGTGGGCGGCCTGCTGGTCTGTCCCGACGTCGACACCACGCTGTTCGCGGAGGGCGACCTGCTGGACCGCGAGACGTGGTGGGGCATCGCCGACGACACCACCGAAACCCACGAGGAACTGCACGCGCTCGCCGAGCAGGCGGGCCTCGAAACCGGGCCGCGGTATCTCCCCGACGAGGCCCAGACGAGCGGCCGCGATATCGCCCGCTGGCGCCGATTTTCGGGCGTCGCGGAGTTCATGGAACTGGGCGACCGCGACCGTGCGGTCCACATCACCCGCACCGGCCTGCTGGACGAGGGCCACACCCTCACCGACGTCACCGAAATCCTCTGTGAGGCCATGGGCGTCGACCGGCCCGTCCTCCCGATGAGCGACGACCCCGTCGCCTCCATCATCCACACCGACGAGGGGCCGATGCATTTCCAGGAGTTCTGGGTTCACCGCCGGGCCGACCCCGCAGTCGAGGACGTGGAGTTCCGCGGTGCCGAGGCGGCCGACCCGACCGACGCCGTCCTCGATGCGCTCGACGCGCCGGTCGTTATCGGTCCGTCGAATCCCATCACGAGTCTCGGGCCGATGCTCGCGATGGACGCCTTCCGCGAGGCGCTGGAATCGACGCCCGTCGTCGCCGTCTCGCCCTTCATCGAGGATACAGTTTTCTCCGGACCGGCCGCGAAACTCATGGCGGCCACCGGCTACGAGGCCTCGACGGCGGGCGTCGCCGAGGCCTACCCCTTCGCCGACGCGTTCGTTCTCGACGAGGCCGACGGCACGGGCCTCGACAGGCCAGTCGTTCGCACCGACACCGAACTCGGGACGCCCGAGGACGGCGCGCGCGTCTGTCGGGCCGTCACGGAGGCGCTCTCGCTCGCGGGCGCGGAGGTGCCGTGATGTTCGAGCCACGACTTGCGGCCGCTTCGCTGTCGGGCGAATCCGACGCAGACTGGGCGAAGCAGGCGGCGCCCCACGTCGGGTGTGCCTTCCTCGGCGGCATCGCGCTCGATTCGGCGACCCGAGAGGCCGCCCGCGAGATGGTCGACAGAGAGCGAACCGAGTTCCTGCCCGAAGACCCGATAGCTTTCATCGACGAGCAACTCACGGCGCTCGAATCGGCCGACGTGCGGGCGGCGTTCAACGTCCGCAGCGCGACGCTGGAGCCGATTGCCGAAGCCGCTGCGGTCTGCGCTGACCACGACGCTATCCTCGAAATCAACGCCCATTGTCGACAGGAGGAGATGTGCGCTGCGGGCGCCGGGCAGTCGCTGCTGCGGGACGGCGACCGACTCTGCGAGCAGGTGGCGACGGCCGCCGACGCCGGTGCGGACGTGAGCGTCAAGGTCCGCACCGAGGTCGAGGGCGTCGACCTACCGGCGCTTTCGGCGCGGTTGGCCGACGCTGGCGCCGACGCGCTCCACGTCGATGCGATGGACAGCGAACCTGTCGTCGCGGAGGTGGCCGAGGCGGCACCCGAGACGTTCCTCATCGCCAACAACGGCGTCCGTGACCGGGCAACGGCCTACGAATACCTCGAATACGGCGCCGACGCGGTGTCGGTCGGCCGACCCTCGGACAATCCGACAGTTCTCCGGCGCATACGCGAGGCCGTCGACGAGTGGTTCACGACAGGCGACCGCCTCGACCCGGAGGTGTCGCCCGATGCGTGACGCCGCGGAAAACGCCCAACTGGCGCTGCTATTGGAGGTCTCGGGCACGCCGAAACCGGGGAACGTCGACCGGCACCGGGATTACGATGACCTTCGCTTCGAGCACTTCATGGCCGGTGCGGTCGGGTCGCTGTCGGGCCTGCGAATGGCCGCCGACGGCGCCCGAATCGGCCGCGCCTTCGAGCGCGGCGTCGCCGGCATGAGCGACCAGTCGGCCGGAAACACCCAGTTCGGCGCCCTGTTGATGCTCACGCCGCTGGTGGGGGCGGCGGCGACTGACCGCCTCTCGCAGGATGGTGGGAGCGAGGTCGTCGAAGCGACGACGGTCGCCGACGCCTGCGATTTCTACCGCGCCTTCGACCACGTCGACGTGGCCGTCGATGACCCACCCGAAGATATGGGCGCCCTCGACGTGCGGCGGGGAAGCGACGCGGTGCCGACGCTTCAGGAGCGCGAACTGACCCTCTACGACGTGATGGAGCGGTCCGCGGACCGCGATGGCGTGGCCGCTGAGTGGACCGGTGGCTTCGAGCGGAGTTTCGCGGCCGCCGAAGGGATACTGGCCGACGACGGCCCGATTTATAAGCGCGCCTCGCGGGCCTTTCTCCGTCTGCTCGCCGACGAGGAGGACACCTTCATCGTCACGCGAACCGGCGAGGCCGCGGCGGCGGAGGCGACCGAACGCGCCCAGTCGGTTCTCGACGGCGAGGAGGACGCCGAGGCACTCGCCGAAGAGTTCGTCGAGCGGGACATCAATCCGGGGACGACCGCCGACCTGACCGCCGCCGCGCTGTTCATCGCGCTGGAGCGCGGTCTGGAGGTGTGAATATGGGCGAGGATATCGACTGGCCCGTCGACCTGTCGGGTGTGACCGAATCCGTCGTGACGACGCTGGGGCCGAACGACCGCTGGAACGTCGCGGCGCTGGGCGTTTTCGCGCCCGAGGAGGGCGGGCCGGCGACGGCGACGACGTGGGGACGCACCCGGACGTGGCGAAATTTCATCGAGCGCGGGGAGGGCTACGTCCAGTTCACGCGCGACCCCGTCGACTTCGTCGATGCGGCCTGCTCGATTCGGGAGGAAGACGACCCGGTGCTCGAATCGGCGGACGCGTGGGCCCGCGTCGAGGTTCGGGAGGTCGATTCGGGCGAGCGCGGCGGTACACAGTGGGTCGAATGGGAACTCCGGCCGGTCGAATCGTCCATCGAGCGTCGGGTCGTGCCGACGATGAATCGCGGCTATTACGCCGTCATCGAGGCGACGGTCGCCGTCTCACGGCTTGACGTGCCCGAATACGACACCGACGAACTGCTGGAGCGCATCGACTACTTCGAGAGCGTGGTGGACCGCTGTGGCGGCGCTCGCGAGCGGGCGGCCTTCGAACGACTACGCGAGCATACGGATTTGTAGCCGGCGCAGAACCGGATTTATACCCGTGTGAATAGCCGGCAACCGTCGGGAAGTTATTTATCGGTTGAACGTGGAGCACTCGACGTATGCCCTCCACAATCGCGCTTCAGTCCGGTGGCGGCGGTGCCGTGTTGCTCATCTGGTTGGTGTTCATGGTGCTGTTCCTGGCGATGGTCGTCTGGACGTATTCGGACGCCAAGCAGAACAGCAGTCATCCCGCGTTCCTGTGGGCTATCGTGGTGTTTCTCGCCCCGCTTTTGGGTATCGTCCTCTACGTCCTGCTCGGCCGCGACCAGCAGGGCGGCGGGCCGGGCGGGCGCGGAACGGTCTGATTCCCGCGCAGTCGTGTGGTTCGACACCACGGACCCGTCGGCGGGCCTTTCGAACCTTTTTTGAACGACACAGCAGTAGAGTCGGATACCATGGCTATCAAACCCGCCTACGTCAAGAAGACCGGAAAGCTCCTCATGGAACGATACCCGAAAGCCTTCGGAGACGACTTCGAGCACAACAAGGAAGTCGTAAACGAACTCACGAACGTCGAGTCCAAGGGCGTCCGCAACCGCATCGCCGGGTACGTCACCCGTAAGATGCGCTCGCCGCAGACGGCGTAGTCGGGTTTGTCTTCTCTCGCTTTCGCCACCTCGTAGCCACGCGTCCGGCGACCGGCCGCCACGGCCATGCTTGGCACTTTCACAACCGTTTTCCTCCCGCTCATCCTAGCGCCGCCAATGTCCACACGCGTAGGAATCCTCGGCGCCACCGGCGCCGTCGGCCAACGACTCATCCAACTGCTCGACCCGCATCCGGAGTTCGAAATCGCCGCGCTCACCGCCTCGCCGACCAGCGCGGGCCGCTCCTATCGAGACGCCTCGAAGTGGCGCGTCGATACCCCCATCCCGGAGGACGTCGCCGACACCACCGTCGTCGAAACGGATCCCGATGAGGTCCCCGACGATATCGACCTTCTCTTCTCGTCGCTGCCCTCCAGCGTCGGCGCCGACGTCGAACCCGCCTTCGTCGAGGAGGGCTACGTCGTCTCCTCGAACTCCTCGAACGGCCGGATGGACGAGGACATCCCCCTCACCATCCCGGAGGTCAACCCCGACCACCTCGGCCTCATCGAGGTCCAGCGCGACGAACGCGGCTGGGACGGCGCGCTCATCAAGAACCCCAACTGCTCGACGATCACGATGGTGCCGACGCTGGCGGCCCTGAAGGGCTTCGGCCTCAACCGCGTCCACGTCTCCACGCTGCAGGCCGTCTCCGGCGCCGGCTACTCCGGCGTCACCTCGATGGAAATCCTCGATAACGTCCTCCCGCATATCGGCGGCGAGGCCCAGAAGATGGAATCCGAGTCGCTGAAACTACTCGGCTCCTTCGACGGCGCCGAAGTCAACCTCCACCCCGCGGAGGTCTCGGCCTCGTGCAACCGCGTGCCGACCCTCGATGGCCACCTCGAAAACGTCTGGGCGGACCTCGAAGACGACCCCTCCGCCGAGGAGGTTGCGGCCATGATGGAGGAGTACCCGAACATCGACCTGCCCTCGTCGCCGGACCCGCTCATCCACGTCTTCGAGGACCCCGAACGCCCCCAGCCACGTATGGACCGCATGCTCGGCGACGGGATGGCGGTGGCTGCGGGCGGCATCGAGGAGACGCCCGACGGCGTCCAGTTCAACTGTCTCGCGCATAATACGATTCGAGGTGCGGCAGGGGCCAGCGTCCTGAACGGCGAACTCCTGCTCGAAGAAGGCTACCTGTAAGTCTCTTTTAAATATCGTTTTGGGCTGGCTCGGTCGGTTTTCTGGTAACTACTACTCGAAAGAGACTGCAACCATCTCCGAAGCCCTCGGCCGGCTACGGTCGCGCGACTTGCTGCGCTCCTCGTCGCTCACTCCGTTCGCTCCTGTGGTGCTTGCGGGGTCGTGCTTCCCGTACCCGCCCTCGCCCTTCGATTCCACCAGGCCGGCAACCGCAGCCACGTACCTCCCCAACCGACTCCCTCCTTCGCTTGCGCTCAGTCGGTCGTCCCTCGCGCGCTGGCACCCGACCGCCGCTCGCGAGTGCGCTCACGGCGGTCGGCCAGCGCGCGCCATTTATAAGTCCACTCGGCCGGGAGCGCGTGCGGCCCGTCAGGGCCGTCGCGCGACCCGGGGAAGGGCAGGCGTGGTACGGTCCCTGGTGTCCTCGTGAGCGACCGAAGGGAGCGAACGAGGGCTCGGAAGACGAGCGAAGCGAGTCTTCCGGTGGACTGAAAGGGCGAGGCGCGCTGGCGTTCAGTTTAGTCGGTACGCGGGCACTATCCGACCGGAGGGAGGATATCGCGCGTAGCGACCGCCAGTGTGCCGAGGGCTTTCCGGCTGTTTGCAGTCAAGCGGTCGCCAAGCTCTATTTATAAAAAACGAAAGAAAACGGGGAGAGTCCAGCGAGTTATTCGTAGTCGGTAATCGAACCGTCGCCCTCGTAGAGGGAGAATTCCTCGCAGAGTTCATCAACCTTCGCCGATGCTTCTGCCTTGACGTCCTCGTCGTCGGGGTTGTCGACGACCTCGTAGATGATGTCGGCGACCTGTTCACAGGCCTCTTCATCGAACCCACGAGTCGTCAATGCGGGCGTGCCGGCGCGGATGCCGGAGGGGTTGAACGGCGAGCGCGTCTCGCCGGGGACGGTGTTCTTGTTGAGGACGATACCGACCTCTTCGAGGGCCTCCTCGGCGACAGTGCCGGAGGTGTCGGGATGGGAATCCCGGAGGTCGACGAGAACGAGGTGGGTGTCGGTGCCCTCCGAGACCAGCGAGAAGCCGTGGTTCTGGAGGCGCTGACCGAGGGCCTTGGCGTTGTCGACGACCTGCTGGGCGTACTGCTCGAATTCGGGCTGGAGGGCTTCCTTGAAGCCGACGGCCTTGCCGGCGATGTTGTGCATGAGGGGGCCGCCCTGCGCGCCCGGGAAGACGGCGGCGTCGATGTCGTCGGCGTACTCCTCGTCGCACATGATGATGCCGCCGCGGCCCGCGCGGATGGTCTTGTGCGTCGACCCGGTGACGAAGTCGGCGACGCCGACGGGCGATTCGTGGACGCCGGCGGCGACGAGGCCGGTGATGTGGGCGATGTCGGCGAGGTGGTAGGCGTCGACGGATTCGGCGGTCTCCTGGACGCGCTGGAAGTCGACCTCTCGGGGGTAGGCGGAGTAGCCCGAGACGATGATGTCGGGGTCGAACTCATCGGCGAGCGAATCGAGGGCCTCGTAGTCGATGTAGCCAGTTTCGGCGTCGATTTCGTACTGTTCGACCTCGTAGGTCTTGCCGGTGAAGTTGGCGGGGTGGCCGTGGCTCAGGTGCCCGCCGTGTTCGAGTTCCAGCGAGAGGATCTTGTCGCCGGGGTCGAGCATCGCGAGGTAGACGCCCATGTTCGCCTGCGTGCCGGAGTGGGGCTGGACGTTGACGTGTTCGGCGCCCCACAACTCCTCGGCGCGCTCGATGGCGAGTTCCTCGACGTCGTCGGCGTACTCACAGCCGGCGTAGTAGCGCTCGCCGGGGTAGCCTTCGGCGTACTTGTTGGTCAACTCCGAGGACTGGGCTTCGAGGACGGCCTCCGAGGCGTGGTTCTCGGAGGCGATCATCGCCAGCGTGTGCTCCTGTCTGTCGCGTTCGCCTTCGAGGGCGTCGGCCAGCGCGGGGTCGACGCCACGCACCGTATCGTAGCTCATGTGGAAACGTCGGGAACGCCGAGACAAGAAGCTACCCGTTCTTGGCAAGCAACTCCGGTGTCGATGGCCGTTCGAGGGTGACTTCCTCCACCTATCACCGAGGAACCCACCTTCCTCGCGTAAACTGACGGTATCTCGACAGACCTAAACCCGCGGACAGCTATACTAAAATACGAGCAACCGTGAAATAACGGTTATTTATTATCCGGATGCGTGTTTTCCGCGCATAATCCCGCTAATATTAAATACGCTTCAGAACATACTAAATACCACGCCAATGGAATCAAACCTTCTCGAGCGGACCGTCGCCGACGTCCTTTCAGAGGCGCTGTCCGCGGCCGACGACGAGCTGTTCGTGGTGAATCCCACGGCCGACACCATCGACGAACTGGTCGAGGTAATGGACGAAGAGAGCCCGACGGTCAAACTGCTCGCCGACGAGGGCGTCCTGAAGGACGTCATGGACGATTTCCTCGTTGCGAGCCGTGCGGCCGACCACGTCGAGGCCGACCGCCTCGAAATCCGCACCTACGACGAGCCGACCAACACGCTGCTGGTCGACGACGAATCGGTCGTCTCGGTGGTTCGCGCCGACGGCCGCGTCGCCGGCCTGACCACCGACGACGAGGCGTTCATCGAAAGCGCCTACGAGCGGTTCAGCGACGCCTGGGACGACGCCGAGGCCTTCAACCTCCGGACGCCCGCGATTTCGCGGGTTCAGTCGACCCTCCGTGAGAACCTCGGCGAACCGACCGCCGACGACTTCGAGAACGTCCTCGCGTCGCTGGAGACCGCCCGCGGCGACGGTGACGGACTTGACGAAGTGACCATCTCGCTGCTCGTCGCCGCCAAGAACGAGGACTTGCTCTACGACATCTCCAAGTGGGGCGAGGACGTCGGTATCGCCTCGAAGGCCACCTTCTCGCGGACCAAGAGCCGCATGGAGGAGATGGGCCTCATCGACACCGAGAAGGTTCCCATCGACGTCGGCCGCCCGCGCCTGCGCCTGAAACTGGGCGACGACCAGCTCCGCGAGGCCAGCGCTGACGACCTCGCCAGCGTCGCCCAGTCGATGCTTACCGCCTGATTCCGGCTTCTTCCTTCCGTGCTTTTATCGACGCGTCGCCTGAATCGGCGCGTATGAGACTCCCAGACCGCTTCGTTCCGACCCTTTCGACGGTGATACCGTGACGACGGTCGGCCTCGTCGGCGATGGCTCCGCAATCGACGCGGTTTCGGCCGCGCTCGCGGACGCCTCGGCGGCGACGACGGCCGTCGATGCGGGCGCGATAGCCGGCGTCGATATCGCTGTCGTCGCAGCGCCGGTCGGCGACAGCGCCTTCGCTACGGCGGCGACGGCCGCCAGAGCGTCGGGCACGCCGCTGGTCGCCATCGAGCGCGGCGGCATCGGCGGCAAACCCGTCGCCGGGGTCGACGCCGCCGTCTCCGGCTACGCTCCCGGCACGGCATGCTATGACTGTCTTCGTGGCCGCATCGAAGCGAGCGACCCCGAGACGGACGACGGCGACTGCGACGCCGCCACCGCCCGGTTCGCGGGCGCGCTCGCCGGCCGCGAACTCACGTCGCTCGTTTCGGGCGGCCAGTCGACGCTGCTCGGCGGCGTCATCGAGGTTCCCCACGCCGAGCGGCGCGTCCTCCCGCTGCCGTACTGCGACTGTGGCGAGACGCCGACACGTGGGTCGGTCCCTCGCGAGCGGACCGAGCGCTCGCTGGAGGAGTCCCTGTCGCTGGCTGAGGGCGCCTTCGACGCCCGCCTCGGGCCGGTAACGGAAATCGGCGAAGTGGAGTCGTTCCCGGTGCCATACTATCTGGCAACGCTGGCGTCGACGCCCTTCTCGGACGCCGAGGTGCCCGAGCACGCGGCGGGCGTCGGCCCCGACTGGGACCCCGCGTTCATGAAGGCCCTCGGGGAGGCGCTGGAGCGATACAGCGCCGCCGTCTATCGGACCGAGGCGTTCGCGTCGTCGCCGTCGACCCCCGTCGAACCGTCGCGATTCGTCCAACCCGATTCGCCGCCCGCCGAATCGGCCATCGACTACTGGCATCCGGCCGAGGACCTCGCAACCGGCGAGGCCGTCGAGGTGCCGGCCGAACTCGTCGTCTTCCCGCCGCCGGAGCGGCACATCCGGCCGTCGATTACGACCGGCCTCGGCCTCGGCAACGACGGCATCGAGGCACTCCTGTCGGGCCTCTACGAGGTGGTCGAACGGGACGCGGCGATGCTGTCGTGGTATTCGAGTTACGACCCGCTCGGCCTGGCCGTCGACGACGAAGGCTTCGAGACGCTCGCGGCCCGGGCGAAAAGCGAGGGCCTCGACGCCACGGCCCTGCTGTTGACACAGGACGTCGACGTGCCGGTCGTCTCGGTCTGTGTCCACCGCGAGGGCGAGTGGCCCCGCTTCGCGGCGGGGATGGCGGCGGACCTCGACCCCGAAGCCGCCGCTCGGGGCGCGCTGGAGGAGGCGATTCAGAACTGGCTGGAACTCCGGCGGATGGGTCCGGACCGTGCGGCCGACGAATCGGGCGCAATCGGCCACTACGCCGACTTCCCCGAGGCGGCTCGGGAGTTCGTTTCGCCGGAGACGACCGTGCCCGCCGACAGCGTCGGCCCCGAGACGGAACCCGATGGCGAGGCCGAACTCTCGGCACTCGTCGACCGGGTGACCGACGCTGCCCTCGATGCCTACGGCGCGCGGGTGACGCCGCGGGACGTCGACTCGCTCGGTTTCGAGGCGGTCCGGGTCGTCGTCCCCGAGGCACAGCCGCTGTTCACTAACGGTGCGTACTTCGGCGAACGTGCGCAGTCGGTACCCGAAGAGTTGGGCTTCGAATTCCAGCCCGACCGACCGCATCACCCGTTCCCGTAGCCGCTACATGTACATCCGGTCTTCGGGCAGCTGCTCTTCCTGCTGGGCTTCGAGTCGAGCGGCCAGTTCCGCGTACTGCTCGGAGACGGCGGCGGCGAACTCTTCGAGCGGCGCGGTATCGACGCCGAGGCCGTAGGCGGCTTCGACGGCCTCCAGCAGGCGCAACGCGGCGTCGACGTCCGGCACCTGTTCGTGGACCGGCGTGGTGAAGATACAGCCCTTCAACGGGCCGTCAATGGCCCGCTCCATCAGCGCGCCGTTGAGCCCGTCGAGGAAGCCGCCGGGCATCGGTGCGACGTCGTCGCCGTCGAGGCGGTCCTTTTGGTAGTCCTCGCTGGCGACGTAGAACGGCCGGTGGTCGTCGGGGCCATGGGCGGTCGGGACGCCCGAGAGGGCGACCACCTCCTCGACGTCGTGGGATTCGGTGTATTCGAGGACGGCGTTGCCGAACGGTTCGGCGGCGTAGGTCGGCACGAACAACTCGCCGACGGCGATGGTGATATCGAGGTCCGACTTCGAGAAGAGACGGGTGTGGTGACGGGGCGTGCCGTCCTCGAAGGGCGTCACCGCGGGCAACTGCTCGACGGCGATGTGGCCCGTCTGTTCGAGGTCGAGTTGTTTCCGGAGGTAGTCGGCGGCCGTCAGGCCGGCGAGGCCGTACTCGGCGAACCCGGCGATGAGGGTCTCGGTCGGGTCGTCCAGTTTGATATCGAAGTCGGGGCGGCCGCGGGTGCCGAACATGTCTTTCTCGTCGTGGCCAGCGGTCTTAGGTTTCGGGGGCGGAACGCTTTTTCCGCCCCCCGGCGTCGGGATGGGTATGTACGGTCTCTGGGCAGTTCTACAGGTGGCGACCCCGACGCCGACGGAGGCGTCGGACCCGCTGCCTCGCCCCTCGTGGCTGCCCGACTACGTTCCGATGTTTCTCGTTCGGTTGGTGTTGGCGGTCGGTCTCGTCGTCGGTGCCTACTACGCCTCGAAACTTGCCAGACAGGCCCTCGGCCGCCGGGTCGCCCGCCGGTTCAAGCGCCCGTCGGTGACCCGGACCATCCTTCGGAGCCTGCAGGCAGCCATCGTGCTGGCGGCGATAATGGTCGCACTGTCGTTCTTCGGCCTCGGCTTCGGCAACCTCGCGCTCTCGGTCGGTGTCTTCTCGGCCGTCGTGGGTATCGTCCTCGCGCCGATTATCGGGAACATCCTCAGCGGCGTCTTCGTCCTCTCCGAACAGCCCTACGAAATCGGCGACATGATCGAGATAAAGGACACCGAGACCAAGGGCTTCGTCGAGGACATCACGCTGCTGTACACGAAGGTGTTCACCCTCGATAACACGTTCATGGTCATGCCGAACGGTGCGATGCGGGAACGCGATGTCGTCAACTTCTCCGCGGAGGACACCCGGATTCGGCTGACGCTGGACGTGGGCGTCACCTACGAGAGCGATATCCAGACCGCCCGCGAGCAACTGGAGGCCGGCGCCCGAGAGACCGACGGCGTAATAAAAGGCGGGCCGGACATCCGCATCGGGAGCGCCCGCTATCCGGCCTCGCCGACGTGTTACATCAACGAGTTCGGCGACAGCGAGGTGTCGCTTCGCCTCCGCTACTGGGCACAGGAACCGTACAAGCAGACAACGGTCCGCTCGCGGGTGATGACCAACGTCTGGCGCCGCTTCGACGAACACGACATCGAAATCCCGTACCCGCACTCGCATCTGGTCTTCGACGATACCAGCGGCGAGATGCAGGTCGCGATGCGGGAAGCAAGCGAGGAACGAGCGGCCCAGAAGAGCGGCGCGACGAGACGGCAGGAACCGGAGGCGGACGCGGACGCAGAAACGGAAACGGAGGTCGGCGAGCCGGAAAGCGAGGACGGCAACCCGCCTGACGATGAAACGGACGCTACAGACTCGCCGTGATGACCTGACAGTCGAGTTCGCGGCGGAGGAAATCCTCGATATCGGGGTCGTCGACGAGGCGGCGAACCATCGACCGCCAGCGACTCGCCTGTTTCTGGCCGATGACGACGAAATCGGCGCTTTCCTCGGCGACTTCGTCGAGGATGGTCTCCTCGACGAGGAAGCCCGACCGGACGACATAGCGGGCGAACCCCAACTGGCCGAACGCCTCCTCGACGGCCTGTTTGAGTTCGGTCCGGGTCACTCGGCGGTCGGTCTGATAGGGGTTGACGTGTAGAACGGTGAGTTCGGCGTTCTCCTCGCGGGCGATGTCGATGGCGCGTTGCAGCGTCGCCCGCGAATGCTCCGAGAGCGGATACCTGACGGGCACGACGACGAGGGTCATTTGTTGGTGGATGCAGGGGGGCGGTCCTCAAGGTTCCGGTCGCCTCATACGGCGTGTTGTAGTCTTTTATCGATTATCGCCGGCCGTACTGGCGATGCCCGGTAAATCGTTACGACAAGCCGCATCAGTCAGAGACCGGTCCGGACGATGCGGCCTTCGAGTTCGGGGGCGACCCCGACGGCGCGGGCGTAGTCGGCCAGAATCTCGTATTGAGTGTCGAGTCGCCGAATCGCGTTGCGCTCGGTGAGCGTCGGGAACTCCGCGTCGGTATGCAGGAGGAACTCGGAGGTTGCGAGGCGATAGGTCGCCTCGGGGTCGATGGGTTCGCCGCCGACGGTGGCCTCGACCAGCGTGTCCTCGGTGTAATCGTAGACGAGGCGGGCCCCGGAGACGTGGGCGTGCCACCAGTCGGATTCGCCGAAGCCGGTCGTGTCGGCGCTTTCCCGGAAGACGTCGAGCAGTTCCGCTCCGGAGAGTTCGGCGACCGCGACCGACTCCTCGAAGGGGACGAGACTGATGAGGTCGGCGACGGTTACGTCGCCGGCCAGCGAGTCGCCGGTCCGGATGCCGCCACTGTTCTGGAGGCCGACGACGGGCGGGTCGGTGCCGAGTTCGCGCTCGGCGGCCCAGCGGTAGGCGTCGGCGACGAAGTTACCGACCCGGCTTTCGCCGCGGAAGGCCTCCCCTTCGGTGCGGCGAATCGGCTCGGCGACGTGGCCGACGACTTCGTCGAGGCCGGCCTCGTCGAGGCGTTTCCGGTAGGTCGCCGCGAGGTCAGCATCCAGCGGTGCCTCGGCGACGGCGTGGCGGGTCACCTCGTTAGCCGCGAGGTCGATTTCGAGGACGACCTTGCCGCCCCCGCCCGGCCGGGTCAGGAGGGTGCCGGCGGTCCGTTCGACGCGCTCGGAGTGGACGTGGCCGCCGAGAATCACGTCGATATCGCAGGCGGCGGCGAGGCGTTCGTCCCCGCGGCCGAGATGCGACAGCGCGACGACGTAATCGACGCCGCGGTCACGGAGGGCCTCGACGGCGCGGCGGGCCTCTTCGATGGGGTCCGTAAAGGAAAGGGTCTGAGCGCTTTCGGCCCCGGAGGGCGTCGTGGGGTCGGTGAGGCCGAAGAAGCCGACCGTACCGCCGTCGGCCTCGTGAACGGCCCAGGGGGCGCAGTCGGCGAACTGAGCGCCGTCGTGGTAGATGTTCGCGGTGAGCCACTCCTGTGGGGAGGCGTCGACCAGTTCGCGGGTGCGGTCGAGGCCGAAATCGAAATCGTGGTTGCCGAACGTCTCGACGGCCGGCGAGATGGCATCGAAGAAATCCAGCGCCTGCCCGCCGCGGGTGACAAGCGGGAGGACGCCGGGGGCGGTGTTGTCGCCGGTGCCGCAGACGAGCGTATCCGGGCCACGCCGGTCGGCGATGAGGCCGGCAATCCGGCCGACCCGTTCGGGGTCGTCGTGGGCGTTTTCGATATCGGAGTAGTGGAGGAGACGCACGTTCGGCCGGAGGGTCGGGAGGCGCAAAACCGTACCGTATCGGGACCGTGAGCGTTTTGCCGCCGGGCGGCCCACTTTCGGTATGGACAAACGAGAGGGCCCCGACGGTCGGACGCTCTACGTCTCCCGCGAGGTCGAACGCGGCAACAAGGCGCCCTTCAGGGTCGTCTACGCTGATTCGGACGCCGAGAACCGATGGGGATTCTTCTGCGAGAACTGCGAGACGTTCGACAACGCCGTCGACGCGATGGGCCGCATCCAGTGTAACGTCTGCTCGAACTTCCACAAGGCCGAAGAGTGGGACGCCGCCCACGAGTAAGCACGCCGAAACGTTTCTGTAAAACCGTCTGATAGCGGCCGGATAGTATCTACGCTCGTGGCTACAGGTCACCCACTGGGAACGTGCTAATCTTTATCTCCCACCGTGTGCAACCCTCACATGAATGGGAGCCGTTAGCACATCTCTCGACGAGGAGGCACGAGACATCTTCACTGACCTCGGCTACGAGGTGACCGAGGATGGGGAGGAGTTCCGCGCCGAACGCAAATGGCGGACCGTCCACGTGACGACCGCCGACCCGGAACAGGCCGCCACACACGGGAACCTGCGCTGTTTCGTCACCCGCGCGGAGCAGGCATCGACCGTCCGCGAACGGCTACTCGCCGTCGAACCCGATTACGACTGGGCGGTCATCAGCGTCGAGGAGAACGGCTATCAGGTGCTCCATCCGAGCGCCGACGTGTTGCCGGCGCCCTGACCGGGTTTACTGGCTGAAGGCGTCGGTCGCTGCCGAAACCCCCGCGCCGGGGGCGACGTCGATACCCTTCTTCGCGAGCGTCTCGCCGAGCGCGCCGAGCGTCTCCAAGACCGGCCCGCGGCGGGCGCCGTAGCCCATACAGCCGACCCGGACCGCCTCGTCAGCGAAGGCGCCGAGGCCCGTCGCGATTTCGACGTCGTACTCTTCGCGCATCGTCTCAACGATTTCGCCGGGGTCGAGACCGCCCGGCAGGCGGGCGGTGATGAGACTCGGCAGACGGACCGACTTGTCGACGACGGGGTCGAGTCCGAGCGCCCACAGGCCTTCCTGCAGGGCGGCGGAGGCGTTCCGGTGGCGCTCCCAGCGGGCTTCGAGACCCTCCTCGTGGACGATGCGGAGCGCCTCCCGAAGACCGTAGACGTTGTTGATGGGCGCGGTGTGGTGGTAGGCGCGTTCCTCGCCCCAGTAGTCGTCCAGCAGCGAGAGGTCGAGATACCACGACCGGACGGGTTCCTCGCGGTTCTTGATTTTCGCCATCGCGTCGTCGTTGACCGACAGGGGGCTGGCGCCCGGCGGACACGAGAGGCACTTCTGGGGGCCGGCGTAGGCCGCGTCGACGCCCCACTCGTCCATCCGGAACTCGACGCCGCCGATGGAGGTGACACAGTCGGCGACCACGAGCGCACCGTGGTCGTGGGCGGCCGCCGTAATCTCGCCCATGTCTGGCTGGCGAACGCCCGTCGAGGTTTCGGCGTGGACGACGCCGACGACGGAGGGGTCGTGTTCCGCGCAGGCATCGGCGATATCGTCGGGGTCAAGCGGCTGGCCCCATGGCGTGTCGACGGTGACGGGCGTGCCGCCGGCCCGGCGGACCATCTCGGCCATCCGGTCGCCGAAGTAGCCGTTGCCCGGCACGATGGCGGTTTCGCCGGGTTCGACGAGGTTGCCGATGGCGGCTTCCATCGCCGCCGACCCGGTCCCGCTGACCGGAATCGTCCGCTCGTTGTCCGTCCGGAGCGTCTCGCGAAGCAACGTCTGTGTCTCGTCCATCACCTCGATAAAGGCGGGGTCGAGGTGGCCGACCGGCTCCGTTCCGAAGGCCCGGAGGACACGGGGGTGTGTCTCGCTCGGGCCGGGACCCATGAGGAGCCGTTCGGGCGGCTGCAACTCGTCGACGGATTCCATACACGAACGTGTACAGCCGCCGTACAAAAGGGGAGCGAATCGGCGAGCTACATTTATGATTCCCGATAGGTCAGGATACATTTAGGAGCCTGCGGAAAGAAGTCGGGGCTGCGATGGTCTTCAAGAAAATCACGCTCGTCGGTACGAGCGACGAGAGTTTCGATGCGGCGGTAGACGACGCCGTCGACCGAGCGGAGGCAACCCTCGACAACGTCCACTGGGTCGAAGTCGACGAACTCGGTGTCGAGGTCGCGTCGGTTAGCGACCGCGAATACCAGGCCGAAGTCGAGGTCGCCTTCCAGCTCGAATAACCATCGCGGTCCTTCGAAAGGGGAAGGAGCCCCCCGGCCTCGCCGGGGATTTTTGAGAAACGAGATACTGCCGACCAGCCGCCGCGCTCGTCAGTTCAGGTTCGGAACGACTCGCCGCAGCCGCATTCGCTTTCGGCGTTGGGGTTCTCGACGTGGAAGCCCGCCCCCTGGAGGCCGCCCTCGAAGTCGAGGACGGAGCCGTCGACGTATTTCTGGCTCGCCGGGTCGACGAACACCCGAAGGCCGTTGTGTTCGGTAATCGCGTCGTCTTCCTCGGGTTCGAGGTCGAACCGAAGGCCGTAGGAGAGGCCGGCACAGCCACCCTGCTGGACGAACAGTCGGAGGCCAGCCTCGTCGGTGTCGTAGCCCTCGTTGTTGAGGAGGTCGAGCGCCTGCTCGGCGGCCGCCTCGGTCACCTCTACCGGTTGCCCGGTCGTTTCGGCGGTCTGGCTCATGCGATACTGTAGCAGACGAACGGCCATAACCCTGACGCCCCGCGCTTATATATCATGGCCGTGCGTGCCGTCACTCGCTCGATGGCCCGACGCCCCGGTATCCGGCGGCCATGCCTGCTGGGGCGTGTGGGATGGGATACCGCGGATGCCACAATGGTTTTAGCCTCGCTCGCCCTATATTAAGGCGTATCATGAACAAACACTTCGAAGACGCCCGATACTACCTGAAGCGTGCCGGAACCACCGCGAAAGCAGGTGTCGCGGAAGAACTCGAACCGGTCCGCGAGAAGGCTCGGAACCTCATGGACCGCGAGGAAGAAGAGCCCGAACCCGGGCGATTCGAAGAGGTCAAGCAGGAACTCACGGAGCTGCAGGAGAAGGCCGAAGGCGAGACTCGCGAGGCAATCCGGGACGCCCGCGAAAAACTCGACAACTACCGCGGCCAGCGCGCCGAACAGTAACTACGTCGGTTGAAAAGGGTTAAGTCCGGCCGCCCGATATTTTGACGCGCGGGCCGGTGGTCTAGGTCGGTTATGACACCTCCTTCACACGGAGGAAGCCGGCGGTTCAAATCCGCCCCGGCCCACTGAAATTTCTCCGTCGCACTATTCGGTGAGTACCGCGAGCGACAGCGAGCGGTACGAACTTCCGCGACGGAGAATCGAAGCGGCGCCCCGGCCCATCCGCTTACTTCGTTCACGGAAAGGAGACGATCGCCAGTAGCCCTCGCGTCGGCGTTTACCTCCCGAACCATTCGGTGACATCCCCGGCGTTACTGTGTGGAATCGCGATATGGCGACGGAGGGGTAGCTACCCGTCGTCTGCTTCCACGAAGTGAAACGAACCGGAGGTCGAAGCCTCTATGGTGTTGCTCTCTTGGTTCGCAGCTTCGCCGCTCTCGGTGCCTCCGCCATCCGACGTTTGTGCTTCGCGGCGCCGTACGGTGAGGTTCGCGTACGTACTCGAAAGGCCGGCCTCGATGACCTCCTGGTCGTTCTGGTTATCCACGCTGAACCCGACTGTCACGAAGAACTCGGTCGTCAGTTCCTCGCCGGGTGCCGGGTCCGCTACCTCGTCAGTCAGCGGTATCGAGATGGAGACGTCCTCGGAGAAGGCGTCACTCATGGGGTCTACGGTATCGTACGAGAAGCTTTCATCCCCGTTCACACCAGCTAACCCCTCCGCAGTCCCGGCGTTTACGTACATCACGGCGCTCGCTGCTTGGTCGTCGATACCGCTGATATCGTATTCGGCGCTCGCGGTACCTTCGAGAGTGATACTGTCGAGTTCTTCGTCTTCTTCGAGCGTTATCGTCCCACCCTCAAAGTCGACGTGGGACGAGGCCTCGGCGGTGCCCGTCGTCTGTGTCAGGCCGTACACACTGCCCACGCCGAGTGCGGCACCCGCACTAAGAAGGCCGAGGATGCCTCGTCGCGAAACGTTCCCATTGCCGTCGTCGGGCCCGGGGTCGTCACCTGTCATTATCGAGTACCTAGGAAGAAGGGTTCCTTTGTTATGCAGCGCCAACGCGATGGTAGGGTGTGATGGGGGTTCCGGAGCGCCTCGGCAGACCCGTCAGCTCTTCGGGGGACGGTCCGGGTTCGCGTTTCGCGTCCACTCGACGTGCGATTTCGGTTAGCAGGCGCAATCGCGATCGTCTGGCGGGTGAGGACCACTCCAGAAATATCGGTTGTGAATAATTACTGTTCGGTAGGCTTCGTATGTTCTCCCACAAGTGACGGCTTACTCCGCGTATATGCCCCACTGATGGCCGAACAGCCAAACGCCGTGGTGGTCGTTGCCGATAACACGTGTCGACGCTCGTCTCAAGCCACGGTCGTCGACGGCCTTTTTGAGGGCCGTTCCGTCCCCACGCGTATGTCCGACGACGCTGATATCAACGACGCCCTACAGGAGTGGAAATCGGAGATGCAGGCCGAACACGCCGAGGCCATCGAGACCCCCGACCCCGAGGCGGACCACCGCATCGAGGGCGTCACGCAGGTGAACTACCGTATGACCTTCGCGTACGACGAGGAGACGGCGGAACTCGAACGAACCGGGACCGAACAGGTCGAGGAGCTTTCGGACCCGGAACTGCTGTCGTGTTCCTGTGGCGTTCGCGGAATGACGCGCGCGGAGGCACGGAGCCACATCGAGGCCGCCGGAGAGTAGGTTTCATCGTTCCGACGTACCCTTGAATTTATTGAGGGTCCGTCTGACAGGTGTCATATGGACGAGAACAAAGCGGTGGTGACGGCGTTCGGTATCGCCGTCGGCGCGGCCACCGCCTACGTTATCTATCGGTTCATCGCGGCGTTTACCGTCGCCGTGTTCCTTTATTATTCGACCCGGCGGTTCTACAAATACCTCGAACGGCTTCGCATCCCGGCCCGAACCCGCGCAGTGTTGACGCTGTCGTTGCTCGGGGTTCCGTTGCTGTTCCTGCTCAGTTATACGCTCGTGTTGATGGTACTGGAGGTCCGGCGGTTCGTTCAGGAGAACCCGTTCGTCCTGTCGACCGTCGAGGACACGCCGTGGTTCCAGAACACCGAGGGGCTTCCGGAGTTGACGATAGACGGCCTGATACACGCCTATCAGAGCGGGCAGATGGACCCCTTCATCCAGTTCGCGCTCGACCAGGCGGGGTTCATCACCGAGATTCTGTCGTCGTTCGTGCTGAACCTGTTTATCATCTTCGTCGTCACCTACTACCTGCTCATCGAGGGCTGGAAGATTCGGGAGTGGCTCCTCCAGTTCGAGGACGGGGCGACGGCGCGTGACTTCTTCGAGGCGGCCGACGATGAACTGGAGGCCGTCCTCTACGGGAACCTGCTGAACGTCATCGCGATCTCGATCATCGCCGTCGTCTCCTATCTCGGATATAACGCGGTGGTGCCGTCGATAGCCCACGTTCCGTATCCGGTGCTCGCAGGGGTGTTGACCGGTATCGCGAGCCTGATTCCCGTCGTCGGGATGAAAATCATCTACGTGCCGCTGGCGGCCGCGGCCGGCGCCCCCATCGTGCTGAACAACGAACTGTCGATGCTGGTCTACATCGGGGGATTCCTCGTCGTCGCCGTCATCATCGTCGATACGATTCCGGACCTGCTGTTGCGGCCGTTCCTCAGCGGCAACCGGACCCACGTCGGTCTGCTGCTTTTGGCCTACATCTTCGGGCCCATTATTTTCGGGTTCTACGGGCTCTTTTTGGCACCGATAATCCTCGTGTTGGCGCTGACGTTCGCGGACGTGGCGTTGCCGCGGATGCTCGGCGCGGACGTCGACTCGGAGGACGGACTCCCGGCGGACCAGCGTCGACTCGACGAGTTCTAGGGCGTTTTCCCGTCCTGATAACGGACGGAACCGTTTATGTGCTGTAGGGCGAAGACATAGTATCGAATGAGCACTATGCGTAGTCGTTGTGACGACCCCGCGTTGGCGGTGGACCCGCCCGCGAACGTGCTTCTGGAGGCGCCGTCGTTATCGGAGGGTGGGATGTCTATCTGTCCGCATATCAAGGCGGAGACGGACGCGGAGCGGAATCTGCTTTTCGTATCGCTGTCGGGAAACCCGGACAGTCGGCTCGATATGTGGCGTCGACACGGGGGCCTCCCCGGGAAAGTCGCCATAATTACGGCCGATAACACCCGCAGTGTGGCCGCTTCCGGCGGCGGTTCGACGACCCGCCAGTCCGGCGAAACGGTCATCTCGACGACGACGGTCTCCGAACCGAGCGACCTGACCGGTATCGGTATCAAAATGAACAACTGCCTGTCCGCCTGGGAGGACGACGACGCTCGCACGCACGTCTGCTTCGATTCGCTCACGACGTTGCTGCAGTACGTCGACACCGAACGGGTGTTCCAGTATCTCCACGTGACGACCAAACGCATCGAGGCTGTCGACGGCGTGGCCCACTATCACATCGACCCGAACGCACACGACGACCAGACGCTGGCGACGATAGAGAGCCTCTTTTCGGACGTCTGCCGGTACGATACGGAGACCGACGACTGGGTCGAAGCCTGACCGACGTGGCCGTTCTGGTGGTTTCATCGCTCGGCCGCCCGCTCCGATTTCCTGTCTGATTTATTATGTTAATGAGTGACATTAAGTATCACGATACTGTATACCACGGGCAAGACCGGTGTATTAAGGGCCGGCCATACTGAGCAGAGAATTTATACGTGTTATCCCGAATCACCCCAGTAAGGAAACGCGTTACGTATAGATGACAGAACGAGATACAACACCGGATGACGAACGCGAACGACCCGAAGCGGTCGGCGGGTTCCAGTTCGGGATGGCCGACGGCGGTGGCAGGGACGACGACGAGCGTCCGCCGACCCGTACCGACGGGGCCGGGACTAGCCGGGGCGCCGGCTCCGACTTCCGGGAATGGCTCGGTGGGTCGCTATCGAACCTCTGGGGTGGGGGCTCGTCGGAGTCCGACACGTCGGCGGCCGAATCGGTGAGTTTCGGTGGCTTCGATTTCACCGAGTGGCTCGGGAGCTACACCTCGCCGACCCCCGACGAACCCGCAGAACACGCCGTCGATACCGAGGAACCGGTCGAGACGGTCGAACCAACTGACTTCGAGGGCTTCGATTTCGGTGGCTGGCTCGACGCCACCGAGGCCGAGGCCGTCGACACCGAAACGGCCGAACCCGAACCCGAGGCCGACCTCGGTCCGACCTACTCGGGCTTCGACTTCCGCCGCTGGATGGCCGACGACGGCGAAATCGGACCAACGAAGCCGCCGGAAACGCCCCGGGTCGTCGGCGCGACGCCCAAACCGGACGTCTCGACCCGGGCGCGACTGCTCGGTCTGCTGCCCTTCTTCAGCGGGCCACAGCAGGCAGATACGTACCCGGGCGGCTTCGAGTTCGGCGAGTGGCTCAGCGAGGGCGACGGCACCGCGGAAATCATCGAGCCGATCGAACCCGAACCGGAGTCGGCCGCGGGCGGCTCGGCCACCATCGAGGAACCGAGCTATCCGACTCCGCCGGGCGGCAGCATCACCGACACGCCGCCCATCAAAGCGGCCGCGTTCGCGCTCTTTGCGGCCAGCCTCGTCGCCGTCGGCCTGACGCTGACCGGGTCCATCGCCGCGCTCGGACCGGCCGCCGGATTCGGTAGCCCGCCGGCCGACACCGGGGGCGAAGAGCCGGTCGCGACCGCAACCGAGACGCCGACGCCGGAACCGACGCCGGAACCGACACCCGAACCGACGCCGACGGCGACACCAACGCCAACGCCGACAGCGACGCCAACACCGACGCCGACAGCGACACCAACACCGACGGCGACACCGACGCCTGAACCCACGGCGACGCCGACGGCGACGCCGGAGAACGGCAGCGTGCTCGACCCGATCACCGACCCGATATTCGGGTAACGCGTCCGGGCGTCGAAAAAAGCGATTTCTTCGTTGTTATTCGAGACCGAGGTCGACGTCGAAACTGTTGCCAGCCCGCGGCACGCCCTTTACAGTGACTGTTTCACCGTTCATGAACGCGGCGGCGTCACTGGCGAGGAACTGGACGACGTCGGCGATGTCCTCGGTGTGGCCGATGCGGCGGTCGACTTCCTCGCGGTCGGGCATCTGGTCCTCGTCGATGCCGAGCGTCTCGGCGACGCCGGGCGTCTGGATGAGGCCGGGGGCGACGCAGTTGACGCGGATGCCGTATTTGGCCCATTCGGTCGCCAGCGTCTCGGTCAGGCGGATGATGGCGGCTTTCGAGGCGCTGTAGTGGCTCTCGTGGGGCGCGGCGTGCTGGCCGTTGACGCTGGACATGTTGATGATACAGCCACCGTCGTTTTCGCGCATGTATTCGCCGACGGCCTGGATGCCGTGGCGGGTGCCGTGGAGGTTGAGGTCGACGATGGATTTCCAGCCGTTCTCGGAGATGTCCTCGAAGGGAGCGACGAACTCGCCGCCGGCGTTGTTGACCAGCAGGTCGACGCCGCCGAACTCCTCGACGGTTTCGTCGACGAACGCCTGAACCGATTCGGAATCCCGGACGTCACACTCGACGGCGAGTGCGGTGCCGCCCTCGTCGCGAATCCCCTCGGCGACGGGGTCGACCCGTTCCTGTGCGCGCGAACAGATGGCGACGTTCGCGCCGTCGGCGGCGAGTCGTTCGGCGATGGTCTTTCCGATGCCCTGCGATGCGCCGGTGACGATAGCGTTGCGTCCCTCGACGCTGAACTGTGAGGTTGGCATACAACACCCATCGATTTACAGTGGTAAGTTAGTACCGGCATCGGCGATACAATCGGTAACCGCTGGCCGCATCGAGGCCGGGGCGACCGCCGGGCCGAAGCCGGGGAAACATGCGCCAGCACCAAGGAATAACCCCTCGCGGCCGGAGTCGTACCTATGGACGCCGGCCTCTCGGAGTTGTTGACTCGCCTCAAGCGGCCGCTCGGCTACCTGATGGGTGGCATCTACGTCATCGCCGGCATCATGCACTTCGTCGCGCCGGAGTCGTACGTCCAGATTATCCCGCCGTATCTGCCGGCGCCGATGGCGCTGGTGTATCTCTCCGGCGTCGCGGAGGTTGCCCTCGGGCTGGGGATGTTCCATCCGCGAACGCGACCCTACGCGGCGTGGGGGTTGATTGCTCTGCTCGTCGCCGTTTTCCCGGCGAACGTCTACATGGCGACGAGCGGCGTGGTCATCGAGGGCGCGTCGGCGCCGATTCGCGACCCTTCGCCGCTGGCGCGGTGGGGCCGCCTCCCGATGCAGGTCGTCCTCATCGCGTGGGCGTGGTGGTACACCGAGCCGATGGACCAGACCTGACGTCCGCGACCGCCTCTTCCAAGCACACGAGCGACCGGCCTTTATTCGCCGTCGCTGTGAACGGTCAGTATGAGCACGTTCGTCGTCATCGGCGGGGACGCCGCAGGGATGAGCGCCGCGAGCAAGGCCAAACGCGACGACCCGGACCTCGACGTCGTCGTCTTCGAGAAGGGCGAGTGGGTCTCCTACGGCGCCTGTGGCCTGCCGTACTACATCAAGGGCGAAATCCAGACGCTGGAGGAACTCGTCTCGGTGACGCCCGAGGAGTTCCGCGAGGAGCGGGATATCGACCTGCGGACGGGCCACGAAGTCGTCGCTATCGACCCCGAGAAGCGTACCGTCACAGCCGAACACGACGACGGCGAGGTGACCGTCGAATACGACGACCTCCTCATCGCCACGGGTGCGGAAGCGGTCGTTCCGTCCATCGACGGCCGCGACCGCGAGGGCGTCTACACGCTCGGGTCGATGACCGAAGGCAAGGAACTGCGGGAGTTCGTCGCCCGTTCGCGGGAGGACGGCCCGCTCGAACAGCCGGACCGGGGGCCGGCCTGCCATTTCCTCGAATCCTGTGAGGGCGCGGTCGGCCTCGTCGGCGGCGGCTACATCGGCGTCGAGATGGCCGAGGCGCTGGCCGAAAACGACTTCGAGGTTCATCTCTTCCAGCGCGGCGACCGAATCCTCAAGGGGTTCAGCGAGGCCACCAGCGAGGCCGTCCGCGAACACATCGAATCGAAGGACGTTGCAGTGTATCTGAATTCTGAGGTCGAGGCCTTCGAGGGCGCGGCGCAACGCGCCGCGGAAGAATCGAGCGGCGACGAGCCGCGAGACGGCGACGAGGAAATCGAGGCCATCGTCACGGCCGATGGCGAACGCATCGAGGTTGAGATGGCCCTGCTCGGAACGGGCGTCCGGCCGCGAACCGACCTCGCGGATGAGGCGGGCGTCGAACTCGGTCCGACCGGCGCCATCGCTACCGACGAATACCGGGAGACGAACCTGCCGGACGTCTACGCGGCCGGCGACTGCGCGGAGGCCGAACACGTCGTCACCGGCGACCCGGCCTACGTCCCGCTGGCGCTGACCGCGAATCGGCACGGACGCGCGGTCGGCCAGACCGTCTCCGGCACCCCGACAGAGGGTGGCGGTATCGCGGGCACAGCGGCGGTCAAGGCCTTCGACGTCGAGGCGGCTCGTACCGGGATTTTGGACCATGACGAAGCCATGGAAGCGGGCTTCGACCCCGTCACGGAGACCATCGACGCCAAATCCCGCGCGGGCTATTACCCCGAGGGCGGCACCGTGAAAGTGACGCTGACGGCCGACCGCGACACCGAGCGTGTCCTCGGTGCCAGCCTCGTCTCCGAGTACGGCGAGGGGGCGGTCCACCGGAGCCACGCCGTCGTCGGCGCCGTCACCGAGGGCGTTACCGTCGCGGAACTGGCGAACTACGACCTCGCCTATGCGCCGCCGTTCAACACGACGTGGGACCCGATACTCACGGCGGCGAAGGTGCTTGGAGGCGAATTATAGGCATGTTCTTGTACACGTTACCACACTAACGGATAGAAAAAGGCACGAACCCGGATATTTTATACGTACGGGCCGACCAGCCTCCGGTAATGACAGAGGACATCGACGGCAATGCCGTCGCCGCTGATATCCGCGAATCACTTGCCGAGGGCATCGAGACGCTCGAAGCTGAGGGCGTCACGCCCGGCCTCGCCACCGTCCTGATGAGCGACGACCCCGCCAGCGAGACGTACGTCTCGATGAAACAGCGGGACTGCGAGGAGGTCGGCATCAACGGCATCCACGTCGAAATCGACCCCGACGCGCCCGCCGAGGAACTCTACGACACCATCGACGACCTCAACGCCGACCCCGAGGTCCACGGCATCCTCGTCCAGATGCCCGTCCCCGACCACGTCGACGACCGGCAGGTCCTCCGGAGCATCGACCCCATCAAGGACGTCGACGGTTTCCACCCCGAGAACGTCGGCCGACTCGTCGCCGGTAACGACCGCTACCGGCCCTGTACGCCCCACGGCGTCCAGAAACTGCTGGAGGCCTACGACATCGAAACCGAGGGCGCCGACGCGGTCATCGTCGGCCGCTCGAACATCGTCGGTAAGCCGCTGGCCAACCTCCTTCTGCAGAAGGCGCCGGACGGCAACGCGACGGTGACGGTCTGTCACTCCCGAACCGACGACCTCGAAGCCAAATGCCGCAACGCCGACATCCTCGTCGCCGCCGCCGGGATGCCCGAGTTCATCGACGCCGAGATGGTCGGCGAGGGCGCGACGGTCATCGACGTGGGTATCAACCGCGTCGACGCCGACACCGAGAAGGGCTACGAACTGGTCGGCGACGTCGACTACGACAGCGCCAAGCAGCAGGCCGACTACATCACGCCCGTCCCGGGCGGTGTCGGCCCGATGACCCGCGCGATGCTCCTGTACAACACGGTCAAGGCGGCGGGCCTGCAGGAAGACGTCGACGTCGAACTGCCCTGACTGACTTCTCGCAAAAACTTCGACTACCGATGAGTCTCTCACCGGACGTGTTGGCGGCCCGCTACGACGACCACTACCGCAAGGCCGAACGCATCGAAATCTCCGCCGAGCGGTTCGAGAAAGGTATCGAACGTGGCGACGACGGCGAGTGGGGCGCCGGTTGTTTAGCTATCGACGACGGCCGTATCCTCCTCGTTCGGGAAGGCGACGCGTGGCTGGTTCCGGGGGGCCGCGTCGAATCCGATGAATCCCCCGTCGCTGCAGCGCGGCGCGAAGTGCTGGAGGAAACCGGCATCGAGGTCGAAATAACCGGCCTCGGCGCCATCGCCGAACAGACGTTCGTCCACGAGGAGACTGGCGAATCCTTCGAGTTCTACTTCGCCACGTTCGTCGGTACCCCCGCCGAGCACGACCCGACTTTCGGCCCCGAACCCGGCATCGACGAGGTGGCGTGGCACGACGACGTGCCGGAGAACACTTTCGACGGAGAGTTGGTCGAGCGACTCGCCGCAGAATACACCGAGTAACGTCAGACGAGGCCGTCCAGGCGATTTTCGGCCTGCGTGAGCGTGCCTTCGTCGCCCTCGATGAGGTATCGTCCGACATCGCGAGCGGCCGCCACGAGCGTCTCGGCCTCCCGCGGCGGCACGTCCCCATCGAGCGCTCGGATTCGCTTGGTGTGGTCGGCGAGCCGCTCCAGCGTATCTCGGACCGTCGGGTCGGCGTGCTCGTCGAGGTAGGTTCGGAGGTCCGACCGATACTCCTCGACGGCGTTCGCGTACGCCAGCCCCGAAAGCGCCCGCAGGGAATCGGGTACTTCCTCGGGGTCCGGACGCTCCCCTTCGTCGGCTTGCAGCAGTTTGGTGAAATAGAGTTCCTCATCCTCGGTCGCGCTGGATTTCCGGGCGAGTTCCCCGGCGACGTGGCGGAGTTCCATCGCGGCGAGATAGGTGTCGTCCAGCGGCTGGAGGTCGCCGGCGTCGATGAACCCGTAGCCCGCGGTGTACTCCTTCGCGCGTTCGGTCGCCCGCTCGGCGAGGCGACGCAGCGGAACCTCGTCGACATCGTTCCGAATCGGCGTGAGGTCCAGCGACTTCGGGGCTGCCGTGTGGAGGGCGCGTTCCTCGTCGACGCCGACGCTGTGGAGGCTACCGCACTCCGGGCAGGCTACCTCGCCGGTGTCGTAGTAGGACCACCGTGTCCCGCATTCCTTGCACTCACGCTGGCCGCGGATTTTCATATCCCTACCTTGGACGGCCGCGGCAAAACACCCTTGGACTCGCGTCGAGGTCAGTCGTCCACGACGACGGTGTTGCTATCGGCATCGTAGGTCTCGACCAGTCCCCACGCGACGATAGCAGTCGCGGCGAAGCCGACGAGGCTCGCGCCCGCGAAGGCGAGTTCGTAGGTAAACAGGGTCGCTCCCGCGCCGACGAGCGCCGGGCCGATGACGCCGCCGATGCCCTTCGCCGTCTCGCGGATGCCCATCAGTTCGGATTCCCGTTCGACCGGCGCCACGTCGCTGATGAAGGCGAGGCCGCCGATGGTCATCGCCGAGAACGAGGCCCCGAGGACGATGAATGTGAGTGCGCCGAAGGCGATTTGCGGGAGGCCCGACGGAAGCATCGTCAGGCCGGCGGCCATGACCGCGAAGACGGCGCTGCCGCCCATGCCGACGACGACCAGCGGCTTGCGGCCGATGTGGTCGGCCACGACGCCGAGCCAGTACATGAAGGCGACCTGTGAGCCGTGATTGA